>NZ_KV791635.1:0-8241 GCF_001807955.1 Morganella sp. HMSC11D09
TTTCAACACAGCAACACCTCACAGGAAGTGAGCGAATAACTGTATCTCAATAAGGACATTATGAATTATGGAAAATGCAAATCCACGCAAATCGTTTAACCGGTTTGTGTCAAATCATCTGATGGCAACAGCTCATCAGGCACTGAGAAGCACCACACAGACAGTGGTTGCAAAACTGCTCGGTGTACACGATTCAACAGTCTTACGCAGAACAGAAAAGTTACCGGAGATATGCGAGACATTGGCCGCAGCCGGTATCACAGATTTTGTTTTGCCAGGCGAGAAGAAAATCAGCGAGGAAGAGTACCGGTTTCTGTGGAAGCAGATCGGCGAACTCTCTCTAATGAGAACAAAAGAAAACGCCCCGGCTGTTGGAGCAGCAGAGGCGCATTAACTGAACATACATACAGGAGTAATTATGGCAACGCTATCGCAATATTACAAGCATAAAGACAAAAACGGCACCGGCACCACCGTTAAGAAAGCATTTATGGTTCCGTATGAAGAGCTGTATCTGGAGCCGGGCGATAACATTCGCCCTCTTAATGAAGAACACGCTCGGAAAATGTGCGAATTATGGAAATCAGGGTCAGACCTCCCGGCATTATCCGTCCAGGTGACAGAGAAAGGGGTGAAGATCATTGATGGTCAGCATCGCTATATCGGTGCCGGATACGCTATTGCTGACGGTATTAGTATCCCCCGGATTGAATGTAAGGATTTCATTGGTACCGAGTTAGAGCGCCTCGCCCATCAGGCTGGTACCAGTGAGGGGCTGGCTATTACCCCTGTTCAGCGCGCAAAGCAATACAACAGAGCAAGGAATGCCGGATACACAATTCAGGAAATTGCTGATGAATTCCACAGATCAACTTCTGATGTTGAAACCCACCTGCAACTTCTGTCATCCGGTGATGAACTGATAAAGCTGGTTGAAGCAGGTGAAATAGCGGCGACAACAGCAGTTGCACTATCTCGCGAACATGGGCCGAAAGCTGACTCTGTTGCCACGGGGCTGATGAGCAAAGCCAAAGCAGCCGGTAAGAAGAAACTGACCCGCAGCGCGGCGTTACCGCAGTTCAGCGCAGTGAAGGCCAGAAAGTTTATTCAGGCTGTTGCTGATGCAGGGTTAGAGCTGGACGGCGAGGCCGGATTGCTCATGGAAGAGTACCAGGCGTTTTTATCTGAAACCGGACAGGAGGTCGGATCATGAATACCGCATTAAATAACGTGTACCGGTTCCCCGGCAGAGCGCCGGAGGAGCGGCCTGTAACGCCGGAGCAATCCGGCAAGGGGTTTGCATTGATACACAGACAATTCATGGACAGCAGGCTATACAGAGATTCTCAGGCAGTCCATTTATGGCTGCATCTGATACTGAAAGCAAATCACACTGACGAGGAGGTTAATACTGATATCGGTATGATGATTGTCCGGCGCGGCCAGATGATCACCGGCAGGCCGACACTGGTATCCGAGACGTTCATTCCTGACAACAAAGTGAAGAGTTTACTCCGCACTTTTGAGTCGAAAGGGATGATTAATATTGAGTCGAAAGGTCGTAAATTCAGCCTGATTTCGATAGTGAAATATGAAGATTTTCAGTCTCAAAATTGTCCAACGGATGTCCAACGATTGTCCAACGCAAACACCAGTAAAAACGCACCTCTCAGCGATGTTTGTCCAACGGATGTCCAACGATTGTCCATAAACAATAATAATATATTAAATACTAACGTATTTAATGATCGTCCGAGGATTTCAAAATCTTCTCCCCGCAAAGCAAAACCAGAAGCCGCAGTCAGTTCACCGAAAGGTGACAAGTGGGGAACTGCTGACGACCTGAAAGCCGCTCAGTGGATATTCCAGCTCATCACCAGAATCAGCCCGTCTGCCAAAACACCAAACTGGTCTGGCTGGGCTAACGATGTCCGACTGATGCGCGAGCAGGACAACAGGACGCATTCGGATATCTGCCAGATGTTCAAATTCGCGAACCAGGATAGTTTCTGGAAGAGCAATATCCTCAGCCCTGCAAAGCTTCGCGAGAAATGGACTCAACTGGAAGCCAAGCGGAACACGCAGGGGCAGGGTAAGCCATCCGGCAGGCCGCATCTTGATTTCGATAACACCGATTGGGCGGAGGGGCTGAACGTATGAAATCACTCACCACAGCCATTCAGCAGCGTGATGCTGGCGCATTGCGGTCAATGGCAGGGGCTGCACCAAAACCGCAACAGAAAGTTCCACAGGAAGCCATTCAGGTATTCAACGAGCTGTTCCGGCAGTTGAAAGCAACATTCCCGGCCGCAATGGCAAATTTCCAGACACAGGATGACCTGAACGAATTTCGTCGTCAGTGGGTTCTGGCCTTTGCCGAAAACGGAATCCGAACAGTGGAGCAGATTAACGCCGGTATGCGGATTGCCAGGCAGCAGGAGAAACCGTTTCTTCCGTCACCCGGGCAGTTTGTTCAGTGGTGTAAACAGGCTGACTGCGTGGCCGTTGGATTGCCGGACGCGGATGGGCTTTACGACATGATCATGAAGTTCAGTGCTAACCGCAGCATGTACCGGACAGCAGAGGATTATCCGTGGCAGAACAACGCCTGTTACTGGATGGTCACGAAGTTACACGCGTTGAGCCGTGCGTCCGGCCTTACCGAGTCAGAGCTGAAAAAACGCTGTTCTCAGGAACTGGCGGTGATGGCATCCAGAATCCGATCCGGTGAAGAAATTCCAGTGCCGCGTGTGCAAATCCCAAAGCTGCATATTCCGGTACCGAAGGAAAAAGCACTGGCGCATATCGCAGAATTAAAGGCCAAGTTCGGTTTCCGGACGCGGACGGCATAACCCAAGACAGAAGGACTTTTGATTATGAAGGTATGGATTGTTTCAGTTCGCGGACTTGAAGGTGAATTTGAGCCGGTGGCCGCATTCGGCAATGAGAAAAAAGCCAGAGATTTTATTACTGAAAAACAGTATCGGTCGTGGGCTCTGGATGATTTAACGGTCGATGAACCGGAGGACCTTTGATTATGGAACCAACGGATTTTGAAAAGTGGTGTGCGGGCGAGCTTGGCTATTCGCCTGAGTTCATCATGAGCCAACGGAGAAGCGACTTTTTCGGTACCACTGGGTACAAGTTGAGCGGGGTTGAAGTTAGATATCGCGCATGGAATGCCGGAGTTCGCAGCAGACTGCCGTACCAGACACCACCAAAAGGAGATGAAGATGAAGGGCACGACGCTGACTGATTTAAATAAGGCGTACAGCAAGCAAGGTCGCTATATCGCAGTCCGTTACATTCTGGCGCAGAGCCATTTTTTCAAAGGCAAGACGGATTCGGTATTTTTTGAATGTCATTGCGCAGCAGAAAAGCACCAGCCGAGAGGACGGGCATACCAGCGGATAATCTCACTTGATAATGAGGCAAGCACCAGACGCTTTGCTGAACTACAGCGCATGATAAAGGAATCCACCAATGAAATGGATTAAGACGAGTGAGCAACTACCTGAGGCTAAAGAGCATAATTATCAGGTTATCGCATTGTGCAGGAAAAAATATGTCGGCGGGAATTACGACGGTGAGCCGAAGAAAACAATCGTTCAGGATTGGGTTATCCGCCAGTGGCCTAATAACTTTCTGTACTGGTCAAGTATCCCGGCACTGCCACAACCACCGGAGGAGTGATGTACAAAATAACCGCAACGATACACAAGCCAGGCGGACTGCCGGTGAGCTGGTTCCGCCGGTCACCGAAGAAACTCAGCAAGCGTGAATGTGAAAACATGATTTACCGCAGCAAAGAAGCTGGCCGGTCATTCGGTGACAAAGTTGTCCTGACTGATTTTAAGTGTGAGAAGGAGTAGGGGGTAATGTGGAAAACTTCTGCCTGCATGAATCCAACAAAAAACTGTTTTACGAGCAACTGAAATCACTACTGAGCACCCACCCGAAGTTAAGTATCACCGCAAAACCCTACCGCCCGAAACGAAGCCTTTCACAAAATGCACTCAGCCATGTCTGGTACAAAGAAATCAGCGAGTACCTGATTCGTGCCGGCCGGCCGTTTTGTACTGAGGCATGGGTGAAAGAAAGCCTGAAGGCGACATACCTCGGATTTGAAACCACTGAGTACACCGATGTTATCACCGGCGAGAAAACGCAGCGTGAGACGCTCAGACGCACTTCAAAACTTGATAAAGGGGATATGCATTACTTTCTTCAGCAAATCGAATCATGGGCTGCGCAGTTCGGTTTAATACTGACTACGCCAGAGGATTCGGAGTACATGAAACTCAAAAGGGAGCAGGACGCATGACAAGACAATACCTTCACACCAATGAGCAGAAGCAGGACATGTGCCTGAAAATAATCCGGTCACTTCGCCACCATGACACCTTCACGGTCAGGATGGTTGCGCAGGCCACCGGTCTTGGCAGCATGATAGACGCTAAATTTGTCCGGCTGTTGCAGGATATCGGCAGTGTCCACGCCGTTCGCAGGAAAGGCAGTCAGGTTTATTACGCTTTTGATGACCGTGCGGCATCCAAAGTCAGAGCGCATTTCAGCAGCCTGGCCGAAAAGCCTACCCCGGTAGCTAAGGCAAGGATGACGGTAATCAAGGAAAAAGCATCACGTCCAAAATCCAGAACACGCCCGTTTGAGCCTGGGTCGGGTGGTCGTTCATCAATGACATTGACGCAATGCTGCGGGAGGTGCGCTGTGGGTGAGAGAAGCGGAATATACCAGCGAATCAGCGGAGATCAATATCGGAATATTTGGGTGGTTGGCGACCTGCACGGATGCTATCAGTTACTGATTGATAGGATGCAACAAATTGATTTTGATAAACAAACTGACTTAATCATTTCTGTAGGTGACCTGATAGACAGGGGTGTTCAAAACGTCGAGTGTTTAGACTTGCTCAATGAAAAGTGGTTTATGGCTATTCGTGGGAACCATGAGCAGATGGGGATTGATGCCCTGTTCAGTGGCGGTGACGTCAATAACTGGCTGTATAACGGCGGGAACTGGTTTTTCCTTCAGGACTACGACAAAGAGATTTTATCTCGGGCATGCCTGGCGAAAGCCGAAAAACTCCCCCTGATTATCGAAGTCGCCACAAACGGGAAGAAGGTTGTAATCGCCCATGCTGATTATCCTTCAGATGAATACGAGTTCGGCAAGCCAGTAGATGAGCAGGCCGTTATCTGGAGTCGTGAGCGCGTGGCTGACGATATGGCGCGTGAAATTAAAGGCGCTGACCTTTTTATTTTCGGGCACACGCCAATGATTAAAGGTATCGGAAGGCGAGCCAATCAGGAATATATCGATACCGGCGCAGTATTCGGCTATGGCCTGACGCTGAGGAAAATACAATGACATGCCAACTATGCAGTAAAGAACTGGCTGACGATGAAGTTTACGTGTGCGACCAGTGCGCCAGCGAATGCCCGCATCTGGAAGTAGTCGAGAAGATGAAAGGAGATGGTGATGCCGAGAAGAAGGAGTAAATACATGCATAAACACAAATACCCGAAAGGTGAAAATAATACCGGCGGATCGCATAAACAGGACGGCATTGAACAGGCGACACGATATATCCCGTTCGTATTGTTCTGGGTGCTGTTCGTTCTGGCTATCGGCATCAGTTTATCGTGAGGTGAAATGTGGCAACTATCTACCGAAGTAAGAAATGGCTGGCCGCTGTGGCTCAGATTGAATGCTGCGTCCTGTGTGGTCGCTATGGCACCCAGGTTGCACACCGCAACGAAGGTAAGGGTATGGGCTTAAAAGTCGATGACAGTCTCACTGCGGCGCTGTGTCCTCAGTGTCATCATAATATCGACAACGGCGGAAGCATGAACCGCATAGAGCGCAGGCAGGAGATGGACAGAGCGATAATACTGACCATCAGGGAACTGACCAGAAGGGAGCTTGTAGCGCCGAGATGAACCAATATCACTTTAAGTTGCCGTGGCCGCCATCCAACAACACGTACTGGCGGCATGCCAGAGGTCGGCACTACATCGCAGAGAAAGGAACCAGATACCGGCAACACATCACAGAGTTAATCAGACAGCAAAACCTCGATATCAGCACCACATCCCGCATCAGAATCAGCATCACAGCAAATCCCCCGGACAAGCGACAGAGAGACCTCGATAACCAGCCAAAGGCTGTTTTCGATTCGCTCACTCACGCCGGTTTCTGGAAGGACGACAGCCAGATTGATGATATGCGGATCAGGCGTGGTGAAAGGGTAAGCGGTGGGTCACTGGATGTCACGATATGGGAGATAGGGGATGAAACCTGAAATCACATCGATACCGGAAATACTGATGACAAAATCCAAGATGAAAGGCAACCAGGGGAAAGAGCAATGAGAGATAGTGTTTCTTATACGGCAGTTGCTAATTCACCAAGAAAATCTCACCTCGGGAAGGCGCGGCAATTAACTCCGGCGCAAGACCGGTGGGTCAGAGCCATTATCACCGTGTGGGCTGATGAAATGCGGGGTAGTGATAGCCCTGGCTATGGAGGATGTGGTGGTGTATGGCGATTTTTAACGGGCTGGTCTGTGGAAAATCTGGATAGGTTTACCGATGCCTTTAACTCTCTTCGAAAACTTGGATATAAGGGAGAGGAATTACTGAAGAAGGCGCAATCAATATTATTTCCTAAACAATCACTCAGCAACATGTTCCAGCGCGCCAACGATGTAGATGAAGCTGACTTTGTCGAAAAATCAATATTGAAAGCCTTCGATAAAACCAATCCCGTATATGTAATCGCTACTGATTACTATCTTCACAGAGAAACAATGCAAAATCTCGCAAATTATATGCAGGAAAGAATAGCTCCGTGGCTAACGATAAAACAATGCACAGATCGGGTTAGGTGGTGCATTAGTTTATTTAATGCAAAGGTCTACATGGTTATGCAGGATGAAATAGCCAAAGAGCGTGTAACAAAAGGAGATTTTTCAGAAAATATATCAAAAATAACTTGAAAAAAAGTTATTGATGTGTATATTTGTGATATGCTCGGGCAGTTAAAGCAAGAGCAGGTAACAGGGTAAAAGAGGCGGCTCCTGTTATCGATACCGCCTAGTTCGTCACTTCGCCGCAGGGCTGGGACTCGAACCGCATCGGCTGAGAGGTCGATATAATTTTGCGAAAGTTATACGATGTATGCCGCAAGCCCTCTCCGGAGGGCTTTTTCATATCTGCAACTTGTAAGAGTTACTTACAGGTTCAACTCTCCGGAATTTCCGGATAGTTCACATTCCAGAGGTCGCCATGTGCGGCCTTTTTTCATATACGCCGCCACAGAATCCTGAACAAACAAACGTAATCAGCGCAGAGATACTGTGCGCGGCACCCTATTATCTAACCAGCCCCAAGCTAAGGGGGAGGTATGCGTAAAATGCCCTATAAAGACCCCGGAAACTACAACTGGCTTGTGGGAATGCTGATTAGCATCATGACTCTTCTCGGCACTGCCGCAAGCTGCGCCTACAAGGTGCTTAACGGAGAAAAAATAAGCTGGGGATTTTTCTTTCTTCAGGTGATTGTCTCCATCTTTGCCGGTGCGATGGTGTATCTGGCCTCCAGTTATTACCAGTGGGTGCCGGAACTGGCAGGCGGCATTGCTGGTCTTGCTGGCTGGTCTGGCGCTGAACTGATTAAAACCCTTGAGAAGCGACTTTTACGGAAGGTGAGTGATGACTAAACCGGCACGCGGCGAACGCAACAACAATCCGGGCAATATCGATTACAACCCGGCGAACAAATGGCAGGGGCAGTTACCACATGACCCGAAAATTGAATCACGGTTCTGTCGTTTCCAGTCTCCCGAGTATGGTATCCGGGCAATCTATAAATTGCTTCAGACATATCAGACGAAATACGGGCTGAACTCAGTTAAAGCCATTATCAACAAATATGCACCGCCGAATGAAAACAACACCGGGAACTATATCAACCGTGCAGCTGCGGATATCGGTATCGGCATTAATGACCACCTGAACACCAAAGACAAAAAGACCGGCATTGCGCTGGCTACTGCGATTGTTGGCGTTGAGCTGGGGTATCAGCCGTATTCACCGGATGTGTTCGAAAAAGCTTGGAGCTTACTGTGAGCACCGCAACAAAGATATGGTTCGGCGTTTGCGGAATACTGGCGATCAGTCTGCTGCTTCTCTTGCATCTGTATGGTGGGCTGAAGGATAAC
>NZ_KV791636.1:0-1161 GCF_001807955.1 Morganella sp. HMSC11D09
AACCGCTCCGGCGGTTTTTTTTCGTCTGAAATTTAAGGAAACCCCATGATTTACACCGACGGCACCATAGCCATTAATGCCGGTTCACCGATTGTGACCGGCACCGGTACGCAGTGGAAAAAGAATATTCACGGCGTGGCCCCGGGCCAGCTTATCAGCATCGAGAACGGTTCAGCACCTGTCAGCATGATGATCCGCGCGGTAAACAGTGATACAGAACTGGTGTTGTCATTCAATGCCCCGGTAACGCTCAGCGGCGCGAAATATTCCATTGCCACCACGGTGCCGGATACCATTTCAGATGCGGCCCGTACTATGTCAGCCAATCAGGGCTATATCGTTTACTTTCTCCAGGCAATGCAGCAGTGGATGACAGACACCGGACAGGTGGAAATTGAGCTGCCGAACGGCCAGAAGGTGACGCTGGATAGCATTAAAGCGCTGAATGATGCTTTAAGTAATCTGTCAGAAAGAGTTGATAATATAAAGATACCCGATGTGAAAGACGCATCTACAGCGCAGAAAGGAATTGTGCAACTGACTGCGAATATGGGCAACTCTGATATTTTAGTGCCACACCAGAAGGCGGTGGGAGATGGTATCAACGCCTTAAATTCAAGTATCGGTAAGGGATTATCTATCAATGATAATGGATATACAGAGATCTATCCGTCAGACAAAAATAAAGCAGGGCTTTGGCAAAGAATAAATACATCTGTGTTTGAGGTGCTCAGTGGTAGTACCGGAAAATTTTCCGTTGCGAATGACTCCGTAAAGATAGGCGGAACAATCGATGTTAAAACCAATACCCCCGGCAATGATCAGTCAAGGGTTGAAATAACATCACCAGATGGCAGATTTAGTATCGGTATATGGGCTTATAACGATGGGCGCACATTGGTTTCATGCAGAAATACCTCTGGATGGTCTAACGTCAGTTTTGCAAATGTCGGGAGTGGCAGCGCCGCGGTAATCGGCGGTAATATTTATGTTGATGGCAGCGGTTACCTGAAAAAATCCTCCCCGATAATTCTTGTGCACCCTGACGGGTATTACGAAACCAACGATGAATCCGAAGGTGCCGAAGTCCGACGCACCGGCACCGGTCAGTATCACATCACCGGCATCCTCGGTTATAACTCAGATGGTGCATGGGGCGTA
>NZ_KV791636.1:1181-49948 GCF_001807955.1 Morganella sp. HMSC11D09
TAACTCAGATGGTGCATGGG
Source organism: Morganella sp. HMSC11D09 (assembly GCF_001807955.1). Lineage (NCBI taxonomy): Bacteria > Pseudomonadati > Pseudomonadota > Gammaproteobacteria > Enterobacterales > Morganellaceae > Morganella > Morganella sp. HMSC11D09. The sequence continues at coordinate 1,202 of NZ_KV791636.1, forward strand.
GCGTAAACGGCGGTATCTCAGTACCGAAAGATAACAACGGTCTTGAGCTGGTTTATGTTGCCGACCGTGTGCTGGAAGATGGCAGTATCATCATCGAAACCTGTCACCGTCAGCACGCGCATTTACCGGAACGTTTCCAGAACTGGCGGCTGAAAGACATCACTCCGGAAGGTGAGCGTATTTTCTATCAGGACGGCGAAACGTGTGATCTGCCGGAATCAACCCGTCTCGATGTGCGTGTGGAAATGCAGCAGGGCTCAGTGTGGAATGTGAAACAGCGTGAACTGGCTGAGCAAATGGAACGCGAGCAGGCAGAGCGTGAAGCGCAGGAAGCAGCAGAGCGGGGCGTAGACTCAGATCAATAAAATAAAGCCGCGCTGGTGGATGCACAGCGCGGCTTTGTTTCCTTGCTTATATTTATTTTTTGCCACGATATCTTTAATTTCTGACAAAAATATATACCTAACATTCATCAAATTTTTTGAAAAATAATCATGACTCCCAGTGTCAGATGTATGCTGTCTTCTAGCGCCTCGTATTCATCCTGACTTGAGTGTGGGTCTACCAACATTTCACTGGAAGAGAAAACATCAATTGATACATCAATATTTTCAGGTATTTCATTCGCTATTTCATTAATATATTTTCTATATTTTTGTTCTGCTATTTTTATTTTGTTATTTCTATCTGTTGTTGTTATGCAAAATCTTTTTTTTATTTTACTATCACTGGAAAATGATTCGAATGCACAGTTAAATGCTATCCTTAAATCAGATTTTCCAGTAGTGTCAGTGTGCTTGAAATATTCTAAGTTTCTTCTTATATCATCTATTAATCTTTTTTTTGTGGGGTTGTCTCCTTTAACTTCAATAGCGCAAATAGGATAGTCAACCCCATTTTTATTACCAATGATAGCGATATCTATTCGCCCACCACGATTTGTATTCGCGCGTGACCGTATTAAACTTCGCGTAAACATATTGTTTGGTTGAATTTTTTTTATTAATGGGACGGTTGCCGTTATAAACCTCCGAGTATCATATTCAAATATAATTTTATTATCACCAGTGTTGAATTTCTTGTCACTAAATAAACTCTTGCCTATTGATACTGTCGCAAAGTATTCAGTGTTTACTTTACCTCCTGAACTAAAATCCATATAATAAATCTCTCTTGCGGCTATCTTCATTCCACATTTTACCGCATTTATGATTTCATTGTTATTCATTGATTTCCTACTTATCTCTATTTAAATATATTTCATTGAAAATTTTGTGCATTGTTAATGAATGGCATTTTTTATAATATAATTTTATTAAGTTTATCAAATTTATCATGCAGTGACTGCGGATAAAGCTCAGTATAAACCTGCCACAACACATTCAGCGATCGATGCCCTGTCACTTGGGCCACTTCTTCAATACTGAATCCCGCCTCAAACAGCCTGCTGGCACCCTCGCGGCGCAAATCGTGATAGCGCAAATCCTCAATACCCAATGCATTACGAACCCGCTGGAAACCCGCAGATACTGATTTAGGGTTATACGGAAATACTCTTTCATCTGTCCGTGGCTGGCGCTGCAATATCGTCCAGGCATCGCCAAGCAGCGGAACGGACATGTGATTACCGGTCTTTTTGCGTGGATCTTTTCTGTCTCTTACCAGCACGCTGCGGTTTTTCTCATCCACATCAGACCACAAAATTTTGCACACTTCTCCGATCCGCATGCAGCTCAGTATGGAAAAGTCGAGAATATCGACAAAGGGTATTTTCCCTTCCCGGTGCTCACTGCGAGCTTTCAGTCCTTCTTTCAGTCTGGTTAATTCATCGTCCTGTGGCCGACGGCTGCGACGCTGTGATTTTCCGATCAGACCCATCTGCAGGAGTAACGGCCTTGCCTCGTGTGACGGACAATCGGTGTATTCGATACCGTAAACAGGTTTTGCTGATCGCAATACAGAAGTGAGATAACTTACATCGTGGTTTATCGTGGATGGAGATGCACCGGCAGCCGAACGCGCTCGGCAGTGCTCTACTACATGATTAACAGATAACTCAGGGAGAGATAGCGCAGCGAGTTCTGAATCAAAAAGCATGTTCAGCACATATTTTTTTGTACGACCAGCTTTACCGCCCATTTTGGGGTCATTGATATATTTGAAAAGCAGATCCCGCACGGTGAGTTTTGTGACATCATCAGGGTTGGGAATGCCGTGCTGCTCCAGCTCAATAACCCGGCGCGTCCCCCATGTTTTCGCATGAGCCTGTTTTGTGAATGTCCGGTTTTCCCGGTAGATGTATTTACCTTTTTCTTTTACACCTACCGTACACCGGTACCGATATGAACCATCAGCGCGTTGCCGTTTCTCTATGCTATAGTAGGCCATCAGTTATATGTTCCTTTATTCAGGTCCCCAAACATCAGGGGTGCTGGTAGGGGTGCCAATAAAGAAAAAATACACTAAAAAGACCGAGAATGCACCAAAATACACCAACAGAAAAAAACACTGAAATCCAGCAATCACCCGGTGTGAGCGGCTATAAGAACCTTAACCGCTTCTCCGTTGCGCCCATGCTGGACTGGACTGATCGCCATTGCCGTTATTTTCACCGCAAACTCAGCCGCCACGCGCTGCTGTATACCGAAATGGTGACCACCGGGGCGATTCTGTTCGGGAAAGGGGATTATCTGGCGTATAACGAAGCGGAGCACCCGGTGGCATTGCAGCTCGGCGGCAGTGACCCTGAGGCACTGGCTCAGTGTGCGAAAATCGCGCAGGAACGCGGTTATGATGAAATCAACCTGAATGTCGGCTGTCCGTCTGACCGTGTGCAGAACGGAATGTTCGGTGCCTGTCTGATGGGGAATGCTTCATTGGTGGCGGATTGTGTCGCAGCGATGCGGGATGTGACGGATATTCCTGTTACGGTCAAAACCCGGATCGGGATTGATGATCAGGACAGTTATGAGTTTCTGTGTGATTTTGTCGGTACGGTGGCGGATCGCGGCGGTTGTGAGATGTTTGTTATTCATGGCCGTAAAGCCTGGCTCTCCGGCCTGAGCCCGAAAGAGAACCGGGAAATTCCGCCGCTGGATTACCCGCGCGTGTATCAGCTGAAAAAAGATTTTCCGCATCTGACCATGGCGCTTAACGGCGGCATTAAAACATTGGAAGAGGCGAAAACCCACCTGCAGTATATGGACGGCGTGATGGTCGGGCGTGAGGCCTATCAGAATCCGTCAATCCTGGCGCAGGTCGATAATGTGCTGTTTGATGCTGCCCTGCCGGTGACCGATACGGTCGCGGCGGTGGAAGCGATGTATCCTTATATTGAGGCGGAACTGGCGACAGGGACTTATCTCGGCCATATCACCCGCCATATGCTGGGGATTTTCCAGGGGATCCCGGGGGCGCGTCAGTGGCGTCGTCATCTGAGTGAAAATGCCCATAAAGCCGGGGCAGATCTGCGTGTGATTGAAGCGGCACTGGAATTTGTTACCCGAAAAAATATAACTGAATAATTATCAGATGAATAATGAACTCTCTGAACAGAGAGTTCATTTTGTTTCAATTATAATGAATCAAAGAAACGGTTATAGCATGCGATGATATAACTGATTTGTGCATTGAATGCGTCTTTGATTTCGTCTTTCTGTTCCGGTGTTTCAGCTTTCTTTTTCAGAATAAAAAAGCTTTCCTGCATTAATTGTACAGTGACATCTGCAGATTTTTGAAATGCAGATAAGCTATTGTTTTTACCGTAACATTCAAGAATGGCATCAAAGCGTTTATCCGCTTCATCACGAATCATCTGGAATTCAGCGTTTGTGATTCTGTCATCCTGATAGATGAAATCAACAAGATGGTTTATTTCCGTATTATTCATAATCATTCCTTTTATTAGTGAAAGAGAAATAAGAATAAATATCCGGTGTTAAACAATCAATAAAAATAAATATACAAATTTAATATGAACCAGAGGTATTTATTAATAAAAACCCTCATTTAATAACGAGAGTTTTTATTATTAATTAAATAATATATATCTTAAGGAATTAAGATACTGGATCCGGTCGTTGCACGGCCTTCCAGGCGTTTGTGTGCCAGTGCGGCGTCTTTCAGCGGGTAAACCTGATCCGCAGGGATGGAAATAGTCAGCTTGCCGCTCAGGATCAGATCAAAAATTGCCTTGCTGGCTTCGTTAAGCTCTTCGCGGTTGGTGATGTAACCAAAGACAGAAGGGCGGGTCACATACAGTGAGCCTTTCTTATTTAAGATCCCGAGGTCCACACCGGTGACCGGGCCGGAGGCGTTGCCGTAGCTGACCATCAGGCCGCGGCGCTTCAGGCAGTCCAGTGACGGCAGCCAGGTGTCTTTACCGACAGAGTCATATACCACACCGACTTTTTCACCGTCAGTGAGTGCCAGCACCCGCTCAACAATGTCTTCTTTATTGTAGTTGATGGTTTCCCAGGCACCGGCGGCTTTGGCTTTCTGCGCCTTTTCATCAGAACCCACGGTACCGATCATCTTCGCGCCCAGCGCTTTGGCCCACTGGCAGGCGATTTGTCCGACACCACCGGCAGCCGCGTGGAACAGGAAGACTTCCCCGGCTTTTACCTCATAGGTTTTGCGCAGCAGATAAAACGCGGTCAGACCTTTCATAAAGCAGGCAGCAGCCGTTTCAAAGCTGATACCGTTCGGCAGAATGGCGAGCTTTTCTTCCGGCACGTTATGGATTTCGCTGTACGCACCCAGCGGAGACTGTCCATAAACTACGCGGTCACCGACTTTAATGTATTTTACGTTTGCACCGGTTTTCACCACCACACCAGCGGCTTCAGAGCCGACACCGGAAGGGGATACCGGCGCAGGGTACAGGCCGCTGCGGAAATAGGTATCAATATAGTTCACACCGATTGCTTTGTTTTCCACCTGAACTTCACCCGGTGCCGGATCTGCCGGCGTAAAGTCACGATAAACCAGCACATCGGTACCGCCGGGTGCATCAAATTCAATACGTTTAGCCATGGAGGGAACCTCATTCGGAAAAAAAGAGTGACCACTTACCTGCAAACAGCGCAGAAACAGTAAGCGGGACAGTTAATCATATGATTTATTGTATTTGGCATAATTGCATGTCACTGAAAATTACTCAAGCTTCGTGCAATCAGCGGCAAAGGAGGGCTATACTACCCGCTCTGTCCCGTTCAGGGACGCAGGTATTCTCCCCGGCAGACGCACTGATAAGTAAGAGAGTTTCATGGCCAGATATCCCAAGGACACCAAGACCGACAAACCCCGTGACCATCAGATGGAAGGGCTGAAATTACCGCCGCATTCCCTGGAAGCCGAGCAGTCCGTTCTCGGCGGACTGATGCTGGACAACGAGCGTTGGGATAATGTCTCTGAACGTGTGACCGGCGAGGATTTTTTCAGCCGCCCGCACCGGACGATTTTCAGTCAGATGCAGCGCCTGCTCGAGCAGGGACGGCCGATTGACCTGATCACCCTGTCTGAAGCGCTGGAAACCGGCGGCGAGCTGGAAAATGTCGGTGGTTTTGCCTATCTGGCAGAACTTTCGAAAAATACGCCAAGTGCGGCGAACATTAATGCTTATGCTGATATCGTCCGTGAACGTGCGGTGATCCGCGATATGATTTCTGTCGCCAATGAGATCGCCGATGCCGGTTACGATCCGCAGGGGCGTTCCAGTGAGGATCTGCTCGATCTGGCGGAATCCCGCGTGTTCCAGATCGCCGAAAACCGTGCCAATAAAGATGAAGGTCCGAAGGGGATCGAGGCGATTCTGGAAGAAACCGTTGAGAAGATCGAAAAACTTTATGCCCAGCCGCATGACGGCGTGACCGGGGTGTCGTCCGGGTATCAGGATCTGGATAAAAAGACCGCCGGTCTGCAACCGTCTGATTTAATTATTGTTGCGGCGCGTCCGTCCATGGGGAAAACCACCTTCGCCATGAACCTGTGTGAAAACGCCGCCATGACCGAAGAAAAACCGGTTCTGATTTTCAGCCTCGAGATGCCCGGCAACCAGATCATGATGCGTATGCTGGCTTCCCTTTCCCGTGTTGACCAGACCCGTATCCGTACCGGGCAGCTCGATGATGAGGATTGGGCGCGGATCTCCAGCACCATGGGTATTCTGCTGGAAAAGCGCAATATGTATATTGATGACTCTTCCGGCCTGACCCCGACCGAAGTCCGCTCCCGCGCACGGCGGATTTTCCGTGAGCACGGCGGCTTAAGCCTGATTATGATCGACTACCTGCAATTAATGCGCGTACCGTCTCTCTCTGATAACCGTACCCTGGAAATCGCTGAGATTTCCCGTTCCCTGAAAGCACTGGCCAAAGAATTGCAGGTGCCGGTGGTTGCGCTGTCCCAGCTGAACCGTAGTCTGGAACAACGTGCCGATAAACGTCCGGTAAACTCCGATCTGCGTGAATCCGGCTCTATCGAGCAGGATGCCGACCTTATTATGTTTATTTATCGTGACGAGGTGTATCACGAAAGCAGTGATCTGAAAGGCGTGGCTGAAATTATTATCGGTAAGCAGCGTAACGGCCCTATCGGAACCGTCCGTCTGACCTTCAACGGCCAGTGGTCGCGTTTTGATAACTATGCAGGGCCGAGTTATGACGATGAATAAACCGTCTGAATATAATGCGGACGGAATAATAACCCTGATAACAAACAAGACATCAACAACCCCTAACCAAGGAACCCCTATGAAAGCGGCAACAGCCGTCATTGACCGTGGTGCGCTGCGCCACAACTGGCAGCGGATCCGGGAACTTGCACCGGACAGCCGTCATGTTGCGGTGGTCAAAGCAAACGCCTACGGCCACGGATTAGTCGAAATCGCCCGTGAACTCAATGAGGCGGACGCGTTTGCGGTGGCGCGTCTGAGTGAAGCGCACGCGTTGCGCGCCGGTGGTATTGTTAAACCTATCATCTTACTGGAAGGTTTTTTCGATGCGGCGGATTTGCCGGTGATTGTTGCCAGCCGTCTGGAAGTGGCGGTTCATTTTGAAGAGCAGTTAGTGGCGCTGGAGCAGGCGCAGTTATCGGATCCGGTGAAAGTCTGGATGAAAATTGATACCGGTATGCACCGTCTCGGCGTGCGTCCGGAAGAAGCGGAAGCGTTTTATCAGCGGTTGTGTAAATGCAAAAACGTACAGCAGCCGGTGAATATCATCAGCCATTTCAGCCGCGCTGATGAAGATGACGCACAGCCGACAGAAGCACAAATCACCCGCTTTATGGCATTTGCTGCCGATAAACCGGGGGAAAAATCGATTTCCGCGTCCGGTGGTATTCTTTACTGGCCGCAGGCACACCTCGACTGGGTGCGCCCCGGGATCATTCTGTACGGTGTGTCACCGAAAAGTGGTACCGAAGCCGGTGATTACGGCCTGAAACCGGTGATGACCCTCAAATCCCGCCTGATTGCTGTGCGTAAACATAAAGCCGGGGAAGCGGTCGGTTACGGCGGTACCTGGGTCAGTGATCGTGATACCTGTTTGGGTGTGATCGCGGTTGGTTACGGTGACGGCTATCCGCGCAGTGCGCCGTCCGGCACACCGGTGGTGATTAACGGACGCCGTGTTCCCATTGCGGGGCGTGTTTCCATGGATATGATAACTATCGACCTGGGGCCGGATTGCAGTGATAAAGCGGGTGATGAAGTCATTTTATGGGGGGATTCACTGCCGGTGGAGCAAATTGCAGAAGCCAGTGGTATCAGTGCCTATGAACTGATCACCAAGCTGACCTCCCGTGTGGCAATGGAATATCTGGACGAATAAAATCTGACGCGATATGTTCTGATAGTGAGAAAAATTACAATCAGGAGTATCGCTTGTGTTCGAACATGTAGACGCCTACGGCGGCGACCCGATCTTAACGCTCGTTGAGCATTTCAAACAGGATCCCCGGAAGGAGAAGGTCAATCTCAGTATTGGCCTCTATTACGACGATTCCGGGGTGACTCCGCAACTGAACAGCATTACACAGGCAAAACAGCGCTATAACGCGCAGGATACCGGAGCCTCCCTGTATCTGCCGATGGAAGGTTTTTCCCCTTACCGCAGCGCGGTACAGACGCTGCTGCTGGGCGATGACAGCGGGCTTATCCGCGAAGGCCGCGTGGCGACGATCCAGACCCTGGGCGGATCCGGTGCACTGAAGATCGGTGCGGATTTCCTGCACCGCTACTTCCCGGGATCGGATGTCTGGCTCAGTGATCCGACATGGGAAAACCATCAGGCGATCTTTGCCGGTGCCGGATTCAAAACTCATTATTATCCGTATTTTGATCCGCAGACCAAAGGCGTGAAGTTTGATGAGATGCTGGCAACTTTTGAGACGTTACCGGCAAAAAGCGTCATGTTACTGCATCCGTGCTGCCATAACCCGACCGGTTCCGATCTGACACCGGAGCAGTGGGACAAAGTCGTCGCGGTGGTGAAAAAGCGGGAGCTGATCCCGTTCCTGGATATTGCTTATCAGGGCTTCGGCGGCGGTATGGAAGAGGATGCTTATGCTATCCGCGCCATGGCGGCGGCAGAGGTACCGTGTTTCGTCAGTAACTCGTTCTCAAAAATTTTCTCACTGTACGGTGAGCGTGTGGGCGGGTTGTCAGTCCTCTGCCCGACACAACATGAAGCAGAGCGGGTGCTGGGTCAGCTGAAAGCGGGTGTGCGCCGTGTCTATTCCAGTGCACCGTCTTACGGGGCAAAACTGGTCTCTGAAGTGCTGAATGATACTGCGCTGAAAGCACAGTGGCTGGCGGAAGTGGACACCATGCGCAGCCGGATCGCAGAGATGCGGACAGTGCTGGTGAATACACTGAAAAACACATTGCCGGAGAAGAACTTTGATCATCTTCTGCATCAGCGCGGGATGTTCAGTTACACTGGGTTCAGTCCGGAGCAGGTTACCGCACTGCGTGAGCAGCATGCGGTGTATCTGGTCGGTTCCGGGCGTGTCTGTATGGCGGGGGTGAACCGTCATAATGTGGATGCGATTGCGCGGGCTTTTGCGGCGGTCAACCGTTAATCCTCAGCAATGAAATGATGCGCGGAATAATTCTGTTCCGCGCCTGTTTCAGCGTAACTGGCTGTCTTTACTGCCGCGCCGGTTATAGCCGCTGAATGCAGCCTGCTTTTTATCCGCTTCTGCCTGACAATTCACACACAACTGCACACCGGGTATTGCTTCACGCCGCGCCTGCGGGATCGGGTCACCGCACTCTTCACAAAACAGCGCGCTTTCCCCTGTCGCCAGCTGGCTGCGCACCCGCGCGACCGCATCATCCAGTGTGGCATCAATCTGCTCCTGAACAGCAGAATCGCTTGCCCATCCGCTTGCCATGTCCGCCTCCTGTGTCCGGTGGTTGCCTGATACTTTATTTTATCACGGGTTGCTTATTATTTCACCAGCACGGAAAGCGGACAAAAAAATACCGCAGCGAACGCTGCGGTATTTTCAGAATCAGAAAAGATTAATATCCTCTTTTCAGGATCGGCTTCAGGAAGCGGGCGGTGTGTGAGCGTTCACATGCCGCCACCTCTTCCGGGGTACCGGCGATCAGGATTTCACCGCCGCCGCTGCCGCCTTCCGGACCTAAATCCACAATCCAGTCCGCAGTTTTAATCACATCGAGGTTATGTTCGATAACCACAATACTGTTGCCCTGGTCGCGCAACTGATGCAGTACCGCCAGCAGTTGTTCGATATCCGCGAAGTGCAGACCGGTGGTCGGCTCATCGAGGATATAGAGTGTCTGCCCGGTGCCGCGTTTGGAGAGTTCCTTCGCCAGTTTCACCCGCTGCGCTTCACCACCGGAGAGGGTTGTTGCCGACTGCCCGAGGCGGATGTAAGACAGTCCGACATCCATCAGGGTCTGTAATTTACGCGCCAGCGCCGGGACGGCATCAAAGAATTCACGGGCTTCCTCGATAGTCATATCCAGCACTTCGTGGATATTTTTCCCTTTGTATTTTACTTCCAGGGTTTCGCGGTTATAGCGTTTGCCTTTGCACTGGTCGCACGGCACATACACATCCGGCAGGAAGTGCATTTCCACTTTCAGTACGCCGTCACCCTGACAGGCTTCGCAGCGGCCGCCTTTGACGTTGAAACTGAACCGTCCCGGTGTGTAACCGCGCGAACGGGATTCCGGTACGCCGGCAAACAGTTCGCGGACAGGCGTGAACACGCCGGTATAGGTTGCCGGGTTTGAGCGCGGGGTCCGGCCGATCGGGCTCTGGTCGATATCGATAACTTTATCGAAATGCTCCAGACCTTCGACAGACTTATACGGTGCAGGCGTAATGGTGGTCGCGCCGTTGAGCTGTGTCTGGGCAATCGGGAACAGCGTGTCATTGATCAGGGTGGATTTCCCTGAACCGGAAACCCCGGTGATACAGGTAAACAGGCCGACCGGCAGATTCAGTGTCACATTTTTCAGGTTGTTGCCGCTGGCACCGGTGATGGTCAGCATTTTGGCCGGATCCGCCACATTGCGTTTTTCCGGGATACTGATCCGGCGTTCGCCGCTGAGGAATTTCCCGGTCAGGGAATCCGGCGTGCCGATAATATCCTCCAGTGATCCCTGGGCAACAATTTCCCCGCCGTGAACACCCGCGCCCGGGCCGATATCGATAATATGATCGGCGGCGCGGATAGCATCCTCATCATGCTCCACCACAATCACGGTATTACCGAGATTGCGCAGATGAATCAGGGTTTCCAGCAGGCGGTCATTATCACGCTGATGCAGCCCGATTGACGGCTCATCCAGCACATACATCACACCGACCAGACCGGCACCGATCTGGCTGGCAAGACGGATACGCTGTGCCTCGCCGCCGGACAGAGTTTCTGCCGAGCGGGAGAGTGTCAGGTAATTCAGGCCGACGTTAACCAGGAATTTCAGGCGATCCTGAATCTCTTTCAGGACTTTTTCGGCGATTTTCGCGCGCTGGCCGCTGAATTTCAGGTTATTAAAGAAATCCATCGCATGCCCGATGCTGAAATCAGAAATCTGCGGCAGCGTGGTGTTATCGACAAACACAAAGCGGGCTTCTTTTTTCAGACGGGTACCGCCGCAGGAAATACACGGACGGTTGCTGATATATTTGGCCAGTTCCTCGCGTACGGCCATGGATTCCGTTTCTTTATAACGGCGCTCCATATTGTGCAGCACACCTTCGAACGGATGATGACGGACTGTCACATCACCCCGGTCATTGGAATATTTAAACTCAATGGATTCACGCCCTGAACCGTTGAGGATCACTTTCTGAATTTTGGCCGGTAACTCTGAATACGGGGATTCAATATCAAACTTATAATGATCCGCCAGGGACATCAGCATCTGATAATAATAGAAATTACGGCGATCCCAGCCGCGGATAGCCCCGCCGCCGAGTGACAGATTCGGGTTCTGCACCACGCGATCCGGATCGAAAAACTGCTGAACACCCAGACCGTCACAGGTCGGGCAGGCACCTGCCGGGTTGTTGAAGGAGAAAAGGCGCGGCTCCAGCTCACTCATGCTGTATCCGCAGACCGGGCAGGCAAAGTTCGCTGAAAATACCAGCTCTTCGGCGCTGTTATCTTCCATATCGGCGATAATGGCCGTACCGCCGGACAGTGTCAGTGCAGTTTCAAAGGATTCCGCCAGGCGCTGTGTCAGATCATCCCGGACTTTAAAACGGTCAACCACCACTTCGATGGTGTGTTTGATCTGTAATTCCAGTTTCGGCGGATCAGAGAGATCACAAATCTCCCCGTCGATCCGCGCACGGATATAGCCCTGTGCCGCCAGGCTATCGAGCAGTTTGGTGTGTTCGCCTTTGCGCTCTTTGACGACCGGCGCCAGCAGCATCAGGCGTTTGCCTTCCGGCAGGGTCAGAACATTATCCACCATCTGACTGACCGTCTGTGCCGTCAGCGGAATATCGTGATCCGGACAGCGCGGCTCACCCACACGGGCAAACAGCAGACGCAGATAGTCATGAATTTCAGTAATTGTTCCCACGGTGGAACGCGGGTTATGGGAAGTGGATTTCTGCTCGATGGAAATTGCCGGGGAAAGCCCTTCAATATGATCCACATCCGGTTTTTCCATCAGCGACAGGAACTGACGTGCATAGGCGGACAGGGATTCCACATAGCGGCGCTGCCCCTCGGCATAGAGTGTATCAAAGGCAAGGGACGACTTCCCGGAGCCGGATAACCCCGTGATAACAATCAGTTTATCACGCGGAATAATGAGGTTGATATTCTTCAGATTGTGGGTGCGGGCGCCCCGTATATCGATATTATCCATGTACCACTTCCCGGGAGTTTCAGATAGCGAACAATTTATTCAGCCTGATATTATTGCACATAATTTACTGAATGGATATCCAGTATCAGAAGAAATCTGTGTATAATCTCAGCAGCATTTGCCTGACAGCTGATTGCATTTTGCGCAGCAGATTTTAGAGAAGACACGCAAATCTGCAAAGGAAATCACGGCAAAAGATTACCGTTTCAAAAAAGCCACTCAGACGTGTTAGACTAGATCCTTATATGTTTTAAACAATTTCATCGGGAGCATTTCATGGCCAGCAGAGGCGTCAACAAAGTCATTCTTATCGGGAACCTGGGTCAGGATCCGGAAGTGCGTTACATGCCTAACGGCGGTGCGGTTACCAACATCACACTGGCGACATCAGAATCATGGCGTGATAAACAAACCGGCGAAATGAAAGAGAAGACCGAATGGCACCGTGTGGTGATCTTCGGCAAACTGGCAGAAATTGCCGGTGAATATCTGAAAAAAGGTTCACAGGTTTATATCGAAGGTTCACTCCAGACCCGCAAATGGCAGGATCAGAGCGGCCAGGAGCGTTACACCACTGAAGTCGTGGTGAATATCGGCGGCAGCATGCAGATGCTGGGCGGCCGCAGCGGCGGTGGCGACAATATGTCTCAGGGCGGCGGCTGGGGTCAGCCACAGCAGCCACAACAATCCCAGCAGTTCAGCGGCGGCGGCAACCCGCGCCCGGCACAGCAGCCGGCAGCAGCAGCGCCGCAAAGCAATGAACCGCCAATGGATTTTGATGACGATATTCCGTTCTGATCCGGATCCGCTGAAAGTACCCTGCATCTGCGGGGTATTTTTTTGCCCGGATTTTCTGACCGCAGCCCGGAACAGACAAAAAAATACCCCTTATGTCGGTGACAGTAAGGGGTGATGTCTCATGCCGTTGGATGAACACATGAGATTGCCCGGGGTTAACAGGCAGTGTAGCTTATGTTTTTATAAGTCCTGTTTTTGTCCTGTTCGTCTGATTTTTCATCATAACGGGTATTTTTATTATAAGTGTCTGCGTAATCGGATGTATGTTTGCGCTTAATTAAAGAAAAACCCAATAAAATCATTGGGTATCAATAAGTTATATACTCAATTTTTATAAAAATGCGATAAGAGGCTTAAAGAGCATGTGTCGGATTACGTTTTATCGGTAAACCTGAAACGTGACAATCACGATAGTAATTATATGTGATTTAAATCACATAAAAATGGTTGTTTTGGCCTGTTTTGTAATTTCAATGTAATTTTAAAGCTTATTTGTAACAAATGAATCACATTAAAATGATGTTTTTTTCCGGACTGGCCGGATGAGTAAAGCCGGACTTTTATCCCATTGAGCAATAAAACTGATAAAGAAACGGTTTTTAGTGACTGACAGCGATAATGTGAACACACGCTGCTTCCGGTTATTTCACTGCAATATATTCCGCTGCAATTTCCTTAAATTGAGTTTTATAGCTCCGCGTTATGATTACCTTTCCTTTTTTATCGCTGTTTTCCTTGTGAAATAGTGCTGTTTCACACTGCTGAAGTAAATTGGATATTTTAATATGTATTTATAAATCAATTTGTTAGTTGTTTTTGGGTTTTATGGCAGTGATTTATCAGTGATGGCGATCACAATTCAGCGGCTGAATAAAAAATAAATGAAAAAAGGCTTGTACAGATTTCATTCTTATGTTTTTTTAAAGTACGAACCGAATTTATTCATACACAATTTACTGTTGAGAGATATCCCGTGAAACCATTCACCTGTCCGCAAAACGTACTACTAACAACCGCGCTATCAGACGCGGTTGTCGTCGTGCGTGTGGTAGTGGTGGTGGTCGTCGGCAGCGCGCCGTAACGGGCTGGGATCAGCAACAGGATCACTAACCCCGCCGGCGTAAACCGAGCGGGGTTTTTTTATGTCAGGCTCCGCGAAACTGAACCGGTTGTTAAGAAAAGGATGATGTTATGGGAGCTTCACAGCAGACTCAGGCAAAAACCCGGATGACGGGGGCGGAATTAATTATCCGCATGTTAGAACAGCACGGGATCACCTCTGTGTCCGGTATCCCGGGCGGGGCGGCACTGCCGCTGTATGATGCGCTGGGCAACAGCCGGATCCGGCATATCCTCGCCCGTCACGAGCAGGGCGCCGGGTTTATCGCACAGGGTATCGCCCGCACCACCGGCAAAGCGGCAGTGTGTATCTCCTCCAGCGGGCCGGGTGCGACCAACCTGATGACCGCCATTGCGGATGCCAAACTGGATTCCGTTCCGCTGGTCTGTATCACCGCCCAGGTCTCCTCGCCGATGATCGGTACCGATGCCTTCCAGGAAGTGGACACTTACGGCATGTCTATCCCTATCACCAAACACAACTACCTGGTGCGCAATGTTCAGGATTTGCCGGGCATTATCGCCGATGCATTCCGTATTGCGGAATCCGGCCGTCCGGGACCGGTCTGGGTGGATGTGCCGAAAGATGTTCAGGCAGCCATCATTGAGATTGATGAATTACCGCCAATCATGCCGAAAGATCCGCTGCCGCTGTTTGATGCGGAAAAAGTCACTGAAGCTGCCGCGATGATTAATCAGGCAAAACGCCCGATTCTGTATATCGGCGGCGGTATTGTGGCTTCGCAGTCCCAGCAGCTGGTACAGAGCTTCGCCGAGCGTGCCGGGTTGCCGACCACCATGACACTGATGGGATTAGGCACCATCCCGCAGCAGCATCCGCTCTATCTGGGGATGCTGGGCATGCACGGTGCGCGTTATACCAATATGATTTTGCAGGAATCGGATTTGCTGATTGTGGTCGGGGCACGCTTTGATGACCGCGCGATCGGTAAGGCGGAGCAGTTCTGTCCGGATGCCAAAATTATTCATGTGGATATCGACCGCGCGGAGATCAGCAAGATCAAACAACCGGATATCGCGATCAACGCGGATGCCGGACAGGTGCTCGCCATGCTGCTGCCGCAGATTGAGGTGAATGCCCGTCAGACGTGGAACGATCATATCGCGCAGATCAAACAGGAGTTCCCGCTGGAGCAGATTAATAAATCCGATCCGTTAAGCCATTTCGGACTGATCGCCGCTGTGGCGGATGCGGTGGATAATGATGCCATCATCACCACCGATGTCGGTCAGCACCAGATGTGGGTAGCACAGGCGTATCCGTTATGCCGTCCGCGTCAGTGGCTGACCTCCGGCGGGCTCGGAACGATGGGCTTTGGGTTACCGGCGGCGATTGGTGCCGCACTGGCAGAGCCGTCACGCAAGATCGTCTGCTTTACCGGAGACGGCAGTATTATGATGAATATCCAGGAGATGGCGACCGCCGCCGAGCATAACCTGGATATCAAAATTATTCTGATGAACAACCAGGCGCTGGGGATGGTTCACCAGCAGCAGACACTGATGTTCAACGAGCACATTGTGGCATCTGCCTATCCGTATCAGACTGATTTTGTGACAATTGCCAAAGGCTTCGGATTACACACCTGTGATCTGAATAAAGAGAGTGATCCGCATGCTGCATTGCAGGCGGCGATTGAGCGTCCCGGGCCGTGTCTGATCCACGCATTAATCGATGTCAGTGAAAAAGTGTGGCCGATGGTATTGCCGGGTGATGCCAATATCGATATGGTCACAGCCTGATGACGGAGAACAGAATCATGGAAAAAAATAATCAGCCTATCGCTCTGGAACTGGTTGTCCGCAACCACCCCGGTGTTATGACGCACATTTGCGGTCTGTTTGCCCGCCGGGCGTTTAACGTGGACGGTATTCTGTGTCTGCCGCTGCCGGGACAGGATCACAGCCATATCTGGCTGCTGGTGAAATCGGATGATCGGCTAAGCCAGATGGTCAGTCAGGTGGAAAAACTGGAAGACGTGCAGGACGTAAAATACAACGAAGACATCAGTATCTTTGAGCAACTGAATAAATACATTCAGTAGAATGATGAAACCGGGCAGATAAGCCCGGTTTTTTGTCTGTGGTTACGGCGATGTCTGGCCGATATGGGAATAGGACATAATCAGCGTGCCGCTCAGCTCGCCTTCCATGCAGATATAAGAGTGGGGAATATCACAGGAGAACGCATAGAAATCCCCCGGTTCCAGCAGCACAGTCTGATCTTCATTAAAGCGCATCATCAGCGTACCCTGATGGATAAGAATATGCTCATGGGTGCCGGTGCTGTGCGCGGGGCTGTTAATAATTGCGCCGCGGATCATCTTCAGGTGCCAGATCTCCGAAATATTCCCCATGCCGACACGGAATTTAAAATCTTCCGCATATTCCCCTTTAAAGACTTTATTTTTTTCGTAACGGGGATAACCTTCATTACTGGCGGTAAACAGATCCCCCAGCGGAAAACGCAGTGCGACGGCAATGGCCTCCAGTGTATCGATACGCGGATTGGAATCACCGGATTCCAGTTTGGACAGCGCGGCTTTCGAGATGCCGGAGAGTTTTGAAAGATCATTGAGCGACAGGTTACGCGCCTGACGCAGCAGTTTGACTTTCTGGCCGATGTGGGCACTGGTTTTTAGCATAATGTAATTGATACCAATGAAATTTGCAGGGAAACCCTGTTAGTATTGCACACTTGTTGTACAACGGTAAGCCGTGATTTTCCGGAAAAACAGGTCTGACAGGTGATACTATCAGATGAAAGCATCCGGCATGGTGATAATTAACATATGTCATTAAACGGGTGCTCACCATGATCTATACCCTGCCATGGGCAGATTTTTTCATCTGTTTTACGGTTCTCTTCTTCGGTTATCTGGTCTTCGGCATGGTCGGCTTTGGCTCTGCGCTGATCTCAAGCCCGGTACTGGCCTTCTTTATTCCTGTCTCACACATTGTGCCGATGCTGGCGCTGATGGATCTGGGCGCGGCGGTGATTAATGTCACCCGCGACGGGCGCAAAGCCGATTTTGCCGAGCTGAAGTGGATGGTGCCGCTGATGATAGGCGGCAGTCTGATTGGCGCGGCGATCCTGCTGAAAACTCATCCTGATTTGCTGGCGGTGTTCCTCGGTGCTTTTATTGTTCTCTATGCACTCTATTCCCTCTTTATTAAGAAAGCTGTGCGGCATTACCCGCAGAAATACATTATTCCGTTCGGGATCGGCGGCGGTATTCTGAGTGCGCTGTTCGGGGCCGGCGGGTTTGTCTATGCCATCTATTTTGCCGGGCGGATTGAGGATAAAAACCGCTTCCGTATCACGCAGACTACCCTGATCGGCTTCAGTACATTAACCCGCGTGATTATTTTCCTGATCATGGGGATCTACCGGAACAGCGAAATAGCTATTACCGCGCTGCTGTTCCTGCCTGCGATGGTGGCGGGAATTGTCCTCGGGCGGCATATCACCATGCGTATCCCGAAAGAGGCATTTTTCCGTTTTCTGAATATGGTGATCCTGCTGGCCGGGCTGACGTTGCTTATCAGCAACCTGGTACACTGACAGCCGTCAGCGCAGCACTTTTTTAGCACATTGCCGGGCGCGCTGTTGCTCGTCCGGGGTTTTACTTTTACTGAAGCAGTCGCGGTAGCGGGCGGCATAGGCACTGTATTGCGCCTGTGCCTCCGCCAGCGGCAGGGACAGCAGGTGGTTGATAAAAGTAAAACTGCCGATCTCCGCATGCTGATAATCCACCGGATTTTTCCATTCCCCGCCCCAGCGGAGAAAACCGTGACTGAAAACCAGCGGCAGCACGTTTTCCATTTTTCCGTTACGGATATTTTCTCTGTTGGTCAGCGCTGTGGCAGATTGCGGCGGACTGATGGTCACACGGCCGTTTTTGTCGCGGAAGCGGTAAGGGTTTTGCTGCGGATTAATATCGATCGCCATGCCGTAAGCGTGTTTTGACCAGGCTTTCTGACTTGCCTGACGGCGGCCGTTAAATGCTGACGTATTATTGGCGGCCATGGATGCCTCATCATCGCCGCCGAAGGTCTCTATCGGCAGCACACTGTGCAGCGGGAATTTTTGCCGGTACAACTCATCAAACAGCGCTTCCGTTTCGGGGGCAATAATATCGGCGACAGTAATGGTGCCGGTGCGGGTTTCGCCCTCAAAGGTGATAAACCGGACATCCACATTGACCAGCCGTTCGCAGGGTACCGGGTTTTCCGGCGTGATAATACCCAGCGCTGTCATGGCGCGGCAGGTGTCCGGGCTGAGCGGGGTGATCGCCGCCTGTGCTGCCGGTAATGCAGAACAGAGCAGGCTCACAGGGAGGAGAAAAGCGGCCAGTTTCATCATATATTCCGTCATCAGGCACCGGGACGGATGATGATAACCCGTCAGCGGCACAGAGGTGAAAAAATTCCCGGATTTGGCCTTGATTATCAGGATTTTTCCTAAGATAATCGTTTGCCTCAAAAAATCACATCTTTTCTCTGTAAAAAGCCAAACGTTTGCGTCATGTGTGTCCGGTTTTTTTATCCGGAAACCGGCAGATTTTTTCTGAAAACGCAATCGTTTACGTGATGTGACACAAAATTCATTAACACAGGTGATGACATGTCTGCGACACAGCCGCAAAGCGGGTGCAAATTAGACCAATTTTTTAAACTGACTGAGCGCGGCACTACTGTCCGCCGTGAAGTTCTGGCCGGGCTGACCACATTCCTGGCGATGGTGTACTCTGTGATTGTTGTGCCGGGCATGCTCGGCCAGGCGGGGTTCCCGCATACGGCGGTCTTTATCGCCACCTGTCTGGTGGCCGGGTTCGGCTCCCTGCTGATGGGGTTATGGGCAAATCTGCCGATGGCTATCGGCTGTGCGATTTCCCTGACCGCCTTTACCGCATTCAGCATGGTACTTGGTCAGAATATCCCGATCCCGGTCGTACTGGGCGCGGTCTTCCTGATGGGGGTGCTGTTTACCCTGATCTCTGTCACCGGTATCCGGACATGGATTTTGCGCAATATCCCGATGGGTATTGCCCACGGCACGGGGATTGGTATCGGTCTGTTCCTGCTGCTGATCGCCGCCACCAATATTGACCTTGTGGTCAAAAACCCGGGTGCGGGCATGCCGGTGTTACTGGGGGATTTCACCTCTTTCCCGGTGATGATTGCACTGGCGGGTCTGGCGGTGATTTTCGGTCTGGAACGCCTGAAAGTGCCGGGTGCAGTACTGCTGGTGATTATTGCGATTTCCGTTATCGGGCTGATTTTTGACCCGAATGTGAAATATCAGGGCTTCTTCAAACTGCCATCCCTCGGTGATGACGGGCTGTCACTCTTTTTCAGCATGGATATCATGGGCGCACTGAAGCCGGTGGTTCTGCCGACGGTACTGGCGCTGGTTATGACAGCGGTGTTTGATGCGACAGGCACTATCCGTGCGGTCGCCGGTCAGGCGAATCTGCTGGATAAAGATAATCAGATCATTAACGGCGGTAAAGCCCTGACGACAGACTCGGTCAGCAGCATTGTGGCCGGTGTTGTCGGCGCGGCGCCTGCGGCGGTGTATATCGAATCTGCGGCCGGTGCCGCGGCGGGTGGTCGTACCGGGCTGACTGCAACCGTGGTCGGGGTGCTGTTCCTGCTGATCCTGTTCCTCTCCCCGCTTTCTTATCTGGTTCCGGCCTATGCCACGGCACCGGCGCTGATGTATGTCGGTCTGCTGATGCTGAGCAATGTCAGCAAACTGGATTTCGGTGACTTTGTCGGCTCTATGTCCGGTCTGCTGTGTGCGGTGTTTATTGTTCTGACCAGTAACATTGTGACCGGGATTATGCTGGGTTTTGCCTCACTGGTTATCGGCCGTATCGCCGGGGGTGAATGGCGTAAGCTGAATATCGGCACTGTTCTTATCGCAGCGGCACTGGTGGCGTTTTATGCTGGCGGCTGGGCAATTTAATTGATAAATCACCACTTAACGGAAGCTGGTGGTGACGATACGCTTTATTTATACGATTTGTCTCAAAATACTAATTAATTGCCCGAATTAATGGCCTGAGAAGATAAAATAGCAGTGGCGGATAACGCATCCGCCGCTGCTTTTTTTTTGTATGATAGTGGCAACCGGCGGTAATTTTTTCTCCTCCGGGGTCTTATTGCGGTTTTTTTGCCGTTATTAACAGTATCTTTTTGTCAGCGGGCTGATGAAGCCCTAAGTTCAGTAAGGGTAATATGGAAATATTCTTTACGATTCTTATTTTGATTCTGGTCGTGTCGGTGTCCGGTGTTCTCACCAAAATGATCCCGTATCGTATTCCGTTACCCATCATTCAGATCGCGATGGGGGCTCTGCTTGCCTTCCCGCAGTTTGGTCTGCATGTCACGTTCGACCCTGAACTGTTTCTCGTCCTGCTGATACCGCCGTTGCTGTTTGTTGACGGCTGGAAAACCCCGACCCGGGAATTTATGCAGAAAGGGCGGGAAATCTTCATCCTGGTGCTGTTCCTGGTGCTGGTCACCGTTATCGGTATCGGGTATCTGATCTACTGGCTGATGCCGGGGATTGAGCTGATCCCGGCCTTTGCCCTTGCGGCGGTGTTGTCTCCGACAGATGCCGTGGCGCTGTCGTCGATTGTCGGCAAAGGGCGAATTCCGAAACAGATGATGGGTATTCTGGAAGGGGAGGCGCTGATGAATGACGCCTCCGGCCTGGTCGCGCTGAAATTTGCCGTGGCGATTGTCATGGGTACGATGATTTTCTCCGTCACCGGTGTCACGCTGGAATTCTTCAAAGTCGCAATCGGCGGCCTGCTGGCGGGGGTGGCAGTTACCTGGCTGTACAGTAAGTCGCTGCGCCTGATGAGCCGCTGGAGCGGGGATGACCCGGCCACGCAAATCGTCTTTATGTTACTGCTGCCATTCGCCTCTTATCTGATTGCGGAACATATCGGTGTGTCCGGTATCCTGGCGGCCGTGGCGGCGGGGATGACCATCAGTAAATCCGGGGTTATCCGCAATGCGCCGCTGGCGATGCGTTTGCGGGCGGATAATGTCTGGGGGATGCTGGAGTTCGTCTTTAACGGCCTGGTCTTTATTATGCTCGGCCTGCAACTGCCGGGGATCTGGCAGGTGTCGGTGATTGAGGCGGAGCTGGATCCGACCGTCGAAACCTGGATGCTGTTTACCGCCGTTATCGTTATTTATTTTGCTTTGCTGGTATTACGTTTCTGCTGGCTGTGGATGATGAAAACCGTCAGCCGCCTGACCTTAAAACGCAAGCCGCTGGATTTCACCTTCTACACTACCCGTGAACTGTGGCTGGCATCATTTGCCGGGGTGCGCGGGGCGATAACCCTGGCGGGTGTGCTCTCTATCCCGCTGTTCCTGCCGGACGGCACACCGTTCCCGGCGCGTTATCAGATGGTGTTTATCGCCGCCGGGGTGATTATCTTCTCGCTCTTTATGGGGGTGGTATCGCTGCCGTTCCTGCTCAAAGGGATGCATGTCGGGGATAAACAGGCGGATGCCAATGAAATCCGTGCGGCGAAAGCGGCGATGGCGGAAGTGGCGATTGTCAGTATCGGCAAGATGGAAGAGCGTCTGTCCGCCAGTTCGGACGAGGCGCTGGATGCGGAAGCTATCAGTGAAGTGGCCTCCAGAGTGGCCGGGCATCTCAGGCGGCGTACTGCCGGTGATGATGAGATGGAATATAATCTCCAGGTGGAAGATCTGGAACGCCGTTTCCGTCTGACTGCACTGCGTGCCGAGCGCGGGGAGCTGTATCACCAGCGTGCGACCCGTAATATCAGCAATGAAACCCTGCAACTGCTGCTGCATGACCTGGATCTGCTGGAAGCCCTGCTGGTTGAGAAAGAAACATAACCGATGCCGTTACTGATTATTACCACAATTCTGTGGGCCGCATCGTTCAGCCTGATTGGCGAGTATCTCGCCGGTCAGGTGGACAGCTGGTTCTCTGTGTTAGTCCGTGTGTCGCTGGCGGCCCTGGTTTTTCTGCCGTTTCTGCGCTGGCGCGGGATCGCCCCGAAAGTCATTCTGATGTATATGGCGGTGGGCGCCTGTCAGCTCGGCATTATGTATCTTTTTGTTTTCCATGCCTACAACTACCTGACAGTTGCGGAATTCCTGCTGTTTACCGTGCTGACACCCCTGTATGTGACACTGATTTATGACCTGCTGGAGCGGCGTGGTCTGCGCTGGGGTTATGTGTTCAGTTCGCTGCTGGCGGTGATTGGTGCGGCGGTGATCCGCTATGATCATCTCAGTGATTCTTTCTGGACGGGGCTGATTCTGGTACAGCTGGCGAATATCTTCTTTGCCATCGGTCAGGTCGGTTACAAGCGGCTGATGGAAGTGCATCCGCTGGTGCAGCGCACGGCGTTTTCCTGGTTCTACCTCGGTGCCTGTGTGGTGGCGCTGGCGGGCTGGCTGCTGTTCGGTAATTTCGCCAAAATACCGTCCACGCAGTTACAGTGGGGTGTCCTGCTGTGGCTGGGAATAGGTGCTTCCGGAATCGGCTACTTTATGTGGAACTACGGCGCCACACAGGTGGACGCCGGAACACTCGCGATCATGAACAACATGATGGTTCCGGCGGGATTACTGGTGAACTTTGCCATCTGGCAGCAGCATCCAAACTGGCTCACGTTCAGCATTGGCGCAACCCTGATTGTGGCATCCCTGTGGGTGCACCGGGTATGGATACTGAAGCCGTCTTTACAAAAGGCAGATTGTCCACCGCGTGCTGACGCGTCGCGCGAATAAACGACTCAACAGCCGGCTGGCGCTGTTCCCCGCTGCGGTTTGCGGCATACAGCCGGCTCCACAATCCTTCACCTAAGGTTTTGGTCACCACCATTCCCTGTCTTTCAAAATTCTCCACCGCCCAGTGCGGCAGTGCGGCGATCCCCATGCGGGCGGCGACCATCTGGATCATCAGAAGGGTGTTATCCACGGTTTTTATCTGAGGGGAAACACCGGCCGGTTGCAGGAAACGCCGCCAGATATCAAAGCGCTGACGCTGTACCGGATAAATCAGCAGGGTTTCTGCGGTCAGATCCTGCGGCTGGATATGCAGACGGCGGGCCAGCGGATGATCCGGTGCCACCACCAGCTTTACCTCATAATCAAACAGCGGCGTGTATGTCAGCTTCCCGTTGTGCTGCTCATCAATATCGGATGTCAGCACCACATCGAGTTCGCGTTTCAGCAGTTCCGGCTGCG
This sequence comes from Morganella sp. HMSC11D09, assembly GCF_001807955.1. Classification (NCBI taxonomy): domain Bacteria; kingdom Pseudomonadati; phylum Pseudomonadota; class Gammaproteobacteria; order Enterobacterales; family Morganellaceae; genus Morganella; species Morganella sp. HMSC11D09. The sequence goes on from NZ_KV791636.1 coordinate 24,762, forward strand.
GATCAAAACTGACCCCGGAAGTGAAATCGACATTAATCTGCGGCCAGCTCTCGCGGAAATGCGCCAGAGCGGGGGTCAGCCACTGAATGCAGCTGTGGCACTCAATCGCCACGCGCAGCGCGGTCAGTCCCGGCTCATTGCATTCACGGATGGCATCTTTCACCAGCGGCAGTACCTGCTCCGCCAGCTGTAACAGTACCTGTCCCTGCGGGGTGAATTGCAGCGGCTGGGTTTTGCGGATAAAAATCCGGTAGCCGAGCCGGTGCTCCAGTTCACTGAACTGATGGGAAAGGGCGGATTGTGTCTGATGCAACGCACCTGCTGCTCCCGCGAGCGACCCTGACTGATTCAGTGCCTGAATCGTTTTTAAATGTTTTATTTCTATCATGAGGAACCTTCAGGTTAGCGATGAAGAATTTGCGCTTGTTTCTTATACAGTACCCGTTGATTATGGATGTGTAAACATCTGGATGGCTAAATGATGGGATTTTTTATGACGACACATAATCACACTCTGGGTTTTCCGCGCATCGGTCTGAAACGGGAACTGAAAAAAGCGCTTGAAGGTTACTGGGCAGGACAGATTTCACAGGATGAGCTGCGCGATAACGGCCGTGAATTACGCCGCCGTCACTGGCAGCTGCAAAAAGAGGCCGGGGTTGAATTATTACCGGTCGGGGATTTCGCCTGGTACGATCATGTTCTCGGCACCAGCCTGCTGTTCGGTAATGTGCCACCACGCCATGCCGGTGCCGACGGGAAAATTGACCTCGATACCCTGTTCCGTATTGCCCGCGGCCGTGCACCTTCCGGTGAACCGGCGGCTGCGGCGGAAATGACCAAATGGTTTAATACCAACTATCACTACATTGTGCCGGAGTTTCAGCGCGGGCAAACCTTCACCGTGAGCTGGCCGCAGCTGTTTGACGAGGTGGATGAGGCGCTGGAGCAGGGCTTTGCGGTTAAACCGGTGCTGCTCGGCCCGGTAACCTATCTGTGGCTCGGCAAAGTGAAAGGGGCTCAGTTTGACCGCTTATCATTACTGCCGTCACTGTCAGAAGCCTATAAAAACGTGCTGGAAAAGCTGGCGCAGCGCGGTATTGAGTGGATTCAGATTGATGAACCGGCTCTGGTGCTGGATCTGCCGCCGGAGTGGCAGGATGCTTACCGTACGGCATATGATGCTTTGCAGGGACATGCAAAACTGCTGCTGACCACCTATTTTGACGGAGTAAGCCATCACTTACCGCTGATCCGTGAGTTACCGGTGCAGGGGCTGCACGTCGATTTTGTCGCGGGCGGTGATGATATTCAGGCCATCCACGACGCATTACCGGCCGACTGGCTGCTCTCTGCCGGCCTGATTAACGGGCGCAACGTCTGGCGTGCCGATCTGCGGCAGAAATATGATGTAATCGCCCCGCTGGCCGGAAAACGTGACCTGTGGATCGGGACATCCTGCTCATTGCTTCACAGCCCGATTGACCTGCGTGATGAAACCAAACTGGATGAAGAAGTCAAAAGCTGGTTTGCCTTCGCACAGCAGAAATGTGAGGAACTGGCATTGCTGACCCGCGCGGTCAACAGCGGCACAGCGGATGATATCGCCGCGCTGGCGGAATACAGTGCTCCGATTACCCGCCGCCGTGATTCTTCCCGTGTTCACAATGCTGCGGTGGCTGCCCGGCTGGCGGCGGTAACCGCCCGCGACAGCGAACGCGCCGCGCCGTATGCCGAACGCGCAGAGGAACAGCGCCGCCGTTTTAACCTGCCGCTGTGGCCGACCACCACAATCGGATCTTTCCCGCAAACCACGGAAATCCGCGGGCTGCGTCTGAACTTCAAAAAAGGGAATATCGATAAAGCGTTCTACCGCACTAATATCTCTGAACATATTAAGCAGGCGATTAATGAGCAGGAACGGCTCGGACTGGATGTGCTGGTTCACGGCGAAGCGGAACGTAATGACATGGTGGAGTATTTCGGCGAGCATCTCGACGGCTATGTCTTTACGCAGAACGGCTGGGTGCAGAGCTACGGCTCGCGCTGTGTGAAACCGCCGGTGATTATCGGTGATATCAGCCGTCCGGAACCGATCACCGTTGACTGGGCGACCTACGCGCAATCCCTCACCAGCAAGCCGGTGAAAGGCATGCTGACCGGGCCGGTAACCATTCTCTGCTGGTCATTCCCGCGTGAAGATGTCAGCCGTGAAACCATTGCCAAACAGATTGCTCTGGCACTGCGTGATGAAGTGGACGATTTGCAGAAAGCCGGGATCGGTATTATCCAGATAGATGAACCGGCACTGCGCGAAGGGCTGCCGCTGCGCCGGGCAGAATGGGCGGAGTATCTCACCTGGGCGGTAGATGCCTTCCGGCTGAATGCGGCGGTCGCGGATAATGACACCCAGATCCACACCCATATGTGTTACTGCGAATTCAATGACATCATGGATTCTATTGCGGCGCTGGATGCGGATGTGATCACCATTGAAACATCACGCTCGGATATGGAACTGCTGGAAGCATTTGAAGATTTCGATTATCCGAATGAAATCGGGCCGGGTGTTTATGATATTCACTCGCCGAATGTGCCGGAAGTGGAGTGGATTGAAGCCCTGCTGCGCAAAGCGGCGGATAAGATTGCGGTGGAGCGTCTGTGGGTTAACCCGGACTGCGGCCTGAAAACACGCGGCTGGGATGAAACCCGCAAAGCCCTGGCGAACATGGTGGAAGCGGCGCGCCGTCTGCGGGAAAATCCGCTGACATCCCGCTGAGTTTATTTATATATAAAGAAGAAAAAAGCCGGTCAGTAATGACCGGCTTTGTGTTATGTGCTGTCAGCTGACCGGACGGAAATCCGGCCCGCTGAAGCAGCGTGTTGCCCGGCCGCGCTCGATCTGGTGATGTGACCGGTGGCGCTCGCCGTTCAGTGATGCGGACTGTTGTTGCTGATATTGGCTCAGATGCCATTCAATCAGGCGGCAGGCCAGTTTTTTGTTGGCGTGCTGGCTGCGTTCAGACTGCACTTTAACCGTAATACCGGTGGCAATGTGCGTGGCCCGGACAGCGGATTCAGTCTTATTCACATGCTGGCCGCCCGGCCCCTGTGATTTCAGACGTTCAAAGACAATCTCACTGTCTGATACTGCCTGCGGTGCAGTAAAACGACGGATGCCGATAAACCAGTTTTTACGCCGGTGTTTCGGGCGGAGCGGGCTGGCACACTGCCACTGCAATGTCCCGCACCAGCGATCCGCCAGAGCATCCGCATGTTCTCCGTCCAGTGACAGCAGGGCGGAATGCAGGCCGTGCTGTGACGGCATTTCCTCCGCAATGGTCACGGTGACCGACGACTGGGCAGCCTCCTGTAAAAAGAGGCGCAGCGCGTGCTTCACCGCCAGACAGCACTCTTCCGGGCCGTGAGCGGCAGAAAACTGTAATAACATCAGCAGCACTCCCCGCTCGTTTTGTAGGTCAGCAACGGTTTCAGCCGCGCCACCACGGTAATCAGCCCGGCACCTGACAGGCTTTCAATCACAGTCTCAATGGATTTATAGGACTGCGGTGCTTCCTCATAAATCAGCTGCTTATTAGCGCAGATCACCCGGCTGCCGAGATCGGTACGGGATAACTGCGCCGGGGTATAGCGGTGAGAAAGGCGTCCTTTGCACTCGGTGCGCATCCATTTACGTCCCGCGCCGTGCGCGAGAGAGTAAAGGCTGTCAGCGGTTGCATGTGGTTTCACCAGATAACTGTAATCACCGCGTGAGCCGGGGATCACCACATAATCATGATCCACCGGGGTTGCCCCTTTCCGGTGCAGCCAGCCGTTACGGCCGTTCACCGTGCAGGCTTCCACCAGGTTATGATTGATATCGAGTACCGCCTCACCGTTGGTACGCAGCTGCTGCATCATCCGCAGTGCAATCAGCGCCCGGTTGTGTTGTGCAAAATCCAGCGCCTGCTGATGTGCTGCCAGATATTCCGCCGCTTCCGGCGTGTTCTCTGTCAGCCCGTCGTGGCTGAACTGCTCAACATGATGACGCAGAACCATCTGCCCCAGCCCGCGTGAACCGCTGTGAACCAGCAGCACCATACGCTGTTTATCCAGCCCGGACGCGGCAAACAGGCCGTCATCACAGACCTTATCGATTTGCTGAAACTCAGCAAAATGATTTCCGCCGCCGACAGAAGACAGAGAGGCGGCAAACGGATGTGAAGCGAAGTGATCGCTCACATGCTCTGCCAGCCAGTCTGCGTCCGCATGGTCATGCATGCTGCGCAGTTGCTTTTCAGCTTTGTCTGCGTTGAGTTTGCTGACTTTCAGCGCAGTCTGATACAGCGCCATACCGCAGCCGATGTCGTTACCGACCAGCGCGGGATAAAAACGGCCTTCAGAGAAAAATGCCGCACCCACCGGATAGCCTCTGCCGGGATGCAGATCCGGCATACCGGCAACAGCCGTCATACCCGGTAATTGTGCGGTGGTGATCAGTTGTTGAATCGCGTTACTTTCGATCCACGTCGCATCCGAGGCGATATAAGAGACGCCCGGCGCGACAAAATGCATATAATTGCCCATAATCCATTCCGGAAAATAGTGAAAATTCGGGTTTATGGCGGGCAGTCAGGAAGAAACAGAGAGGTAACAGGGACGGGTAATACGGAGAAATAACGCTGTAATACCGGTGTGATAATCAGTTCTGCAAGAGCCCGCAAAGAGTGCACAGTAATGTTGTCATATGAACCTCCTTACGTTCTGAAAGTGACTGTCAGCACGCATCGCGTGCCGGAATGGTGCGGATAGTAGAGTGAGGCGGATAAAAAATCAACCTGTGTTTTGTTTTTTCAGAGAGCAGTCCGGCGACATTTTCAGCATAAACCGCTGTTTATGTGATTTGAATCTCATTTTTATGTAATTGATTCATCGTCACGTATCAATGAAGTGATAATAATCACTAAATCTTGTGTGGTGACACGCTACAGTGTCCTCAATAATCATTTTTTCGCTAAGGAGTTCAGGATGGCTGATGTATTTCATTTAGGTTTGACTAAAGCAGATTTACAGGGTGCGACGCTGGCTATCGTACCGGGCGATCCGAACCGGGTCGAAAAAATTGCCCGCCTGATGGATAATCCTGTTCATCTCGCGTCTCTGCGTGAATTCACTTCATGGCGCGGTGAACTGGACGGCAAAGCGGTAATCGTCTGCTCAACCGGTATCGGCGGCCCGTCCACTTCTATTGCAGTGGAAGAACTGGCACAGCTGGGGATCCGCACGTTCCTGCGTATCGGTACCACCGGTGCGATTCAGGAAAACATTAATGTCGGTGATGTCCTTGTGACCACAGCAGCCGTGCGTCTGGATGGTGCAAGCCTGCATTTCGCGCCGATGGAATTCCCTGCCGTGGCTGACTTTGAATGCACCACCGCGCTGGTCAATGCGGCGAAAGCAGCCAAAGCAACAGTGCATATTGGTGTGACCGCTTCTTCTGATACTTTCTATCCGGGCCAGGAGCGTTATGATACCTTCAGCGGCCGTGTGACCCGCCGGTTCAGAGGATCAATGAAAGAGTGGCAGGAAATGGGCGTGATGAACTTTGAAATGGAATCCGCCACACTGCTGACCATGTGTGCCAGTCAGGGGCTGCGTGCCGGGATGGTTGCGGGCGTTATCGTTAACCGCACCCAGCAGGAAATTCCTGATGAAGCGAAGATGAAGAAAACCGAATCCAACACTCTGGATATTGTGGTGGAAGCCGCCCGTCATCTCATCTGATCGTCACCGGTTTCATGAATCAAGCCGTATCGCCGGGTTTTCCGGTGATGCGGCTTTTTTTTAATCATTCATTCTGTAAATCTGATACAGTGATCGTGCCGAACATACTGATAATAATGATAAAGAGGTATCAATGACCAGACAGCCATTACCGCATCCTTCTGTATTGCCGCTCGACGGCGGGATCAATTTTCGTGACCTGGGAAACAAAGTGCTGCCGGACGGCAGTAAAATCAAACCCGGCCTGCTGTTCCGTGCCGGGGCGCTGGATCGCCTGAGCGACAACGACTTAACCCGCCTGACAGAGCAGAATCTGTTTCAGATCCTGGATTACCGTGACAGCGGCGAAATTGCTGATAAACCGGATCGTCTGTGGAATGGCGCGCTGTACACGAACGCACCGGCAAATCCGATGTCAAAGGAAGTGGATGCTAACCTTGAGAAACTCGGCAATGAAGCGCTGACGGAGTTTGATCCGAAAGCCTTTATGCTGCGCCTCTATGAACTGCTGCCGCTGGGCAACCCGGCGTATCATGCACTCGGCGATATGCTGCGCAACCCGGAAAAAGGCGGCATTGTGCAGCACTGTGCGGTCGGTAAAGACCGGACCGGTGTGGGTTCGGCACTGGTGCTGTTTGCACTCGGCGCGGATACCGATATGGTGATGGAAGATTATCTGCTGACCAATGACACACTGGCACCTTACCGCCATGAACTGCTGGCGGAACACGCGAAAACCATGCCGGAAGCGGTGGTGGAGAAATTCGCCTATGTGTACTCCGTACAGCCTGATTTCCTGAATACTGCTCTGAAAAGCATTCACTCGCATTATGGCAGTATTGATACCTGGCTGGCGAAAGATATCGGGCTGACAACAGCAGTCCGCGACAAAATCCGCAACCATTTCCTTGAGTAATATCAGACAGTAAGGGGGATTTTCTGGCACCGGCAGATATTATTACCACCGTTACCGCATTTGTCCGGGAACATGAGTTCTGGGCATTGCCGATCGTTTTCGTGCTGGCATTCGGTGAATCTCTCGCATTCCTTTCCCTGTTGTTTCCGGCAACAGTGATTCTGCTCGGAGTCGGGGCGCTGATCGGGGAAGGCGGGCTGCACTTTCTGCCTGTCTTCCTGGCAGCGGCCGCAGGTGGCTTTTTCGGCGACTGGATCTCTTATTACATCGGCTACTACTATAAGGACAATGTCCGTCATATGTGGCCGATTTCCCGCTCCCCGCAAACCCTGGTCAGAGGACATCAGTTCTTTGACAAATGGGGAATATGGGGTGTCTTTTTCGGGCGCTTCTTCGGGCCGTTCCGCGCCGTGGTACCGCTGGTGGCCGGGATCTGTGCAATGCCGCAGCGTCATTTTCAGCTGGCTAATCTCTCTTCTGCCGTGATCTGGGCATTCGGCCTGCTGGCCCCCGGCGCGTTCGGGCTGAAATGGATGGCCGGGCTGATGGGCGGATAGTGCCGCATTTTCACCGGATTACATTGATTTTTGCGTGACGTGCCGAAAAAAACGGCGGACAACAAAAAGACAGTGGACATCTGTACAGTGCTATTTTACCGTAAGCGGCGTAAGTGACTCGCGGAGGAGACGGCCATCGTGGATATTCAGTGGCTTTATGGTTTTATCGGCATTCTGAGCGGTATTCTGCTGGGCGGCGGTGTGGTCTGGTTCAGCCTGCAACAGCGGCTGGCGGACAAAAACCGGCTGTTACAGGATAATATTGCGCAACTGGCTCTGCTGGATGAAACCCGGCGTCAGGCTGCATACTGGCAGCAGGCCAGGGAGCAGAGTGAACAGTCACTGGAAAATGCCCGTCATATCAGTGCACAACAGGAAGCGGAAATCCGTGAGCTGACCACCCGGCTGGAAGAAAGCCGCCTGGCCGCCGAAGAAAAACAGCGGTTGCTGCTTAACAGTGAGCAGCGCCTGAATACTCAGTTTGAAAACCTGGCCGCCCGTATTTTTGAACAGAGCGGCCGCCGGACAGATGAACTCAACCGCCAGAGCCTGTCCATGCTGCTGCGCCCGTTCCGTGAACAGCTGGATAACTTTAACCGGCAGGTGCAGGAAAGTTACAGCCAGGAAAGCCGCGAGCGCCACACTCTGACACATGAAATTCAGCGCCTGCAGCAGCTCAATCTGCGGATGGCGCAGGAAGCCGTCAATCTCACCAATGCCCTGAAAGGCGACAACAAAATGCAGGGGAACTGGGGGGAAACTATTCTTGCCCGTATCCTGGAAGCCTCCGGTCTGCGCGAGGGGCATGAATTCGCCACTCAGGTCAGTCTGAAAAATGAACAGCAAAGCCGTTATCAGCCCGATGTGGTGATTTACCTGCCGCAGAACAAACAGGTGATTGTGGATGCCAAAGTATCGCTGGTGGCCTACGAGCGTTACTTCAACAGTGACACCCCGGAAGCCCGGCAGACGGCACTGACGGAACATATCAACTCTGTGCGTCAGCATATCCGCGGCCTGAGCCGCAAAGAATATCAGGATCTCAGCGGGATTAACTCGCTGGATTATGTACTGATGTTTATCCCGGTTGAACCGGCGTTTCTGGCGGCGGTCGGGCAGGAGAGTGTATTGCTGGATGAAGCCCTCAGAAGCAATATCATGCTGGTCAGCCCGTCCACACTGCTGGTGGCGCTGCGGACAATCGCCAATCTCTGGCGTTATGAACATCAGCATGAAAACAGTCAGGCAATTGCACAGCGTGCCGCCCGTCTCTATGACAAACTCCGCCTGTTTACCGAGGAAATGGACGGTATCGGCCAGGCGCTGGATAAAGCCCAGAATACCTATCACGGGGCGATGAAAAAACTGACCACCGGCCGGGGAAATCTGCTGTCACAGGCAGAAAGCTTCCGTGAGCTGGGCGTTGAGGTAAAACGCCCGCTGGATGAAATTCTGGTGCAGAAAGCCCGTCTCAGTGAACAGCAGGATACCGCTGCGGATGAACTGCCGGAGGAGCAGGCTAATTTCGCAGAACAACACAATGGGCATAGGGTTTTGCGGTAAAGGCTGATACACTTTTCCGATCACTAATTCATGCACACAGGCAAAACAGGCAAGAAGAGAATGGAAGAGCAATCCCGGGATACAATCGATTTTGGTTTTCGCACTGTTAACAGAAACGAAAAAGCAGGTATGGTGGCAAACGTCTTTCATTCTGTTGCCGCAAAATACGATCTGATGAATGACCTGATGTCTTTCGGCATCCATCGTGTCTGGAAACGTTTTACTATTGATGCCAGTGGTGTCCGCCGTGGTCAGCGGGTGCTGGATCTTGCCGGGGGAACCGGTGATTTCACTGCAAAATTCTCCCGTATGGTCGGCGAAAACGGTCAGGTGATCCTCGCGGATATCAACGATTCCATGCTGAAAATGGGCCGGGAAAAGCTGCGTAACCACGGGGTTGTCGGCAATGTGAATTATGTTCAGGCGAACGCCGAAGAACTGCCGTTCCCGGATGACTACTTCAACTGCATCATCATCTCTTTCGGGCTGCGCAATGTCACCGATAAAGACAAAGCACTCCGTTCCATGTTCCGTGTGTTAAAACCGGGCGGCCGCCTGCTGGTGCTGGAATTCTCCAAACCGGTGATTGAACCGCTGAGTAAAGTATATGACGCATACTCCTTCCACGTGCTGCCGCGTATCGGGCAGGCGGTTGTGAATGATGCGGACAGCTACCGCTATCTTGCCGAATCCATCCGCATGCATCCGGATCAGGAAACCCTGAAAGGTATGATGGAAAATGCCGGATTTGAGCATGTTTCCTACACCAATATGACCGGCGGCATTGTGGCGCTGCATAAAGGATTCAAATTCTGATATGGCTGATACGTTTGCAGAAAATATCCCGTCTCCTGTCAGTCCGCAGGCACTTTACCCTGTGGTTGCCGGATTTCTGGAAACGGTACTCAACCGGCTGTTGTACAGTGAAAATGTACTGAAACCGGCCCGCGCCCGTCTGACCGGCAAAACACTGACCCTCAGGCTGACAGAGCCGGATATGCAGTTCACGCTGATCTTCAGTGAAAAACAGCTGGATGTGATTTCCCGCTGGGAAGACCCGGCAGACTGTGTGCTGCAAACCCGTTTTCTCACGCTGCTGAAACTGAAAGACAAACAACAGCTTTCAGCTCTGATCCGGCAGGGTGATGTCATTATTGACGGCGATATGCAGGTCATTCAGCACTTTTCAGCACTGCTGGATATGGCGGAATGGGATCCGGCACATTATCTGGCACCGTATACCGGCGATATTGCCGCACAGACACTGACTCAGATTGCCGTAAAAGGCGGGCAGTTTATCCGTCGGGCGGTATGCCGTCAGCAGGAATATCTGACCGGCGCGCTCACCCGTGAGTGGGCACTTGCTCCTTCCGCGCTGGAAGCCGCTCATTTCTGTGATGAAGTTGCGGATGCTGCACAAACCGCAGATGAACTTGAGATGCGCCTCGCCCGTCTGGAAAAAAAAGCAGGAACCGGGTATGAGACCGAGTGAAATAAAACGCCTCTATTTTATCATCCGCACTCTCCTGAATTACGGGCTGGATGAACTGATCCCTAAAAACCGTCTGAGCTGGGCAATCCGTCTCTGGCGCCGTTCACTGTTCTGGATGCCGAACAAGCATAAAGACAAAGTGCTGGGTGAGCGTCTGCGTCTGGCTCTTCAGGAACTGGGGCCGGTGTGGATAAAGTTCGGTCAGATGCTCTCCACCCGCCGGGACTTGTTCCCGCCGGCCATTGCTGACCAGCTGGCACTGTTGCAGGATCGCGTTTCATCATTTGACGGCAATCTGGCAAAGAAAACCATTGAAGATGCCCTGGAAGGGCCGGTGGAAACCTGGTTTGATGATTTTGATATCACACCGCTGGCATCCGCCTCGATTGCTCAGGTGCACACTGCAGTTCTGAAAGAAAACGGGCAGGCGGTGGTACTGAAAGTGATCCGTCCGGATATTTTGCCGGTGATCCAGGCTGATATTCATCTGATGTACCGGCTGGCGAACATGGTTCCCCTGTTACCGGACGGCAGACGTCTGCGGCCGAAAGAGGTCGTTCGCGAGTATGAAAAAACACTGCTGGATGAGCTGAATCTGCAACGCGAAGCGGCTAATGCTATTCAGTTGCGGCGTAATTTTGAAAACAGCCCGATGCTCTATGTGCCGGAGGTTTATCCGGATCTCTGCCGTGAAAATGTGCTGATCATGGAGCGTATCTACGGCATTCCGGTTTCTGATATTGCGGCTCTGCATGAGCAGGGCACAAACATGAAACTGCTGGCCGAGCGTGGCGTGCAGGTCTTCTTCACGCAGGTTTTCCGTGACAGCTTCTTCCATGCGGATATGCATCCGGGCAATATTTTTGTCAGCCGTGAGCATCCGGACGATCCTCAGTATATCGGTATCGACTGCGGTATTGTCGGTTCACTGAATAAAGAAGATAAGCGCTATCTTGCGGAAAACTTTATTGCCTTCTTCAACCGTGATTACCGTAAAGTGGCTGAGCTGCATGTGGATTCCGGCTGGGTTCCGCCGGATACCAATGTGGAAGATTTTGAATTTGCTATCCGTACGGTGTGTGAACCGATTTTTGAAAAACCGCTGGCAGAAATCTCTTTCGGTCATGTGTTGCTGAACCTGTTCAATACCGCCCGGCGCTTTAATATGGAAGTTCAGCCGCAACTGGTTTTATTACAGAAAACCCTGCTGTATGTTGAGGGGCTCGGACGCCAGCTTTATCCGCAGCTGGATCTGTGGAAAACCGCGAAACCATTCCTTGAATCGTGGCTGAAAAGTCAGATTGGCGTGAAAGCCGTGATCCGTAGTATCAAAGAAAAAGCACCGTTCTGGGCGGAAAAACTACCGGAATTACCGGAACTGGTGTATGACAGTCTTAAACAGCAGCGCCGTCTTCAGTCCGGTGTTGAGCGGCTGGCAGAGCAGATGAAACAGCAGCAGGCTGCTCAGCGGAAAGCAAATTTCTCACTGGGTATCGGTGCGACATTGTTTGTCTGTGCGAGCTTATTCTATCTGGCCGGAGCACCGGTTGCACCCTGGGTTCTGATGTTTTTTGGTATACTTACCTGGGTAACAGGATGGTGGCAATCCGGTAAAATGAAGTAAAGATTGAGTTAAAGCAAGGTTTCAGCCTATGTCGTGTATTTCCGTATACGGCTGTGGTTGTATATAATGAAGTAAGTAGGTCCATATCAATTTGAGGTAAAACTAATGGCCGGTATTAATATTTGGCAATTGTTAATTATTGCTGTGATTGTTGTACTCCTGTTCGGAACAAACAAACTCCGTACTCTGGGATCTGATTTAGGTGCATCTATCAAAGGCTTTAAAAAAGCTATCGGTGATGAAGATCAGAACAAAGCAGATACAACAACAGCCGGAAAAGACGCGGATTTTGAACAAAAAAATATCGCAGAAAAGAAAGCTGATTCAGCTGAGCAGCCAGAGAATAAAAACAAAGAGCAGGTATAACCCGTGTTTGACATCGGTTTTGGTGAACTGATCTTAGTATTGGTTATCGGACTTGTGGTTCTGGGACCTGAACGCCTTCCGGTTGCTGTGAAAACAGTAGCCGGCTGGATCCGTGTGATGCGTTCAATGGCTGCCAATGTGCAGAATGAACTGACGCAGGAACTCAAACTTCAGGAATTGCAGGATAACCTGAAAAAGATGGAAGAGCAGGCCGGTAAAGCCATTTCACCTGAATTGAAGGCGTCGATGGATGAACTGAAAGAAGCAGCTGATACATTACGCCGCTCTTATCAGGAACCGGTGGATACACTGAAAAAGCAGCTCGACCCGGAAGCACTGGCCGATCAGGAACTTGAAATTCCGTCTGTCCGTCCGGCATCAGCCGGCACTCCGGCGTCGGAAAATCCGGCTCCGGCAGCACCATCTCCGGCCGTTGCTGAGGAAGCCCCTGTCCGGCCATCACCGGAAGTCAGTGATACAGAACCTGCACCGTCACCGGTAACCGTTGCTGCGTCAGATTCACAGAAACATTAATAGATTACGGTAAAAGTACGTTATGGCTGTTGAAGACACGCAACCGCTGATCACTCATTTAATCGAATTACGAAAACGCATTCTCAACAGCCTGATTGCAGTCTTTGTTGTGTTTGTTGCGCTGGCGTATTTCTCAAATGATATCTATCAGCTGGTATCCTCGCCGCTGGTGAGCAAACTGCCGCAGGGTTCGAACATGATCGCAACGGATGTTGCATCACCGTTCCTGGCGCCGATTAAGCTGACCATTATGGTCTCCATTTTTATTTCGGCACCGTACATCCTGTATCAGGTCTGGGCTTTTATTGCACCGGCGCTGTATAAGCATGAACGCCGGTTGTTAATGCCGCTGCTGTTTTTCAGCACCGTGCTGTTTTATATGGGGATGGCATTCGCGTATTTTGTTGTCTTCCCGCTGGCGTTTGGTTTCTTTACCTCGACAGCACCGCAGGATGTGGTCATTGCGACAGATATTAATAACTATCTCAGCTTTGTCATGGCGCTGTTTATGGCGTTTGGTATCTCCTTTGAGGTGCCGATTGCCATTATCCTGTTGTGCTGGAGTGGTGCGACGACTGTTGCCTCACTGAAGCAGAAGCGGCCGTATATTCTGGTCGGGGCTTTTGTGGTGGGAATGCTGCTGACACCACCGGATGTGTTCTCGCAGACGCTGCTGGCTATCCCGATGTATCTGTTGTTTGAAATCGGTGTGTTCTTTGCCCGTTTCTATGTACCGCGCAGTAAAGCACAACCGCAGGATGAAGAAGCCGAAGAGTAATGCGATACTGCTTCAGGTAAAAACCGCCTTAATAACAGGGCGGTTTTTTGTTTCCGGGTGACGGAGATACTCAGAGTTTCCGGATAAAGCTGGTGTTATCCACTTTTTTGGTCAGCTCTTTACTGATCAGCGTCAGCAGCAGCACGGAGCGGGTGTCGCCGTCCGGCTCCTGATAAATCGCTTCCAGGCCTTTAAACATCCCTTCAGTGATTTCCACAATATCTCCGGGCTGCGGAACATTTTGCTCTGACAGGCTGACACATTCGGCATTTTTCAGCTCTTCAATCAATGATGCGGGAACAACGGCAGGCAGTGGTCCGAAACGGACGAAATGATTGACGCCGCGCGTTGAGTTAATCGTGGTTGTATGAATAGTCTCGGGATCAAAAGAAATAAACAGGTAATTCGGGAACAGGGGCTCATTGACCGTCACACGTTTGCCGCGAACCACTTTTTCAATATTCGCCATCGGTGTCAGGCATTCCACCTGCTGCCGCTGCAAATGTTCCATTGCCCGCGGAAGTTGTCCGCGTTTGCAGTACAATAAATACCAATCCTTCATTACGCTATCCAACACAAACGGGGGCTTATATAAAGCCTGATAATAACAAATTTGTTTTACTATGAATGCAACAAATGGTGATTTAAGACAAATGAGTGTGAATTCAGTCCCTTATTTGAGTTGCTTTTTACCGTAGAATGATGTCATTTAATGAGTTATAAACTAATTATCATATTTATAATGACAGAATAATAAGGGCAATGTCGATGGACATTTTTTTACTCAGTAACGGCAAACTTTCCGGTAATCCGCAATGGCTCAGCTATGCACAGGAGCGCATCCGGGCAATGATAAAAACCCGCGGGATCCGCTCTGCGGTACTGATTGCATATGCCGTTATCCGTGCAGATCACGACCAGCGTGCCCGTGAACTTTCCGAAGCGCTGGGCATTGATGTTACCTGCATCGAACATTTTGATTCCCCGGTTCAGGCTGTCGAAAATGCGGAATGCATTCTTGTCAGCGGCGGAAATACCTGGCTGCTGAATCAGTTACTGCATGAGAATGGCCTGGTTGTGCCAATCCAGCGCGCGATTCGTGAACGGAATATTCCGTATATCGGCTGGAGTGCCGGGTGTAACGTTGCCACGCCGAGCATCCGGACCACCAATGATATGCCGGTACGTAACTGTGTGGTGATGCCGTCTCTGGGGCTGTTCCCTGTTCAGATTAACCCTCACTATATTGATGCGGTCATCAGCGGCCATATGGGTGAAACCCGTGATGAGCGGATTGCGGAATTTTGTGCCATCAATCCGGATGAGATTGTTGTGGCGCTGCGTGAAGGCAGCGGCTTCCATATCACCGGAAATGAGCTGCACTACTTCAGCGGCAAAAATGAAGGATTCAAACTCTTTCAGCACAACAAAACATTCCCGGAACAATTTGATACCAGCGCCCTGGCAGACCGGGTTCCGTTCCGCTGCTGTTGATCCCTGTACTTGTAACAGTGGGCGGGATTCCTATAATGGAGTCCCTTCCACCTGCTGATAGATTAATAACATAATGAAATATCGGGACCTGAGAGATTTTCTCACCATTCTGGAAAGTCAGGGCGAGCTTAAACGGATCAAAACTGAAGTCGATCCTTACCTCGAAATGACGGAAATTGCTGATCGCACACTGCGTGCGGGCGGCCCTGCATTGCTGTTTGAAAATCCGAAAGGTTATTCAATGCCGGTGCTCTGTAATCTGTTCGGCACAACCAAACGGGTTGCGATGGGAATGGGGCAGGAAGATGTCAAAGCACTGCATGATGTCGGTAAACTGCTGGCTTTCCTGAAAGAACCGGATCCGCCGAAAGGGTTCCGTGATCTTATCGATAAGCTGCCGAAGTTTAAGCAGGTTCTCAATATGCCGACCAAACGGCTGAGTTCCGCACCGTGTCAGACGCATGTTTTCACCGGCGATGACGTGGATCTGACAAAAATCCCGGTTATGCATTGCTGGCCGGATGATGCGGCACCGCTGATTACCTGGGGACTGACCGTCACCCGGGGGCCGTTTAAAGATCGCCAGAATTTAGGTATTTACCGCCAGCAGGTTCTGGGGAAAAATAAACTGATTATGCGCTGGTTATCGCATCGCGGCGGCGCACTCGATTTTCAGGAATGGTGTCAGGCACACCCGGGGGAACGTTTCCCTGTTGCGGTGGCCTTGGGCGCTGATCCTGCGACAATTCTCGGTGCGGTGACGCCGGTTCCGGATACCTTATCCGAATACGCCTTTGCGGGGTTACTGCGCGGTAATAAATCCGAAGTGGTGAAATGCATTTCTAATGACCTGGAAGTTCCTGCCGGTGCTGAAATTATCCTTGAAGGGTATATTGAGCCGGGCGAAACCGCACCGGAAGGGCCGTACGGGGATCATACCGGTTATTATAATGAAGTGGATTATTTCCCTGTCTTCACGGTCACACATATTACCCAGCGTGATGAACCTATCTATCACTCAACCTATACCGGTCGTCCGCCGGATGAGCCGGCAACTCTGGGTGTGGCACTGAATGAAGTGCTGGTGCCGATTCTGCAGAAACAGTTCCCTGAAATTGTCGATTTTTATCTGCCGCCGGAAGGGTGTTCATACCGCCTGGCCGTTGTCACCATGAAAAAGCAGTATGCGGGACATGCAAAGCGGGTCATGATGGGAGTCTGGTCGTATTTACGGCAATTTATGTACACTAAATTTGTCATTGTCTGCGATGATGATATCAATGCCCGTGACTGGAATGATGTGATCTGGGCGATCACCACCCGGATGGATCCGGCCCGGGACACTGTCATGATGGAGAATACCCCGATTGACTATCTCGATTTTGCATCTCCGGTATCGGGGCTGGGGTCGAAGATGGGACTGGATGCAACAAATAAATGGCCCGGCGAAACCTCGCGCGAGTGGGGCAAACCGATTGTTATGACCGATGAAGTCAGACAACGTGTTGACGCCATATGGGACGAATTAAATATTCTCGATAATTGAGGGAGCACATGGCAACGTTAAACTGCAAAGTTACCTCTGTTGAATCTATAACGGATACGGTATACCGCATAAAATTATTACCGGATGGTGATTTTTCATTCAAAGCCGGGCAATATCTGATGGTGGTGATGGATGAACGGGATAAGCGCCCGTTCTCAATGGCATCCGCGCCGTCATCCCGGCAGGAAATTGAGCTGCATATCGGAGCATCCGAATTTAATCTTTATGCGATGGCGGTGATGGACCGGATCCTGGATAACCGCCGGGTGACCATTGATATCCCGCACGGCAAAGCCTGGTTCCGGGAAAACAGTGACGCACCGATGCTCCTGATTGCCGGAGGAACCGGTTTTTCTTACACCCGTTCTGTTCTGCTGGCGGCACTGGAAGAAAATTCGCAGCGTGATATCACGTTTTACTGGGGTGCCAGAGAGCATGTTTATCTCTATGACCTCGGTGAATTGCAGGCTCTCGCCGAAACACATCCGAACCTGAAAATTATCCCTGTTGTTGAACAGCCGGATGATACCTGGCGCGGGCGCACCGGTACTGTGCTCAGTGCGGTGCTGGATGATTTTGGTTCACTGGCCGGAAAAGATATCTATATTGCCGGTCGTTTTGAAATGGCCAAAATCGCCCGCGAACGTTTCTGCCAGGAGCGTGGTGCAGATGCCGGCCGCCTGTTTGGTGATGCATTCGAGTTTATTTAAAGAAAATCCCGCCCCCTGACGGCGGGAGTATGCTGATAACAGGTCAGCTAAACAGTTAAAGCAGTATCAGCGACGTATTGTGCCGTGTGATGAAGCAGAAAACGTCGCTGTTATTTATAACGTTCTCAGTGATCAGCTGCGGACACGTTCAATCACGGTTGCTATCCCCTGACCGAAACCAATACACATCGTTGCCAGGCCGAACTGCGCATCCCGCTGCTCCATGACCGTCAGCAGTGAATTGATAATCCGGGTGCCGGAACAGCCGAGCGGATGCCCGAGTGCAATCGCGCCGCCATGCAGATTCACTTTGTCATCATAACAGTCAGATAATCCCATACCTTTCAGGCAGGCAAGTGCCTGTGCCGCAAATGCTTCGTTCAGTTCGATAACATCAATATCTGCCAGCGTCAGCCCGGCCTTTTTCAGAACTGCCTGTGTTGCCTGTACCGGTCCGTATCCCATCAGTGCCGGTTCACAGCCGGTAACACTCATCGCCTGAATCACCGCCCGCGGAGATAAACCATGCTCACGGGCATAGTGCTCCCCGGCCAGCAGAGTTACGGATGCACCATCTGAAATTGCTGAGGAATTACCGGCGGTGACTGTGCCGCTGATCGGATCAAATACCGGACGCAATGACGAAAGTTCAGCAAGACTGCCGTTATCGCGTACGGTTTCATCCCGGGTGGCAATGACAGGTACTCCGGCCTGGTTATGACCCTGAACCGGATGGATTTCACGGCTGAATCTGCTATCACGGAATGCCTGTGCGGCCCGCTGATGTGAACGCAGAGCAAATTCATCCTGTGACTCACGGCTGACAGAAAACTGTCGTGCCAGTGCTTCGGCTGTCAGCCCCATCATGCCGGACGCTTTGGCCGTGTGCAGTGCGGCAGCCGGATTGATATCGATACCCTGTGTCATCGGGATATGACCCATATGTTCAACACCTCCTGCAAGTGCCAGTTTACCGTCACCGGTCTGAATCAGGCGGGCGGCATCATGCAGGGCCTGCATTGATGAACCGCACAGGCGGTTCACAGTGACGGCAGGCACGGTGTGCGGGATCTCTGTCAGCAGGGCGGCATGACGGGCTATGTTAAACCCCTGTTCCCCGGTCTGCTGCACACACCCCCAGATAATGTCATCAATATCGGCTGCATTGATATTGTTACGCTTTATCACTGCACTCATCACTTCTGCTGAGAGTGTGTCCGCACGGACATGCCGGAATATACCGTTTTTTGAGCGGCCCATTGAGGTGCGGAGACCATCAATTATCATGACTTTTTCCATATAAACCTCACTGTGCAGTAACAGGGTGACTATCCGGTTGCGGATAATAAGGAGTGTTATTAACAGCATGTGCCCGCAGACTGTCCGGAATGGTATAAAGCGGACCCAGTGTGCTGTATTGCTCTGCTTTTTCACAGAAAGCGCGGGTGCTGGTATCATCCAGATAACGGAAAATACCTCCCCGGAACGGCGGAAAACCAAGGCCGTAGACCAGAGCCAGGTCTGCTTCTGCCGGGCTGCTGATAATGCCTTCCTCGTAGCAGCGGATAACTTCGTTCACCATCGGAATCATCAGGCGGTCGATAATCTCGTCTGCAGTAAAGTCACGGGGCGTGCGTCCCAGTGGTGCAAGCACTTCTTCGAGCTGCTCATCGGGCTGTTTCTGCAGGTGGCCTTTGCCGTCATCAGTATGGCGGTAAAACCCGAGGCGGCTTTTTTGCCCCAGCCGTTTCAGTCCGGCAAACAGACTGATGACATTGTGCTCTTCAACGACCATCCGGCCCGGATAGCCCTCAGCCATCACATGCTGTACATGATTAGCCGTATCCAGTCCGACAACATCGAGCAACAGCGCCGGTCCCATCGGCCAGCCGAATTCCTGTTCCATCACACGGTCAACCGTTTTAATATCCGCTCCGCCGGAGACCAGCAGAGAAAAGGCGTTCAGATACGGAAACAGTACCCGGTTGATAAAGAATCCCGGACAATCTCCCACCACAACCGGTGTTTTTCCCATTTTGTGGGCGTAGTGCACCACAGCGGCGATTGTATCGTCTGAGGTTTTCTCTCCCCGGATCACTTCAACCAGCGGCATTTTAGGTACGGGATTGAAAAAATGCATTCCGCAGAAATTGTGCGGGCGTTTCAGCGCCTGAGCCAGTTCACTGACAGGGATCGAAGAGGTGTTTGATGTCAGAATGCAGTGTTCACTAACCTGTTGTTCAATATCTGCCAGCACTTTTTGTTTGATGACTTTGTTCTCAACAACCGCTTCAACCACTATATCGCAGTCACTGAGTTCATTATCATGGCGGACAGGGTGGATAGCGGCGCGTATTCCGGCGGCCTGAACCACGGTCATTTTTCCTGACTGACACTGTTTTTCCAGCAATTTTACGGCTTCATCAATACCGGCCTGCAATGCGGCGGGCTGAATATCTTTCAGGTGTACCGGAATACCGCTGTAAGCTGACTGGTAAGCAATACCGCCACCCATAATACCGGCACCGATAACAGCGGCCTGTTCCGGGGCATCACGTAATACCGTCTGCTGGCGGGTAAGGCCTTTAACATATTGTTCATTCAGGAAAAGTGAGACCAGAGCCCCGGCGGTGAGTGTCCGGGTCAGTGGTACAAAATGCGCGGTTTCGCAGCGCAATGCTTCATCGCGCGGGAGTTTCGCTCCGGCTTCAATTCCGTTTACTGCCGCCATCGGCGCCGGGTAATGTTTTCCTGCCTTTTGCCGGACAAGGGCTTTGGCCGTGATAAGGCTCATCTGTAATTCTGCAGGGGGCAGCTGTAACGCCGCTTTTTTCTGCTGCCGTTGTGCCTGCCAGTTAGTCCGGCCACTGATCGCCTGCTCCAGCAGCATCAGTGAACCGTTAATCAATTCATCATCCTGTACAATGCCATCAGTCAGTCCGAGTTTCAGCGCTTCACCGGCAGTCACAATTTTCCCCTGTGTGATAAGTTCAAGGGCATTATCACAACCAATCAGGCGGGGCAGACGGACTGAGCCGCCGAAGCCCGGCATTATCCCGAGTTTGGTTTCCGGCAGGCCGATACGCAGATCGTCAGTGGCGAGGCGGTAGTCTGTTGTCAGTGCGCACTCGCACCCACCGCCGAGTGTGAATTTCCGCAGTGCGGCGACAGTAGGCACGGGCAGATCTTCAATCCGGTTAAACAACCGGTTGGCGAAATTCAGCCACTCGGTCAACTGTTCCGCCGGTGCATTAAACAGAGTCAGAAATTCTGTAATATCCGCGCCCAGGATAAAGCTCTCTTTGGCGGAGGTAATAATCAGGCCTTTCAGCTGCGGTGTTTGTTCAAGGCAGGCAACGGCTTCATCCAGTGAGGCAATTGTCCGGGTATCCAGTTTGTTTATCGCTCCCTGCGCATCAAAAACAAGTTTTGCAATTCCTTCTTTTTCCCAGCTGACCTTCATTGATTCACTGTGATAAAGCATACGGTTCTCCTTAAATATTGCATCGCTCCCGTAAAGGATGAGAACACCATGTGGTATGACCAGATAGAGTAATTGTGATTTTTTTGTTAACGAAAGCAAATAAAATGATGATTTTTTGCGCTGAAGATCACGTAAAATGTCTCAATATGCAGAAACAGAAAAGAAAAACGTCGTGACGCGCCGAAGATTCCCGGTAAATAACCGGGGATGACATAGCCTGCCATATCCATAATCGCGGAGATCATGCTAAGCTTTTGTCACTATCATAATGAAAAAAGGTCAATTCCCATGGAAAAAATGGCATCCCTCTACCGTGAGCACATCGCAACATTATTACAGCGGACCCGCGATATTCTTGCGCGTGAGAAACTGGATTCGTTACTGATCCACTCCGGTGAACCGATACGCATTTTTCTCGATGATCGCGATTATCCCTTTAAAAGTAACGTGCATTTTAAAGCATGGGTGCCGGTAACTGATGTACCGCATTGCTGGCTGTGGACTGATGGTGTGAATAAACCGAAATTATGGTTCTATTCTCCGGTTGATTACTGGCACAGTGTTGAGGCGTTACCTTCTTCTTACTGGACAAACGATGTTGAGGTTATTCATCTGAAGAATGCCGGTGACATTGCCTCCATGCTGGCATCACAGGATAAAACCCGCACTGCGTATATCGGGCCGAATACCGATCGTGCCGCAGCGCTGGGGATCAGCAGCAATCATATTAACCCGAAAGCGGTGCTGGATTTCTTTGCGTTTCATCGTTCATATAAAACAGATTATGAACTGGCCTGCATGCGTGAAGCACAAAAAATGGCGGTTAACGGGCATCTTGCCGCACATGAGGCTTTTTTATCCGGCCTGAGTGAATTTGATATCAATATGGCGTACCTGATGGCAACCGGCCATCGTGATACAGATGTGCCGTATGACAATATTGTTGCTATTAATGAAAACGCCGCTGTTCTGCACTACACCAAACTGAATAAAAACGCACCGCATACACGGCACAGCTTCCTGATCGATGCCGGTGCGGAATTCAATGGTTATGCCGCAGATTTAACCCGGACATATGCTGCTGATGCTGACAGCGATTTCGCACAGCTGGTATCAGATTTGAATGATGAGCAGCAGTCACTGATCGGTGATATTAAAGCCGGGGTCCGCTATACCGATTACCATATTCAGATGCATCACCGCATCGCGAAACTGCTGAAAAAACATAAAATAATCACCGGAATGTCTGAGGAAGCTATGGTCAGTGAAGGGGTAACCACACCGTTCCTGCCGCATGGGCTTGGCCATCCGCTGGGTCTTCAGGTTCATGATGCTGCCGGGTTTATGCAGAATGATCAGGGTGAGCATCTGGCGGCACCGGCAATGTATCCGTTCCTGCGCTGCACCCGTATTCTGGAGCCGCGTATGGTGCTGACCATCGAGCCGGGACTGTATTTTATTGAATCTCTGCTGGCACCGTGGCGTGAAGGTAAGTTCAGTCAGCATTTTGACTGGAAACGTATTGAGCAGTTTAAACCTTGTGGCGGCATTCGCATTGAAGATAACATTATTATCCATGACAACAGTGTGGAAAATATGACGCGGGATCTGAATCTGCCGTAATGAAATCGTACCTTATACCGGCTGAGCCGGTTATGTTTACTGAAGAGATAAAAAAAAGCCGTTTCATCACTCTGTTGCAGCATACGGACGGGGTGGATGAAGCAAAGCAATTTATTCAGTCTGTCAAAGATGAATATCCCGATGCCCGGCACCATTGCTGGGCATTTGTTGCGGGGCGTCCGGATGATTCTCAGCAACTGGGATTTTCTGATGACGGTGAGCCGACCGGAACAGCCGGTAAACCGATGATTGCACCGCTGCTCGGCAGCGGAATCGGGGAAATTACGGCGGTGGTTGTCCGCTATTTCGGCGGAATAAAATTAGGCACCGGCGGGCTGGTCCGTGCATACGGCAGCGGGGTTCAGCAGGCACTGAAACTGCTGGTAACGAAAACTAAAATCCCGCAGGTGATCTGTGAAATAACCTGTGATTACAGCTTTATCAGCCAGGCAGAATTAGTGGTCCGGCAGGTGGATGGTACGATAATCAACAGTGATTTCGGTTCGGATGTGACGTTACGTATTTCGATTCCTGCTACCTTACTGAGTGAGGTTAGTGATAAATTACGTGACCTGAGCCGGGGGATGTTTGAGCTTAAATGCCCTGATGACACCACCGGAAACTGATTTCTGAGGACTCTGCTGCAATGCATTTTCGCGCCATAACCCGTATTGTCGGGTTACTTGTCATTATTTTTTCTGTCACCATGATCATTCCCGGGATTGTGGCGCTTATCTATAAAGACGGTGCAGGTAAAGCATTCAGTCAGACATTCCTGGCAGCACTGATTATCGGTCTGCTGCTCTGGATCCCGAACCGCAATAAAAAAAGTGAGTTAAAACCGAAAGAAGGTTTTCTGATTGTGGTGCTGTTCTGGACGGTGCTGGGCAGTGTCGGGGCATTACCTTTTATTTTTTCTGAGCGTCCGAACCTGTCGGTGACAGATGCGTTTTTTGAATCATTCTCCGGGCTAACCACAACGGGTGCCACCACACTGGTCGGGCTGGACACGCTGCCCAAAGCGATTTTATTCTACCGGCAGATGTTACAGTGGCTGGGCGGGATGGGGATCATCGTATTAGCCGTTGCTATCCTGCCGCTGCTGGGTGTCGGGGGAATGCAGCTGTACCGGGCGGAAATGCCGGGGCCACTGAAAGATAATAAAATGCGCCCGAGGATTGCGGAAACAGCAAAAACCCTCTGGCTGATTTATGTGTTCCTCACCATCGTCTGTGCAATTGCCCTCTGGTTTGCGGGGATGGATGTTTTTGATGCGATATCCCACAGCTTTTCCACTATCGCCATCGGTGGGTTTTCCACTCATGATGCCAGTATCGGTTACTTTAACAGTCCGGCAATTAACACCATCATTGCCATTTTCCTGCTGATCTCAGGTTGTAACTATGGCCTGCACTTTGCGGTACTGACCGGGCGTAGCCTGGGAGTTTACTGGCGGGATCTGGAATTCCGGATGTTTATTTCCCTCCAGTTCGTGCTGGTCGTGATCTGTGCGTTGGTTTTGTGGAAGTTTGATGTCTATGCTACGGAGGGACAAACCCTCAACCAGGCGTTTTTCCAGGTTGTCTCGATGGCGACAACGGCCGGGTTCTCCACTGACAGTTTCTATAAATGGCCGCTGTTCCTGCCGATGCTGCTGCTGTGTGCGGCATTTGTCGGCGGATGTGCGGGGTCAACCGGCGGTGGTCTGAAGGTTATCCGCATTATGCTGCTGTTCCTTCAGGGGGCGCGTGAACTAAAACGCCTTGTGCATCCGAATGCAGTTTACACCATCAAGCTGGGCCGCCGGGCATTGCCGGAACGCATTATCGAAGCTGTCTGGGGATTCTTCTCCGCGTATGCTCTGGTCTTTGTGGTCAGTATGCTGTTACTGATAGCGACAGGTGTTGATGAGTTTTCCGCTTTCTCTGCGATAGCCACCACACTGAATAACCTGGGACCGGGGTTGGGTACGCTGGGTGAGAACTTTACAACCCTGAATCCGGGCGGGAAATGGATTCTTGTCGTGACGATGTTATTTGGTCGTCTGGAAGTCTTTACTTTGCTGGTATTGCTGACGCCGACGTTCTGGCGTGATTAACGGAGTGTTTCATGTCGTACTTGTTGCTTTATTCCGGCCATGACGGGCAGACAAAAAAAATCATTACTGAAATTGCCCTGCATTTACGCAAAGCAGGGGCAGAGTGCGATGTCCGCTCTTTGCAGGATAATCAGCCGCTGAATCTGGCGCCGTATGAGAAGGTGCTGGTCGGGGCATCTATCCGCTACGGTCACTTTAACCGGGCGCTGGATAAATTCGCGAAGTTGCACGCGGTGCAGCTGAATCAGATGAAAACCGCATTCTTTGGTGTGAACCTGACTGCCCGTAAACCGGAAAAACGGACACCAGAGACAAATGTGTATGTCCGGAAATTCCTGGCCGCGACACCCTGGAAGCCGACAGCCTGTACTGTATTCGCCGGGGCATTGCTGTATCCGCGTTACGGCTGGTTTGACCGGATGATGATCCGTCTGATTATGAAGATGACAAAGGGTGAGACAGATACCACCAAAGAAGTGGAATACACGGATTGGCAACAGGTTGAGGCATTTGCTGCAGAGTTTGTTCAGATTTAAAGCAAATCACCGGCATTTTGCCGGATAAAACACCGTTGTGGTGAAAAAATTGGCAAACAGAAAAAAAGTTGAAATAAACACT
>NZ_KV791637.1:0-662 GCF_001807955.1 Morganella sp. HMSC11D09
ATATTGACGCCGGATAGATTTAAGCAAGCCCATATAAATCAAAATCAGTGTTGCAAAAACGGGGGTGACCATAGATTTTTTCCGGGATACTTACATGGTGACTGGTATTACAGTGTATTCTGGGAGCGAGTATCAGTCTTCCAGATACTCCCGAATGATCGGACAGGACGGTTACTTATAATTGACAGTGATTTCCACACGCCTATCAGGTTGCAGACACATTTTTAGCAAAGCTCCCTTACCTTCACAGTGCGTTGTCACAGGTTGATGTTTACCCATGCTCTGTATTTTTACCGGCACGGTTACTTCATTCCCTTCCAGTAATTCTTTTACTGTCCCGGCCCGCTTCGGACTAAGAGTATAGTTATATTCATCCGGACCCAGACGGTCTGTATGCCCCACCACGGTTAATGAATCAATGTGAGCGGTATTTTCCTTTACCTTACGGGTGAAGTTATCCAGTCTTGCTTTATCTTCAGGGAGTAAACCACTGAGTGTGAACTGATCAAATTGAAACAGCGCATCCGCAGACAGTGTCAGCGTTTCCAGTTTTACCGGTTCTGGTGTGACATTTTTTTCCGGCGGGCACCAGGCGTTATTCGTATTACCACATCCAGATAACGCGAACAGTGTAACAGGTAGTAATGAACAGGGTATTAATT
>NZ_KV791638.1:0-1785 GCF_001807955.1 Morganella sp. HMSC11D09
AAACCAGCCATAACAGTTAAACCTATCCCAGAAAAAGCCCAATTTAAATACTGATCATTGTAAATAAAACTAAAGCTACTCAAATCCATCGTTAATTACTCATAAGCCAAATAATTTGCATAGTTTAATTGATTTTCCTTACACCCACATTCTTTTTTTGCACTCGAACCTATATCAGATAACAGCTCTCTTTTAGGGGGTTCTACGCCGGAACCGTCGAAATTTCCGTAATGTATGAATTATAATTTAAACAATGGGTTATCTCATTAACGTGCGTTTTTGTTCCATTGGCCATCAAACCCTATTACAGGCTCTGACGGCGGTCAGTTCGGCGATTCAAAAAATTACTGCACAACTGAGATCGTACTTCGCACCATTCGCGGTTGATGGGAGATCTTGCCAGCAACCAGGCTTCATGCCACAAAACTGACGCCTGATTAAAGTTTTCTGTCCGTTCTGCTCTGGCTGCCCGCTCAGCAACGGTTTGATAGTCAGCGATAATTTTCAATCGTTTCATTCTCTTTTAAGTTGAATCCGGGGGTAACCATAGGCTTACAGATTCTCGGGTTCCGCCGCAGACGGGCTACTGTTCAATGATTAGATTTACTTAGTGTTAATTGTAATCCGGCCACTGCTGCCAGTTGGGCTAGTGTTGTGATAGTCGGATTTCCCTTTTCCGATAATGCGCGGTAGATACTCTGCCGCGCAAGTCCTGATTTTTTTGCAGCTTCGGAAATCCCCCCTCTGGCATCAATAACCTGACGTAAAGCGACAAGAAATCCTCCAAGACCACCGGGTTCATTAATTTCCTCAAGCGCATTAGCAATATAGGCATTAGCGTATTCCGGATCTGCACGAAGTTCTTCAATCATAGCTGTGTTGTGATCAATCGCTGCCGGATAATCTGAATCACCCAAATATTTTTCTGGTTTTTTAAATGTAGTCATTTTTTTGACCTCTTTTTGAAATCCTGCAAATAAATAATCGCTTTATCTAAATCTGCCGATTGTGTTTTTTTATCCCCACCGACTAAAAGGAGGATAATTTCTTTATTTTCAATAGAATAGTAAATCCTGTATCCAGGTCCATAATCAATACGCAACTCCCAGACACCGTCTCTTTCAAATTTGTGATCTCCGAAATTCCCGCCCATAGCCCTGGCTATTCTTGTATCCACTTTTAATGCAGCCGTCTGATCTTTACGTCTGAGTTTTTTCATCCAGTCGGTGAACGGAACTTCACCATTTTCTGTCTGGTATCGCTTTGCCGTATAAGGCATGGCTGGGTTAATCCTCTGTTTATTTGATAACCAATTGTCACTTATAAGTGACTTTTTGTCAAGGTATTCACTTGTCCATTAGCTCTTAAGGGGGCATTTAAGTATACCCCAGCGTCATAACCTGAAATACTGCCATTTTTCCATTGGATCATTACTTATCTGTCACGTATATTAAGATCATCATTTAAGTGTCACAAACGGGTGAGAAATGTACATTCACGGTTACCTCCGCGCATCAACAAAAGAGCAGGATGCTCACCGGGCAAAAAACAGGATGAAAGCTTTTGTGGAAGAAAAGGGATTCCGGATGGCCAGTTGGTACACCGAAAATATTTCCGGAGCATCACTTCAGCGGCCGGAACTTTTACGGTTACTTGATGACGCTGCGCCCGGTGACATTATTCTCATCGAGCAGGTTGATCGCCTTTCACGCATGGATGAGGACGGCTGGCAGAAATTAAAGCACCTTATCAGTGAAAAAAACCTGGTGGTTGTCAGTCTTGACC
>NZ_KV791639.1:0-1359 GCF_001807955.1 Morganella sp. HMSC11D09
CTTACATATTTTATAATATAAAAAAATAAAACACATCGATATAGCCATCTTTATGCCCGAACGTAAAGATGGCTATTAAATATTACTTAAAATTCACATTAACAACATTATCCAAACTGTCCTCCAACTCATCCATGTAGTCTGCATACCACTGCATCATTTCTCTGCGTTCATCCATATACTGAGCATGATTATACGTGCCACGGATCGCATTCTTATCGATATGCGCAAGCTGAGTCTCAATCCAGGCAGAGTTATAGCCCTTCTCATGCAAAATCGTGCTCGTCGCGTGGTGAAAAACTCTTGTACGCACTACGAATCAATTCTGTTTATTGATATCCATTGGGTTATTTACTTTTGCATAATCAAAAGGGGAAATGGTTTGCTCTCTGTTAGCATCCAGGAAATCAGCCCACCATTGCAGCATCAGTCTGCGTTCTTCAAGAAACTCCGCTTTGTGAATATAAGCTGCACGTACGCCATTACGTTCCTGGTGACTCATCTGGCGTTCTACCGCATCTCTTGACCATAATCCTGATTCGATCAATGAACTACAGGCCATAGCTCTGAAGCCGTGACCACAAACATCAATTTTCGTATCATATCCCATAAGTCGTAATGCATTATTTACCGTATTTTCACTCATTGGTTTCCAGGGATTGTGATCACCCGTGAAAATTAATTCATGCTCACCGCTGATAGTGTGAATCACCCGCAGGATATCTAGTGCCTGAGTTGAAAGTGGTACCAGGTGCTCTGTACGCATTTTTGAGCCACGATGAGAGAATTTTACGCCTTTAATTGGTTCCCGTTCCGGAGGGATAGTCCACATGGCTTTTTCAAAATCTATCTCGGGCCAGCGGGCAAAGCGAAATTCACTGGAGCGGATAAATATCAGCAAAGAAAGCTGTGTAGCCAGTCTGGTCATGATTTGTCCCCGGTAAGTATCAAGACGTTCCAGTAACTCAGATATCCGACTCAGTGGCAATGCAGGTCTGTGCTGCCGTTTAACTGTGGCCAGCGCCCCCGCCATATCGGTAGCGGGATTATAATCAATGATCCCAGACTGTGCGGCATATCTCATGATAGCGGAGATTCGCTGTTGAAGACGGGCTGCTACTTCATAAATCTCTTTAGCTTCAGCAGCTTTAACCGGAATAAGTAAATCAGGTGTTTTCAGTGATGTAATATCCCGTGAACCAATGTAAGGGAAAACATGCGTCTGAAGGCTTTTCCATGTTTTTTCCCTGTGGGATTCTGACCAGGTTTTGTTGCTTTTATGCCAAAGTCCGGCAATGGCTTCAAAGCTTTGTGAAGCATCTGGTAAAGCTTTCTTTATCCGTTTCTGTTCACAAGGGT
>NZ_KV791640.1:0-2043 GCF_001807955.1 Morganella sp. HMSC11D09
CAATACCCGGGCGGCCATCTATTCATTTGTTTACAATGTCGGCCCCGGCGCGTTCTCGCGTTCGACGATGCTGCGGAAGCTCAATGCCGGTGATATCGCCGGTGCCTGTGACGAAATGAAGCGCTGGACGTTTTCCGGTGGTAAGCAGTGGCAGGGTTTGATTAATCGGCGCGAAACGGAGAAAGCGATATGTCACGGAACCCTTTAACGCTGATCATCATTGCTATCATCCTGCTGACTACTGCTCTGCTGTCGGTTTGTTATCTGTATTCACTCCCGAATCACTGTAAGCCGATGCCGGGTAACTCGCTGGACGGCGTGATCCATTGTGAGTGTGAAGCGCCATGAACTGGAAAGAAGCGGTAATTGCTGCGTTGTTTATTGCTGCTGCATGGTGGGTATATGGCACTTACCGGGATAACCAGCAACTGAAGGTGAATAACACAACGTTGTCCGGACAGTTGTCAGCACAGCAGACGATAAACACCATTACGCTTTCAGCTGTTGCCATCAGACACCGCGCAGCACTCGACAACATCAAAGCCAAACGGGCCGAGGACACAGAGCATGTCAACGTTAAGACGGTTATCAAAACTGTTTTCAAAGACAGTGAATGCGCTGCTGCTCCTGTTCCCGCTGATGCTGTCAGTGAGTTGCGCAGATACGCGGCCGGAATTAATACCCGCGCCGGTGGTGCCGCTTCCGCCGCAACTGACCGCTGATTGTGAGCAGGTAGAGATACCGGATGATCTGACGTTCGGTGGTGCCGTAGAGCTGCTGGCTGATGCTATGAAATACATTGCCAACTGCAATCACGATAAACGGGCAATACGGGAGATTGAAGCGGAGAGGCAAAAAAAAGCCCCAGAATAAAGGGGCGCATATGGAATATTAGAGAAGTAGTTATTGTTATTTTCGTACTGAGTATACCCTCAGAACTTCCGTAATTTCAATGCGATTAAAAAATCAAAAAAAAGCCCTGTAAAACAGGGCGGTAAGGCAATTGAAGAAGAATATTTACTCTAACTACGATGTTCAATATACAGGCTGCTTCGCGTACTAATCAACAACACTTGATTATAAGGATTTCGAGGCTCGCTGTATTCAGGTTTTCGGCAAATCAGGGATGCATATGCAAATTATTTATCCTGCTGACTAACCACATAATTATACAGCAACACTTCAATAGACCGCCCTGCGGTCTATTTATTGCCTGTATTTTATAAAACTCCGCATACGTCGCTTACGAGTGGCGTTGATAGAGGTTTATGCAAGTCTGCCGCCATCATGTAGTATCGGGGTACATGCCACAACGGTGAGGAATTGTATGATTCTGCATAATGTGCTTAAAACTATATACATAGACAATGGCGACAATGATTTTTTGAAATATGAAATCATGGGGGAGCACGGTGGCGATGTAACAATAGCGATCGTATCAGCGGAAATTAAGTCAGTAGTTGGCGGAATAGAGTGTTATCTGTGGGCTAAAGTCGGAGAGCTAACATTTGAGTACCTTGATCCGCCAAAGAGAGGATCATTCCAGCAGACTGTAGCAATGGAATCTCCGCCGGGGAGAAGTATCAGCACCGTAATGCGGGAATGCAAAAAACACAGAGCTACCTGGCAAAGACCGTAACAAATACATAACCCGCTCCGGCGGGTTTTTTATTGGGGAAATCTATGCCACCACGTATACCACGCGCCTGTCGCAAGCGAGGCTGCGCAAAGACAACCACAGACCGCAGCGGATACTGCGAAGAACACCGCAATACAGGGTGGGAGAACCATCAGCAGGGCAAGAGCCGACACGAACGTGGCTACGGCACCAAATGGGACAGGCTGCGGCTGGTGGTTCTGAGCAGGGATAAGCACCTGTGCCAGCAATGCCTGCGTGAAGGACGGGCAACCGAAGCAGGGACAGTCGATCACATCACACCTAAAGCACATGGGGGAACCGATGCGGAAAGCAATCTGCAAAGCCTGTGCTGGCCATGTCACTACCGGAAGACCGCAACGGAGAGAACACGATGAAAAAGAAGC
>NZ_KV791640.1:2063-3954 GCF_001807955.1 Morganella sp. HMSC11D09
TTTTCTCTGGCGTCCGTCTGTGGTTGATGATGCTCCGGATATTCACCTTGAATAGAGCAGGGGGAGGGGGAGGTCAAATCCCTGCCGCCCCACGGTCAGAGGACCGCCGCCTTGCCTTTTTTCACATCGCCGCAGGTTAGAAAACTTTTTTCCGGGTTCTCCGGAGGGGTATTAACAGGAGAAAACGATTATGCCGGGACCACCGAAAACCCCGTCACACCTGCGTTTGGTCAGGGGTAACCCATCAAAACGCCCGATCAATAAAAAAGAACCAAAACCGCCTTCAGGGGTACCCCCAACTCCGAAACATTTTACCAAGCAGGGGAAATACTGGTTTAAGCGAATTGGGGAAGAACTCGATGCCATGGGCGTGATGAGTTCGATGGATGCCAAAGCACTGGAGCTGCTGATCGAGGCGTACACCGAATACCGCCAGCACTGCGATACGCTGGACGAACAAGGCTACACCTACACAACACAGAGTGATGGCGGTCCACTGATAAAAGCGCACCCCGCGGCGGCAATGAAAGCTGATGCATGGAAACGGATCCGCGCGATGCTCTCCGAGTTCGGTATGACCCCGGCAGCCCGCCAGAAGGTAACGATTAACACACCAGCCGAAGAAGATCCTTTCGAGGCATTTCTGAAACAAAGAAAATGATGAATGGCAACCGTAGCAGACGGGATCCGGTACGCCGAGCAGGTGGTTGCCGGAGAAATAGTTACGGGCGAACTGATACGCCTGGCGTGTCAGCGGTTTCTTGATGATCTGGAATACGGCCCTGAGCGCGGTATTTATTTCATGGAGGAACGCGCCCGGCATATTCTGGATTTTTACCGGTTCGTCCCGCATGTCAAAGGGGCACTGGCAGGTAAGCCGATCGAGCTGATGCCGTGGCATACCTTTATTCTGATTAATATTTTTGGTTTTGTGATCCCGCTGGTTGATGAACTCACCGGCGAGGCTCAGTACGACGATGACGGGGATCCGGTGCTGGTTCGCCGGTTCCGGACGGCCTATAACGAAGTTGCACGTAAAAACGCTAAATCCACTCTCTCATCCGGTATCGGTCTGTACATGACCGGCGCTGACGGTGAGGGTGGCGCCGAGGTTTACTCGGCGGCCACCACCCGTGACCAGGCGCGTATTGTGTTTGAAGATGCAAAAAACATGGTCAAAAAGGCCAGGAGCTCACTCGGCCGCCTGTTTGAATTTAATAAGCTGGCGATTTACCAGGAGCGGTCTGCATCCAAGTTTGAGCCGCTGTCCAGTGACGCAAATAACCTCGACGGCCTGAATATTCACTGCGGCATTGTGGACGAACTTCATGCCCACAAAACCCGTGATGTGTGGGATGTGCTGGAAACCGGGACCGGTGCCCGCCTGCAATCCCTGCTGTTTGCGATCACCACAGCGGGATTTAACCGCGAGGGCATCTGCTACGAACTGCGGGATTACGCCATCAAGGTGCTGCGGGGCGTGGTGGAGGATGACACCTTTTTCGCGGCAATTTACACACCGGATGAGGATGATGACCCGTTCGATGAAAGCATCTGGATAAAAGCCAATCCGGGGCTGGGTGTCTGTAAGCGTTTTGACGATATGCGCCGCCTGGCGAAAAAGGCAAAAGAGCAGATTGCGGCCCGGCCTAATTTCCTGACCAAGCACCTCAATATGTGGGTGAATGCCGAATCCGCCTGGATGGATACCGGTAAGTGGGACAGCTGCCCTGAAAATGCGCCGGATGATGAGCTGAAAAATTACCCGGTCTGGGTTGGTGTGGATCTGTCAAACAAAATCGATGTGACCGCAGCCGTTAAAGTGTATGAGGATCCGCGCGGACAACTGCATATGAAGTGCAAATTCTGGCTGCCGGAGGACAGAGTAGTG
>NZ_KV791640.1:3974-4263 GCF_001807955.1 Morganella sp. HMSC11D09
GACTGCACCGAAGCATATCGCTGACCTGTATCGGAAATGGGGAGCTGCCGGTTATCTTGAACTGACGGACGGTGAGGTTGTCGATCACGACATCATCAAAGCCGACATTCTGGCATGGTGCGAAGGTGAGGATTTACGTGAACTCGGTTTTGACCCGTGGAGTGCCGTTCAGTTCTCCCGTCGCCTGGCGGAAGAAGGTATTCCGCTGGTGGAGGTGGCGCAGACGGTGAAAAACCTGTCTGAATCGATGAAAACCGTTCAGGCCGATGTATATTCCGGCAAATTTCAC
>NZ_KV791640.1:4283-4566 GCF_001807955.1 Morganella sp. HMSC11D09
AGCCGACATTCTGGCATGGTGTGAAGGTGATGACCTGCGTGAGCTCGGGTTTGACCCGTGGAGCGCGGTGCAGTTCTCACGCCGCCTGGCGGAAGAGGGGATTCCGCTGGTGGAAGTGGCGCAGACGGTAAAAAACATGTCTGAATCCATGAAAACAGTACAGGCCGATGTATATTCCGGCAAATTTCACCATGACCACAACCCGATGATGTCCTGGATGATGTCGAATGTGACCGTAAAACCGGATAAAAACGACAACATTTTCCCGAACAAATCGACACCG
>NZ_KV791640.1:4586-4799 GCF_001807955.1 Morganella sp. HMSC11D09
TCCGGCAAATTTCACCATGACCACAACCCGGTAATGTCCTGGATGATGTCTAACGTGACGGTAAAACCGGACAAAAATGACAACATTTTCCCGAACAAATCGACACCGGAAAACAAAATCGACGGACCGGTTGCGCTGTTTACCGCCAAATCACGCCAGATGGTGAATGGTGGCGGTGGTTCTGACTTCCTTTCCTCTCTGGATCCTGACGAA
>NZ_KV791640.1:4819-5038 GCF_001807955.1 Morganella sp. HMSC11D09
CAAAATCGACGGACCGGTTGCGCTGTTTACTGCCAAATCACGCCAGATGGTGAACGGCGGTGGTGGTTCCGACTTCCTTTCCTCTCTGGATCCTGACGAAGAAATTCTATTCCTATGAAAAACATACTTCTTGATCTCACTGCCCTGACAGGTTTCGGCGCGGTGCTGGCAGGCTGTTACCTGAAATACGGCCTGCCGGATTCCCTGGTGATTGGCGGG
>NZ_KV791641.1:0-1086 GCF_001807955.1 Morganella sp. HMSC11D09
CCCTGTAGACCCTGTAGACCCTGTAGACCCAGTGAAGCCGGAAGTTTCCGGATTTATTCGTATGCCGACGGCGAATATGGAAATGGGGTATAACCTTATCCGTACATTGCATGAACGGGTGAGTGAGCAACAAACAATGGCCTGGGATGATTGCACCCAGTGCCAGTCAACTCACCGCGATGATCAGGTCTGGGGTAAAATGCTGGGTAACTTAGCACGGGCTGACGGTGATAACCGTTATGGTTACCGTTCTAAAATGTGGGGTGGTCAGTTTGGCTATGACTTTAACGTTAACTATAACGAGAATACCGGCTCACGTCGTCATTCCGGCATGATGGTGACATATGCACACGACACGTTGAAATTTAATGATCGTCGTTCTGTATTCTTTGATACTGGTAACGGACAGTATGCTGAAAAGGATAAGCGTACGGGTACCGGTAAAAGTGATATGGTGGCGCTTGGGGCTTATACTACGTTCTACGATAAGAATGGCAGTTACTTAGATTTAGTTGGTAATCTGGATTACATTCATAACAAATATGAGTCTGTCCGCGGCTCTGAATCAAGCAATGATTCTTACGGTGTCGCAGTATCCGGGGAAGTAGGCCGGCCTTTTGCGCTGACCGATAATGGTATCAGTAACGGTGACTGGGAAATTGAGCCTCAGGCTCAGCTTATCTACCAGTATCGTACCTTCAGTAATTTCAAAACCGAGCATGATGTCAGTGTTAATCAAAAAGACCGTCATGGATTAAGAGGTCGTGCAGGGGTAAGACTGGCGTATAACACCGGAACGCCGGAACTGAAAACCAACACGATCTATTTTGTGAGTAACGTTGTGCATGATTTCATTGATAATGACCAGACGGTGAAAATCGGTTCAGACAGTATCAAAGAAAAAACTGCCTCTACCTTTGGTGAAGTGGGCGGAGGGATTCAGTTACCGGTTGGTGAAACCTCCTACCTATATATGGATGCCCGCTACAGCCATTCCTTGAGTAACAGTGATGGTAAGGCTGATAATATGCGCGGTAACCTTGGTTTTAAATACCACTTTTAACGGATTATCATTATGGTCGCCAG
>NZ_KV791642.1:0-719 GCF_001807955.1 Morganella sp. HMSC11D09
CGGACAGATTTAATTACCGCAGTAATTGGCTGGCTTTGTACATCTTCGAAATTAAGCTGATCCGATTTCGGGATAATTGTTTTTGATAAATCCATTAGAGATATACCTCGTCATCAAGATATTCATCATCGAAAAGATAAGAGGGCACGTTTATTTCACTGGATGGCAAAACCATTCCTTCGGTTTTCGGTATGGCGCCATCAATGCACTGTTTTATTGTGTGCAGAGATTCGAACACTACCTTTCTTCCCAGCTCCAGCGAGTCCTCGCCGATGTAATACATGCAGTTGGTGTACGGCGGCTTATTCTGAATGGCGAAAAAGCAGAACTGATTTAAGTCTCTTCCTGTGACTAATTTCAGCACGTACAAATAAAATGCAGCCTGCACATGATAGTGATATTTCCCAAAAGCCTGACTGAAACCGCGCTCTGTTGCGTCCATGCAGCTTTTTACATCTAGCGGGTAAGGGTATGAGTCTGACATCCTGTCAAACCGGCACTTTAATTTCAGTCCCGTTTCCGGGCAGGTGGCGAACATAGATATTTCAGAGTTACCTGGTGATGCCATGTAACTAACGAAATCGCTGTTCAGGCCGGCCGATTCAATCATCCTTTGTATTGTTTCAACCTCACCGTTCACCAGTATCTTTTCAGCATCCGTCTGTTTTAAAGCGTCCCTGTATTCTGCTGAGCGCCGATCCTTGACGTCTGGCAGCAAA
>NZ_KV791642.1:739-2298 GCF_001807955.1 Morganella sp. HMSC11D09
CCGATCCTTGACGTCTGGCAGCAAAATGAAATCCCTTTCAAATACCTGCGGCTCCAGCAGTGCTGCGTGAATTGCCGTGCCAATCTGTGCCGATTTACTTCCTTTAAATGGGTTGAAATACAGATTTGCAGGGCTGATGCTGATCGCCTTTATTGACGTGGAACCTATCGCTTCATCCTTGTGATAGTCCTCGTTACTAAGCCCACAATAAATTCCTGTTTCCATGCTGCTTACTCCGTTTTCTTAGAACTTTGTCGATTGCCTCCCT
The DNA here is from genome assembly GCF_001807955.1 of Morganella sp. HMSC11D09. NCBI lineage: Bacteria > Pseudomonadati > Pseudomonadota > Gammaproteobacteria > Enterobacterales > Morganellaceae > Morganella > Morganella sp. HMSC11D09. The sequence goes on from NZ_KV791642.1 coordinate 1,008, forward strand.
GATTTCGTTTTCCCTTTCAGTGCCGAGGTGCTCCAGCGTGTCCGTGCTGATTTCGAATATCACGTCCTGTGTGAACTCATCAAATTCGCATGACACGGCATCCTGCCATGCTGCATGCTCCAGCCGCCGCTCTTCCTGAGCATCCTGCGCTGCGTATGCGTTCATGCTGCGCTCCTCCCTGCAAGCTGTGCGATAACGTCCATGTCGAACCCTGCTTTCCGTAGCATGTCCACGATGTCGGCCGCATCCATGCGCTTTACCGTATCTTCCGTGATTACATCCCTGTAGCTTTCAACCAGAGCGATTACAGCCTCTGCACTTCCTGTGCTGATTCTGAGCTTGCTGGTTTCGTCAAAGTGAAGTTCCTGTTCACGCTGCAATGTCACCCGTGAGTGACAGGAGTTGACGTATGTGATTGCAATGTGTTGCTGCATAAATCCCCCTCATCTGGCGAACAACAGAACAACCGTCAGCGCCAGAAATGTAATTAACACCGGCTTTAAGCCTGATTTTTTACGTGCGAAACTCTCACTACAAAGCTTGTAGCGATGCTCCTGCTGTTTAAGCATGTTCATGTTGTTTACCTGCTGATATCCCGGGGTGGGATAGGGTGGGTTACTTCTGTGTGAAAGAGAGCAGGGCGGCTATTCCCGGCCCAGTGCTTTGTTGATTGCAGCCCTGGCTTGTTCTTCAACTTCCATCGCGTGACCAAGATAAAACCCGTCTGCGGTAACATCCATGCCGATGTTATTTGCGATGTTGATATATTTAGCCATTGATTCCTGGATGCCTTGCAGTGCTGATAATAACTCCGGCGCTGACGCTATTAAATTAGCGTTCGCCTTCGCGGCAATTGTCCCAATATCCTTACTGGCGCCTTCGTCACTAAAGTGCTCAAATCCTTTTTCATGCCACCTGCACAAGATGGCCAACCGACGGAAATTAGCGATAATAAATTGATCACTATCCATTATTGAGCCGCCACTATCAGTGATAGTCCACGGCCCCGGTGTACCTTTAAATTCCATGTTATTTCTCCACTTTCACACTGATGGTAATTTTCACCCCATCATTTGTTGTGTATTTTTCTTCATTCCCAGTTAAATACAGATGCTCGGCCACTGAGCGAACGGCATCATCAGTCACGGCAACTTTTCCTTTTGTCGCCTTTCTGGTGTCAGTGTTTACATTACCGAAATAAATATTTCCGCTCAGTGGTGAGCACCACATGCGCTTTTGCCATGCCATACTTCCTCCTATGCACTTCCCTGTGCTACGTGATGTCCGAATA
>NZ_KV791643.1:0-524 GCF_001807955.1 Morganella sp. HMSC11D09
CGTTCCGCTTCTTTCTGCTCTTTATTGAAAGCACTCTGGGCGCTTTTACCCGCTTTCAGTTCCTTACTCAGCTTTTCCTGATTCCGGTAGGCTACCACCTGATTATCAATGTATTTCTGCCGGTTATCGGCAAATTCGGGTTTATTCAGCAGACCGATATCATCTGCGGCAAACTCAGCCTGCCGGATAACACGGGCTTCCCCTGTCAGTGCGGACAGTTCTTTGTCCCGCTCTGATTTCTGAATGAAATCCTGCTGTTTTTCGCTGAGAGGCGCTGCCGGGATACGCATCGGGCTGTTAACCAGAGCCAGACGGTTGGTCAGGATCTGATTTCCGGCAGACATTATCCGGTTAAATTCGCTATGCTCCGCATTCACCATCAGTAATGAATGGCGCATATTATTCTGGGCAGCAGACTGCTGACGAATAAGAAAATCACGCTGACTTTCGACCGCCTTCAGTGCTGACTGAATATCTTCCGATTTTTTGCTCAGCTCATTCAGTCTGCTCTGTTCAACCGAAAG
>NZ_KV791644.1:0-4891 GCF_001807955.1 Morganella sp. HMSC11D09
AGGGCAAGCGCCGGTTGGTGAGCAGGAAGAAGGCGTGATGAAGCCCCGGAAGGGGCTTATTTTTTGCTTTACTTCCTGACTCAATAACGTGCATAAATAAGTATTGCACGTTGTAACGTACATATGATAGTGTTGCACGTAAATTCACAACACGAGAATGCGTTATGACTGATAGCAAAAAAGAAAAAGTTACAGGGAAGGCCGTTGGCGGAAAGGCTAGAGCGGCAAAAATGACACTAGAAGAAAAAAAAGAAGCCGGAAGGAGAATGGCTGAGGCGAAAAAAGAAAAAGCACTATTGCCTACAGTTTTAAATGAAGGGATGTTAACTGTTGGGGATACTGAGTTGGATGTTGCTGTTTTACAGGACGGCACTCGCGTTGTGTCAGTAACTTCGATATTTTCCGCGCTTGGAAGAACTCAGCGTGGATACAAAAAAGACGTTAGTAATCAGAGGGTTATAGGTCAGATCCAAATGCCTGCTTTTATGGATGCAATGAACCTAAAACCCTTTATAACTCAAGACCTTATGGATCAGATCCCTAGGGTTAAATACAAGACTAAATCTGGGGTAGTAAAAGAAGGTCATAATGTATTAATACTGCCGCTGGTTGGCGACTTGTACTTAAGGGCAAGGGAAGCCGGAGCAATAAAAACCAAAGACCAGCTGGCTGTAGCCCATAAAGCGGAGGTGCTTGTTAGGTCGTTGGCGAAAGTTGGTGTAATTGCATTGGTTGATGAAGCCACCGGCTACCAAAGAACCCGAGAAAGGGATGCTCTGGCGAAAATGCTGGAAGCTTTTGTTGCCACTGAACTTAAGCCATGGGTAAGTACTTTCCCACCGGACTATTACGAAGGCCTTTTTAAGATATACGGACTTGACTATCCTCCTGCTGGAAGCAATAAATCGTGGCGACCTGGGTTTATTGGTAATGTGACAAATAATGTTGTTTACAGTCGATTAGCGCCAGATTTGTTGCCTGAGCTCAAGAAGGCTGCATCAAGATCTGAAAGAAAGGCCAAATTGCATCAATGGCTAACAGAAGACATCGGTCACCCGAAATTAAGGGAGCACTTGGCATCAATTGTTACATTGCTAAAAATATCAAAAACCCCAGAGCAATTTTACGATTTAGTCGACCAGGTTCACCCAAAATTAATAATGGATGAATCTGAGTAACAGCCATAATTTTAGAAATAACCCGCAATCGCGGGTTATTTTTTGTCCTCGTAAAGTTTAACCAGCGTGTCGGAAGTTGATTTATTTAGTCTCAACCACTTCTTTTAATGACGTTATTTCTTTCTCAAGGGCTTCAACTTTTTCTGCTAAATCTGAGATTGTTAAAACATGGACGTGCTCATTCTTATCAATCCAGGCCTCGATGGCAGCAATCATCTCTTGGTTTGCTGACCGGCCATTAGCTTCTGCTAGCTCAGCCACCCTGTCTTTTAGCTCTACAGGGAGACGTAGGTTTACCTGTGGATTTTTGTATTTTCTTTCTGACATGATGAGACCCGTAAGTTTTTTTACAGGATAAGTAGGTATCTATTGACTATCAATGCGTACCTACATAATATGTATGCGTACCACATACAAAAGGAGACAAAATGAAAGCACAGAGCCCATCTTCAGTGCGCTTCCCTGATGAGATTGTGATTATTTTGCGTAATTTGGCAAAAAGTAATGATCGGTCTTATAGCAAAGAGATATTAAGCCGAGTGAAGCGCACATTGAAGCAGGACGGATTACTAAGTGAATGTGACGCATAGATATATCCACATAAACGGCGAAGCCCCAGTTGCGCTAACAACTGAGGCCTCTAAATCGCCAGAAACTTCGAGGTAACTAGCATGACAAGTATATCAACAATCAACGTACCTTTCCACGGTGACAATCTGTACTTGGTGAGCTATGAAGGCCAGCCATTTGTTGCAATGCGTCCATTTATTGAGGGTATGGGGTTGGATTGGGCTTCTCAATATACAAAGATAAAACAAAGATTTAAGACCTGCGTTGTGAATATCACAATGCAGCTTCCGTGTGATAATCAGCGCCGTAGTGTGGTCTGTTTAGCACTTAAAAAGCTGACCGGCTGGCTTCATACGATCAATATCAACAAGGTGAGGCCAGAGATACGGGACAAGGTTGCCGCTTACCAAGATAAAAGCGACGATGTTCTGTATGAGTACTGGACTACCGGCGAGGTGAAGAAAAAGCCAAACTTCCGCCAGTCCACAGCGAAAGAACTCATCCCGTTACGACAGACAGCCGAACGCCTCATTGCTCACGGTGTCGGCAATATCTACCCGGACATCTGGAAGCACGTTCACGCTGAGTTCGGTGTGCAGCACATCAACGAATTGCTGCCTGAGCAAATCCCGCTGGCGATATCGTATCTGGATGCACTCGAAGGTGAGTACATTCCGAAGCAGGAAGAGCCAAATTTATCTGAAATGAATGTAAGAACTTTATACTCACATATGAAACATATCGTCTCTCTCTGCAAAGAGCAGGTATTCCCACCTCTTATTATGCTTGGGGCAAAAGTTGAGACACCACTGCGTGAGCGGATAGAGACAGCTGCATGCCTGGCATTTGCACTGTACAACGACGTAGAGAGAAAAACGAAGTAAACCCACAGGCCACGGACGGCCTTGTAATTCAGATCACACGCCGCCTCTTAACTGAGGCTTTTTGCTTTCCTTTGCACCACCAGATGATTAACATGAGGGAAACTTATCACTTCAAGTGGGCGTAATGGACGATAAAGCAAAAGAAAACGATGCGAAATTACGTAACCTTTTTTATCAGGTTACTGAGGATCGTTTGCTTAAGTTTCTCAAGGCTGTCGGTGTCGATGAGGTAAAGTGCCAGATATGTGGGAATATACATATGGCAATACCAAATGTTGCTGATGATGACGGTAAGCCATATCTGATACCCATCGATACCGATGAGGTTGTGTCATACAAAAATAAGTACTGGGTCACGAATTATAAGTATCGGCTCATATGCATGAATTGCGGCCATGAAATATACTTTAACGCATGGCCTATTACTGATTGGCTGGCAGACCAAGATAAGGAGCCGGGCAATGAGGGAGAGTAATGTTATTGAGCGAGATGTCCCTCAGTGGTTGACGAGAGCTGAACGCCACAATCATGGTGGTGGCGGCGGAGGAGGAAACATGGAAGCACGAGTGGCGAAACTTGAGTCTGATGTCAGCGATATTAAAACTACACTCACTGATATAAAAGCCGATATGAAGACAGTGCAATCAGATATCGGGACGCTAAAAACAGATGTGGCGGTCATTAAATCAAATTATGCCAAAAAAGAAGATGTAGCCTCATCTGCAAACAAAATAATCCTATGGGTGGCTGGTGCTGTGGTTTTTTCTCAGCTTGTTCCTGCAATGCCTAAAATCATAGAGGTTATTGGGAAACTTGCCAGTTGAGTGGTTGGTTTGCTCCCAATTGCTAAACTAGGGCGCTAGACTTATAAAAACTAATTATTGAGGGTGGGGATGTGAAGAAAATAATTGTTGGTGCGTTTATTTCTACTGCTATTGTGATGATTTCAGGGTGTATGCCAAAAGTTAAAAGCGCATCATTCATTGGAGATACGTTAAATTGCCAATATGCAGTTGCGAATATTGTCGATGGAGATGCTAAATTTACCGCTGGAATTACCGCAGATAGTATTTACTCATCTAATAATCAATTCGCCACAACGATGTTTAGCCGCATTGGATTTATTGAATCGCCAGTGTTAACAAAAAAAGATAACGGAGTTTTAATCTCAGAAGATGGTGAGCTAATTTTCACCATGAGTGAGGATAGGTCAAATTTCACAATTATAAATAAAGATAAAAAAGTGCTTCACCAATGGGATAAGTGTGATAGCGGGTATGGCACTAGTACAAAATCAGTGGAAACAGAAAAGAAAAACACAGATTGGATAAAAAACAGCCCAGTAACATCGGGGATGGAGTGTGATGATTATGAAGACTCAACTTTTAGTTTTGGTGATAAAACAAAATTAGTTGCTGGAAAAACTATTTTTTCAAAAAAAAGAATTTTATCCAATAGCTCAAGGGTTTGCACTGCAACAACTGACATTCATCGTGACAATAAAATGTCAGTAATGATAGTTGAAAAAGCCAAAGTAAATAACATAGATGTTTCAGTTTACCACTCTGATGGTTCTGGAAGTATAGGTGGTGATTATAGCGACAAAGCGTCTTGGCATTATGCATGCGAAAAAGATAAGATGAATGATAAAGTCGAGTGTTATATGTACCAAGGTGGCTTTTATATATTCAAAGATAGTGGTGGATACACTGTTTTGGTAGGAAAGGATCATTTCCCTGGACGAAGCGTGCAAGTTAGAATTGGGAAAGGTAAACCGTTCACGACTGGCGATAATGGCAATTTCAGTAAGACAGCATCAAAAAATATCATTAATGCGGCATTAAAAAATGACTCGATGGCAACCAGATATACTGAGTGGCCTTATGATACACCAATAGATAATGATGTTAATTTAGATTATTTCAATGATGCGCTTCAACTGCTAAATAATATCTATAGTAATTATATAAAATAGGTAATCAAGATAGTCACAAACCCTGCCACTCGGCGGGGTTTTTCATTTTAAGGAGCCGGTAAATGGCAAACGTCGGTGAAATCGTATATCAGGTGCAGATGGATGTTGCACAGTTGCTGACATCACAGCGCCAATTGGATCAGCGGCTGCAGAATATGGAGGGCGGATTTAACCGCACCGCAAACGCTGTCAATGGCACTGAGCGGTCAATGGCCTCGCTGTCGCGGGTTGCTGCATCACTGACTGCTTACTTATCTGTGTCAGCCGTTACCAGCTACGCGGAA
>NZ_KV791644.1:4911-6324 GCF_001807955.1 Morganella sp. HMSC11D09
CTGAATAACAAACTCGTCAACTCCATAAAGGCCGGAGAGACGCTGGCGGTAGTGAATCAGCGAGTGTTTGATATTGCGCAGAACAGCCGTTCAAGCCTTGATGGCATCGCAACACTGTACTCACGTTTAGAAAGAGCCATGCGTAGTGCCGGATTAAGTGGTCAGGAGTTAGGGCAAATAACTACCACCATTTCCAAAGCAATGACCGTTTCCGGTGCCACGGCAGCAGAATCCGAAGGTGCGCTTGTCCAGTTATCACAGGCACTGGCATCAGGAGTGCTGCGCGGGCAGGAGTTCAACTCCATGAGTGAGCAGGCTCCGGCGCTGATGAAAGGACTGGCAGACTCACTCGGTGTCAGCATCGGCAAGCTGAGAGCGATGGCCGCAGAAGGCAAATTAACCACGGATGTACTGTTAAAGGCATTCCGCGAAATGGGGCCAACTATTGAGAGGGAGTTTGCGAACACAACACAAACAATGTCGCAGTCTCTTCAGATCGCCAGCAATAATATTACTAAATTCTTTGGCGAAAACACCACTGTTAAGACGTTTATAAGCATCTTCAATGACGCGACTGTATCTGCCAGTAACAATCTGGAATCACTGACTAACGTATTGCTTATTGCAGCCGGTGTCATGGGGTCTAGATATGTTGGTGCTCTTACGCTATCAGCTGCTGCTCAGGCAAAAAAAGTTAAAGAGACATTTGCCGGTATGGCAGCAACAAAACAAGCGGCCAGAGTTGAGATAGAAGCAGCCACGGCAACAATTAACAGAGTCGCAGCAGAGAAGGCTCTTGCTGTGACAGTTCAGCAGTCACTTGGTGCGCAGTTGGCAGCAGCCACTACTGAAGCGCAGAGAACCAGAATTCGCCGTGAATTGGCAGTAAACTCAGCAGTAATAACAGGGTTAACACAGCAGGAAACCGCAGCCACAAATAGTCTCGCCGCGGCGCAGAGCAGGCTTAATGTCGCAAGTGGACTGGCAAGCAAGGCACTATCACTGATTGGAGGACCGGTTGGTGCTGCGATGCTGGCTGGCGCGGCGGTGTATTACTTTTTCCAGAAAGCCGAAGAAGCCAAAAGGTCAGCTCATGAGTTTGCTGATTCATTAAATGAATTGCGGTCCAGTATGGATAAAATGTCTCGCGCTGAATTGGCCGGGAAAATTGCGGATGCCAAAGATAAAGTTGACGCATTGACTGATGCTCAGCGCGAGGCAGAGGAGGAGGTTAAAAACCTCAACACTGCTTATAAAGCGTACTCAGATGGAGTGTGGCACTTTGGTAGCACACAAGAAAAGCTCGAAACAATATCCAGAAAATTAGCAAAAGCAGAAGAAAACCTTGAGCGCGTACAGAATGACAGAAGTAAAACAGTTAACTTTATCAGTGCAGCGCAAGCGAAGTTAAAC
>NZ_KV791644.1:6344-12669 GCF_001807955.1 Morganella sp. HMSC11D09
TGCAGCGCAAGCGAAGTTAAACGGGGAATTATTACAGGGTGAAGAGTTATTAAAGCGAGAGGCTAGCACTTTGCTACCTAACGCAGCCGCTGCTCTTCGCGCTTATGGCCTTGATCTTGATGGAGCAACTAAGGCAAAACAGAAATTCAACGCTGAAAGCTTAAAAGTCCAGTGGTCGGACGCTGGTGCTGATATGAAAAAGACGCTTGAACGTGAAATTGAAATGGCTGGCGCGAAGGATGACGTAGTTAAGCGTCAATTACAGGTCAAATATTACGTTGAAGATAAAGGGATATCAGGGCAGGAAGCTGAAAAACTTGCTGAATTAGCGGCTAAAGCTGGCGAGGCAAGCGAAGCAAAAAAAACCGGTATTAAAACATCAAGGGAAGCCGCAGCCGAGGCAAAAAAAGAAGCCACAGAAGCCGAAAAGCTCAAACAGAAGATAACTGACCTGGCTAATGCGACGAAGGTTGCAGAGTTGGAAACTAAAGGCCTATCCAGAGAGGCGGCAATCCTTGAGGCAGTGCAGAAGCTTGGGTCAAAGGCTAATGCAGCACAGATAGCCGAAATAACTGAACTTGCCGGTAAGGAGTACGACCTCACTCAGAAGATAAAAGACCGGAAAGATGCCTTTGAGCAGAATCCTAGGGTGAAAGCCGATCAGGATATGAAACTGGCTCAGGAGCAACTTGAGCGACAACTGAAAGGTAATTTGGTTACCGAAGAGCAATATCAGCAACGCAGGGCAGCGATACACGCTGAGTATTCGCGCAAAATATCGGAAGAAACATCAAATGGTCAGGTGAATATTGTCGCTGAGAATCGGGCGAAAATTGACCCAATTCAGGCACTGGCTAACGAAAATGCTCAGAAGCTGGCTCTGATGGAGTCGTACTATCAGGCAGAGCAGGCGTTGCTGAAGCAGTCGCAGCAGGACGGGCAAATCAGCCATGACCAGTATATCGCAGCCAAACAAGCCACGGACGCACAGTATCTGGCGCTGAAAACTGCACAGGATAAACAGTATCAGGAGCAGCAGCTTGCCGCGCAGTGGGAGTTACTGAGTCAGCAAAGCCTAGGCTATGACATGCTCACATCGGCGGTTGATTCTCTCTCAGGGAATGCGTCCAACGCTATCACCGGCCTGATCACACAAACCATGAGCTGGAGTGACGCTGCGCGGTCGCTGGGTAATACCATGCTTAACAGCGTGGTCAACTCTATCGTTCAGGTCGGCGTGGAAATGGCTAAAAACTTCATCCTCGGCCAGACATTGGGCGTTGCCACTCAGGCGGCAAACGCATCAGCAGCTGTTGCCGGTGGTGCTGCGGCTTTGGCTGCGTGGACTCCGGCGGCTATTGCGGCATCTATAGCAACGATGGGAGCGGCATCCGCGAGTGGTCTCGGTGCGTATACTGCGGCACAGGCGACCGGCGCAGCAACCAGTATCGGGATGAAAGCACTGACGATTGCCGGAGCGCGTAAAGATGGTGGCCCTGTATCTGCTGGTGAAATGTACCGGGTTGGTGAGGGCGGCAAGCCGGAGATATTCAAAGCGTCAAACGGCAACCAGTACATGATCCCAGGTGATAACGGCAAGGTTATCAGTAACCGTGATATTGGCGGCGGACAGGTGCCGGTGACGGTGAATATCAATGACTATTCATCCGGCGGCAGCAGGATTGATGCTCAGGCCAGACAGGACAGTAACGGCATGACCATAGATGTGTTTATCGCGGACATGGACAACAAGGGATCGATGCACAGCGCCATCACACGAAACACAACAGCATCTGCGAGGGTGAGATGATTATCGACTATCCTGACTGGCTTCCTCTGGCGCAGAAGTCAGACAAAAACATGACCATCGACACCGGTTACATGACAGATCAGCCACAGGTCGGCGCGCCGATATTCCAGAAACTGACTGATGACCTGAAAACGGTCTGGAATGTCACCTGGATATTCACGCTGGTACAGGAGCGGGCGTTTGCTCAGTGGCTGCGCCATCCTGATTATCTGGATAACTGTAACCGGTGGTTCCGGATGAAAATCGACATCGGCGGCAGCGGATTACAGGAACAGGAATTGCACTTTGTGTCATACCCGGTGCAGACCAGCGTTAACGGCGCATCAGTTACATGGACCGGTCAGGTTATCTGTAAAAACTTGCATAACGATGATGATGAATTCGGTGATGTGATTATCGAGTTCCCGCCGCCGTTCGGCAGTTGGCTGGATGTTATTGTCACTGAAACACTGCCACGGTGTAAGGAGGGATAATGCCGACATTGCGTGAGCTCCGCGCACAACGACCAAACCGCATCCTGTACGAAACACTTCAGCTATCACACCCGTCATTCGGCGACATTTACCTGATCACTCACCAGATTTTCCCGAAGATACTCGGCGGAATTGAATACCTGCCGTGTAACTTTGAGATGTCGGAGAGTCAGCAGAGTAAAACGCCGATCATCGACGCAAGCGTGAAATTTAGCCGTGTGGCGCATGAGTTTAAGCAGAAACTGAAAGCATGGCGGTCATATTCACGGATGGTGCCGGTCGAGGTGACGTACCGGCTTTTTGATGAGGCAGACAAAGGCACAGCAATCGTGCGCTGGAAGCTGTTTGCTAAGGATGTCTCACTGGATGCGGAAGCGGTATCAATGACACTTTCTATGACCAATCCGCTGAATAAGAATGTCGGACGCATTTATGAGCCGCAGGAGTGGCCGGGGCTGGAGGCTGTATGACGACAGACGAATTTACAGACAGGATGATCGGGGTGCCGTGGGTTAACCGGGCATGTTCGTTTACTGCGTGTGACTGCTGGGGGCTGGTAACGCTCTATTACCGGCACGTTGTTGGTGCTGAAATTCATCACGACAGCGGTTATGAATCTGACAGTGATTTTATGACCTGTTATCAAAATGAGGTGAATTTCTGGAAGCCGGAAGAACATCCGGTAAGTGGCGGGATATTTGTGGCCTATGACGGTTCGGTGCCGGTTCATGTCGGCGTTGTGCTCGGCGGAATGGTTCTGCACAGCCGTGGTGATAACGGACACGTCCGTCTGGACAGATTGCTGACCATTCAGCGGATTTACAGCAAAGTGGAGTTTATGACTTATGCCGGTAATTGAAATTCAGCGCCTGCCGGGAACGCCAAAAGAGAGAGTCGAAGTAAAATCCGGCTCTCTTTTTTTTGACTGGCTGAAAGAACAGAGCATCAGCAGCGACGTTGTGATCATGGTCAATGGTGTGCAGCTGACTGAGGGTGACAGCCTTGATTTTGTTGTCACTGAATCTCATCACATTCAGGTATTTGACCAGCCGAAAGGCGGTGCAATTGGAGACCTGTTAAGCCCGATATTCAAACTGGTGTCGAAGGTCTTCTCTTTTCTGGCACCAAAAACGCCGTCATTCACATCAGCAGACGCTAACGTTAAAGACAGTCCGAACAACCGGCTCACCGGGCAAACCAATGTCGCCAGAACATACCAGGCACGACCGGAAATTCACGGACAGGTGAGGGCATATCCTGATCTGATTCAGCAATCACTGTTTGAGTACATCGACAACAAGAAGAAGGTCACAGAGTGGATGAATTTCGGTATCGGGAAATTTGATATCGAAAACGTGAAATACTCGGAATCAGAATTAACCGCACTGGATGGTGCCAGTTATCAGATATTTCAGCCCGGTGAAAATATCCCTGAGATATTTGAGGGGTTTGAATTTCACGATGTTGACGGGCAGGAAGTGCCGGGACCAAATGAAAGTGATGAAATACCGCAGTATCAGGCAACGGCGAATGAGGTTATTTCCGGTGAGATAAAGGGCGGCGAGGCGATGATTAAAATCGCCAGGCAAGATGAGTTCGATTATTTCTATGACATCATCAAACCACGCTCAGTATCCATGACCGTGAGTGTTTCGTACAGCACACCAACCGGTAACGTGACAAAAGACATCAAAGTTGATGCTTATCTATCTGAGGCGAAAAAAACAGATGACGGATCAATCGTGTTGCCGAAAAAGTATTACGAGTTCTTCTTCACCAGCCTATCCGGTGGCGATCTGGCGACACTGCCGCCGAATGCTGTTGTTAATACCACGAAGTTCATTCTCTATGATAACCAGTATTTGACAGTCGGGCCGTTCTTCTCACCAATGGAAGGCGGGCAACTGTGGATCCATATAAACGCCCAGCTTGGCGAGGGTGATTATGCTAATGCCAGAATGGAATTCTGGAAGGTAAACGACGACAACGAGGAAATTCCAGGCACCAGGGAATCATATAACCGAGGATTTCCGGCAGCACCAAAGACAAAAAACTATTACAAAACGGAAAAATTCACACCACAAGGTGGGTACGGTCGATATGCATTCCAATTAACCAGGCTGGAAAACAGTAATGACCACAGCATCCTGAAACTGGAGAAGGCCCACATCATCCGCCGCAGGCTCAATGAGAAGCATCCGGACGATACTCTTGTTCGGGTAACAGTCAGAGCAACGGAGAACCCGACAAGCTCGCGTGAGCGCAAATATAACGCTCTGGTGACGCGGCATGTGATCAGCTATGACATGGTCAACCGCAAAGTGGATTACACAGAGCGGCCTTCACGCTCATTTGCTGATGCTGTGGCACATACGTGGCTGGTTACCGGCAAGCAGCCGGAGAACACTATCGACCTGCACGGACTGTATGAGATTTACGCAGGGCTGTCTGACAAGCGCCTCGGGTACTTCGATTACACATTTGATGATGAGGATGTATCGCTCGGCCAGCGCATCGAGACAATCTGCAACGTGGCGCGGGTGACAGCATTCTTTGACAACGGCGTGCTGACATTCTCCCGGGAGGAAGAGCGAAAATATCCGGCAGCGGTGTTTAACCGGTCAAATATCACCGGCAATAACTTTCGTATCTCATACGATATGTCGCTGCCGGGCGGGAATGACGGCGTTGAGGTTGAATACGTTAACCCGCGAACCAACAAAAAAACCTATCTGAAGTACCGTATCGAAAACGGTGCAGTGGTGAAAGGAGCAGCAAAAAGTCCGAACAAAATCACCCTGCACGGATGCCGTAACGAGTATCAGGCCACTGACCGTGCATTACTGGAAATGGACAGACTGATCAGCCAGCGGACAAGCATCAGCCTGCAAACACTGGCAGACGGTGACTATGTTTATCCCGGCGATATGGTACTGGTGGCAGACAGCTACGACAGCAATCAGCAGGGCGGACACATCACCGGCAGAGCCGGCAATGTATTCAGCACAAGTGAGCGCATTGAGTTTTCCGGCGACATGGTGGTGAGCATCACCGATCACCTCGGAAACACATCCGGAGAATATCCGGCACAGGCGCGGACTGATACGGATAAAGGCTTTATTGCCGATATCCCTGATATTCAGCTCAATATCTATGACGGCCATAATGTTCAGTCACCGTCACGATACATCATATCAACCGTCACTGAAATGGATGCCATGCGCTGGGTAGTCTCCGACAAGAAACCGGACGCAGACGGCACATTCTCTATCACCGCAAGTGAGTATTTCGCACCGAAAGCAGACTATAACGTCTGACATAACACTCAAACCACCAAGCCAGCCTCAGTGCTGGCTTTTTTATTGGAAGAAAAGGCACATGGCTACTATCCCTACTCAAAATGCAGTACCGAGTGAAGCACCGCGCGACCTGAAGTTTAACTCAGGCAAGATTGACGAATTCGTGACATCACTGGAACACGAATATAAAGACCGTTTTGGCCGCTGCCATATGACTATCGAAGGTATGAAATGGATGTTCGACCAGCTTGTTTTGCGATTCAAAGTCGATATGAATCAGGCAATAATTTCAGCTGGTTACATCACCGTTGATAGTTTCCAGCAGGGAGCGCAACTGCCAAACAATGAGATCACCCAGCGCAATCAGATTCTGCGTGACGAAACCACCGGTGAATATTATCGCTGGGATGGTGATTTGCCTAAGGTTGTTCCGGCTGGCTCCACTCCTGAATCAACAGGTGGTATCGGTAAAGGGGCGTGGGTGAGCGTTGGTGATGCGTCACTGAGGGGCGAACTATCAAAGCCAACAGGTGCCGACTTGATAGGTACTGAATCAGGGAAAACCGTTCAGGAGTTTCTTATCGCTAACGATAGTGCGGAATACAGAGCAAAAAATATAGCAAAACTAGCCTGGGTTGATTATCAGGTGCACAACCAAGGTAAGTTTGGAGTGTGTTTTTTGGGTGACTCAATGACTGCTGGATGCGACAGAACATCCAGTGATGTAATTCCACCTCAGGATG
>NZ_KV791644.1:12689-13676 GCF_001807955.1 Morganella sp. HMSC11D09
AACCAGGGCATCTATGAATTATCCATATCGTTTTGCAGAATATCTTAAAGAACAGTCAGGAAGTGAAGTTAATCCATTTGTCATGAGGGCTGTTACTGGATATACAGCAATGCAGGCTTTCAGTAATCAGGCGTGGCAAGTCAATCCTTATTGTGATGTAGCAATTATTATGTTTGGAATTAATGATTCAGGAAGTGGGGAGGAGGGGCATATCGATGTTTATATGGATTATATGGAAAAATTAATCCGAAGATATATCGATTGGGGATGTGCTATTGTCGTTCAAATCCCAACGCACGGAGGGCAAGGGGCTGGCGATCCAGCATGGCTGTACTGGGCTAAACGTATGAGAATGATGGCCTCTATTTATGGTTGTGCTGTTTTCAATGGTCATGAGGTTAATCTTTATCGCCACGCCGCGTCAGTCCAGTCAGATAGCATTCACTTTAATTCTATGGGGTACGCGATTCACGGAGAAAAACTAGCGTCAATGTTCATGGCTGGTGGATTGAATGATACCTATAGACCAGTAACCAATGAGACATTAGTATGGCCCGGCATGATGTCTGATAACATTGGCTGGTGCGATGCCATGAAAAATATCAGTACGTCACGCAGCGACTCCGCTTATACCAGAAGTAAAATTATTGGCGGCATGCCCGCAGGTTCTAAATCTCTTATGTCGTTTAGTTTTTACTTAGATGCCGAAGCAGCACACATTTACGGCAAGCTTGAAGGTAAGATAATTACCAATTATTCCAGTGGAAAAAACTGGAACAACAACGCTAAACCTTATTATCAGCAGGCCACAGATCAAGTAACTTCATTCGGGGGAGGGTTAAATCGGAATGTCAAAAGTCCAGACACTTATGGCACAGGGTATGTAAAAGGCGCTAGCCGTTTTGTTGGTAGGCTGATCGGGCGGGGGTGGCACACTATCACATTTCATCGTGACACCGATGATGCGCAATATGAAGCGTATGTTAA
>NZ_KV791644.1:13696-92473 GCF_001807955.1 Morganella sp. HMSC11D09
CCGGTTACTCTGACACAATTCCACATGAGAGCGCCACAGTGTGTGTTGGGTACGGGTCCTGGGGTAGCAGCGGCATCATCGCCATTTTTCTACAATACAGTGCCGGCGAAATTAATTATTACAAACGAGAAGGGGTGGTATATAGAATGCCTTGTAAGCAAAACTTCAGGAACAGATGGGTCATTTAAAGTATCAATCTTAAAATCAACGATAGATCAGGATAAAACCCCGTCGATTTCATGCAGTATAGCTACAGCGGAAAGGAATACTATCGTTGCAGCTGGTGCATATGGAAATAACCAGCCAATCGAAAATATCTATGACTATAACGCACGTATTCACAAGCAGAACTTTACATCCGGTGACATTGCATATGCTGGAGGAATATACCTGATATTCGATATTACATGGCCCGGTCAATCACCAAGTGGTTATTGGAATGTCGAACTTGAAGGCGGGGACTGGTTTGGAAACTCAGAATCATCTTTCGGGTCTTATTAAGATAGGTCAGCATGAACGTGACATGATCACTCCCTCTCATACTCGAACCCACGCGGAAGCCTTTTCCCAATCTCCCTGTAGTGCTCCAGTCTCTCTCTGAAGTACTGGCGTAAATGCTCGGGCTGCTGGTTTTCTGTTTCGTACAGATCATACGGCAGTCCGAGTCTTTCTTTGTACGCGATACCGGATGCGGCTAAATCGGCATTAATTTTGTCTTTTTCGTCTTGTGGCAGGTTGGCTATGTTGTGCATGTTGGTTTCGGAGTGATGGGTGATGATGGGAGTATAGCAGGAGAAGGGATATTGGGACGAGTTTGGGACGCGGAACATTTTGCATGCTTGCGTATCAGCAGGTAACTTTATGCATCTTGGTACGTGAGAGCGAGAAAAGATGCGGTGTAACGTGTTGTATTTTAATAAATCTTCGGTTTCGTAATGAAAAGGTCACCAGTTCGAATCCGGTATCCGGCACCATTACTTATCAAAGAGTTAGCGATTATACCCGAAGCCCCGCTGAAACAGCGGGGCTTTCTGATATCAGGGCCGGATAACCGTCAGCGGGACAGACTGTGCAACCAGCCGGTGTCCTTTATTATTAAGATGAAGGTGATCCCCTGAATCATAGTCCGTACTGAGCTGCTGAGGACTGACCGGGTCGCGTACCAGCCGGTCGCTGTCAATAACAGCATCAAACTCGCCGCTTGTGCGCATCCAGTGGTTTATATCCTGCCGTACAGCCTCTTTTTCCGGTGAATAAAAACCGGTCATACCATACTCACCGGTTCCGCGTAGTGGTACCAGGGTGACGACGGTCATACGGATATTTTTTCCCCGCGCCATGGTCAGCAATTGCCGGAATCCCGTAATCACATCCGCTGCCGAAGGCACAGAACCCGCCGGGTCCAAATCGGTTCCCGCCAGGCCGATATCATTTAATCCGACCTGCACGATACAGGCGGTAACACCGGGTTGCATCAGCACATCACGCTCAAACCGCGATAATGTACTGATGCCGATGCCGTCTTTCAGCAGGCGCGAACCCGATTGTCCGGCATTCACCACGGCAATGTTTTCGTCAATAAAACGCTCTGCCAGATAATCAGTCCAGCGGCTGTATGTGTCCATGTCCACGCCGTTGCCGTCAACCATTGAATCGCCGATCACCACGAGTGTGCGGGCTTCTGATTCCGGCTGAATCAGCACACTTTCGAGTAAAAGGCGGGAACTGACAGCCTCACCGTTTCCGGCCTCTTCCTGTCGCGTCCGGTTACCCGGTTCCAGTAAAGAGAAATGACGGGCATCCCAGTGGAAGGTATTAAGCGGTACCGGCTCCGGCAGAAAGGTTCTCAGCGTGAGCTCCGATAATGACGGAACATGCAGTGCAATTTCATCACTGCACAGGATATCACCGGCAGGGATCACCGCACCCTGCTGTCCGCCAAAGGTGACCGGTATTGCACGGTACTGGCCGGGAACGGAGAGATAACTTTCACCTGTCACCAGTGGCTGTGTGCCGTAGCGGTTGGAAAACACCAGCTGCAGTTTCTGCCCGCCTGTGCTGATACGCAATGACTGCCGGAGTGTCTGATTGCCGGTGATGGCCGGCATATCCGGCGGAAACGGCAATGCTTCACCGGATGCGGGCTGGGAGGCGGAAAGCCATGTGCAGATCGGGCGGACGGAAGAGGACATCAGAGATTCTCCTGCAGACAGAAACAGATTCAGTGTGTGGCCGGTGAGGCGGTCATGAGATCAAACATGTGCATGGCAATCTCTGTCATGGCCAGCAGGCGGTCACGGCTGACACCATCCCGAGCCTGGACAGAAATTCCGTGCAGCAGTGTTGCCACATAGTCCCCGAGTGCCTGTGTATCCGTATGTTCCGGTAAATCACCGGACTCAGCCCCCCGGCGCAGACGCTGTATGATCCCGCTTGTCCGTTCCCGGCGGTGGTCTGCCAGCCAGTGCATAATGGCTTCATTATCAGCAGAATAATTGGTCAGTGACAGCACCACCATACAGCCGTGCGGCCGGTCATCCCGGGTGTAGGTATCAACGGCACCGGTAAGCAGCTTTTTGATAGCACTGCGGGTATCCGGCTCTTTCAGCGCCGCATCCGCAAATGCACCTTCTTCCGCCAGATAAAGGGCTATCGCCTCCCGGAACAGATTTTCTTTCGACCCGAAGGCCGCATAGATCCGGGCGGATGCAATACCCAGCGCCGCAACCAGATCAGACATGGATGTTCCTTCATAACCGCGCTGCCAGAACACCTGTTCAGCCTTGCGTAATGCAACTTCGCGATCAAATTCCCGTGGTCTGCCGGCCATCATATTTTCTCCGTATAGTTTATCTGAGGCAAATGCTACCAGTTCTTTATCGTTTAACAAAGAATTATTTTTTAGTGATTGACAAAGATTTGGATATCTCGTTAACCTATTAATTGTCGATCGACAAATAATTGAATTTCGTTGCAGGCAACATCCGTTTTGACGGGCTGCTGCGGAGACTTTTTAACTTATGACTTATACGGAACAGGTATGAATACATTATTCGGTAAGGTATTACTGGCAGCGGTAATGACTTTCGCAATCCACAATAATGTGCTTGCGGAGAATACACCGAAACCGCCGGTAACAGCACAGGTGAATGAGGCGGATTTTCAGCATCACTATACGGATGTGGCGGGGCAGCGGATACATTATGTGACGGCGGGAAAAGGCGAACCGGTGTTGCTGATCCCCGGCTGGCCGCAGACCTGGTACACATGGCGTTATGTGATAACAGGGCTGGCAGCACAGGGATATATGGCGATAGCGGTGGATCCGCCGGGAACCGGTTTTTCTGCCCGGCCGGACAGTGGCTATGATACCGGTGCGGTGGCCACAACGTTACATACCATGATGAATCAGCTGGGTTATAAAACCTATTCGGTAGTTGGTCATGATATCGGGATGTGGGTCGGTTATGCGCTGGCCGGTGACTATCCGGCAGATATTAAAAAAATCGTCCTGACCGAGGCTGTTATTCCGGGTCTGGCACCGGCTCCGGGTATTTTTGTTGATCCGGAGGAGAATATTTTCCTCTGGCACTTTATGTTTAATCAGGTTCAGGATTTACCGGAAACGCTGACCGCCGGTAAAGAGCGGGAGTATCTGAATTTTATTTTTGACCACTGGGCGTACCGCCGTGACCGCGTTGCCGCACAGACGTATATCGATGCCTATTCTTCTCCGGGCGGACTGCGTGCCGGGTTTGCCTATTACCGGGCTATTCCGCAGACCATCGCGCAGAATAAGCGGCGGGCAGAGAAAAAACTGACTATGCCGGTTCTGGCCATCGGTGCTGATCACGCGACCCGTGATGCCCCGCAGCTGACAATGCAGGGAAGAGCGGTGAATTTGCAGGGCGCGATACTCAGTGAATGCGGTCATTTTGTGACGGAAGAGTGTCCTGAACAACTGATGGATGTAGTACTGCCGTTTTTACGCCAATAAAAACACCGGGATCTGATACGGGCCTCCTTTACGGAGGCTTTATTTTTTGCTGGTACTTTTATTCAGGATTGATATTGTTTGTTGCCGGAAAACAGCCGGATTAAATGATAAGTCAAATATGGCGGGATAACGTCATCATTAAATCAGCGGATATACTGAACAATGAAAAAAATAACGATAATTTCTGCATTGGTTGCAGCGTCACTATTACTGGGTGCCTGTGATAAAACAAAAGCAGCGGATAACGGACAAGGTGAGCGTTATGCAGCTCCTTTCGGTCTGACCTGGGGAATGACGGAAGAGGCGTTGGTACCACGGCTCGGTAGTCAGTCTGAAACGGATAACAGTGAATATGTCTGCCCGCTGACTAAAGTGACGTCTAAAACATTTTCCGGCGGATTAAATGAAGCGGGGGAGTACGAATTCCGCTTCTTACCACAGTACGGACAGCCGGATTTCAGCGGGCTGGTCGGTATTGGTTATTTTTATTCCACAGATGATGAAGCGGCATATCAGACACTGCTGAAAACATTGCAGCACAATCTTGAAGCGGAATATGGGAAACCTTCAATACTGGAAAGCAAAAAAGCAGACGAAGAACATTTCATTTATAAATCTGAAGAAAACGAAATCAGTTTATTTGTCATGATGCGTAACGCCCGTTTTTATATTTCACTGGATTACAGTTATTTTCCCAAAGAACATCAGGTCTCCCTGAAAAATAATATACAAAAAATAAAAGAGACCTGCATTAAGCAGCGGGGGGAGTAAGATATCAATAAGTACAGAAAACCACCGCTCATCCGGTGGTTTTCTGTTTGCGGAATAAAACAGATTAGTGACAGTTTTCTCAGAATAGCGTGTTCCGGTGGCATATACTGGTCATCAGGGAAAATAGTTACCGGGATGGAATGCCGGATGAATAAACGAATTTTCAGAGAATTGTTTCAACCGGACAGATCTTCTGTTCTCACGGGCTGATCCTATTTTATTGCCAATATCTGACTAAAAAAGAATTGTCTGCCTGAATGGTCCCCCTGTACCGGAGAGATGAATGTCCGTTTATTTTGTGATTTCTGTACTGATTATTTTTCTGATTATCCTGCTGATTATATTAATGATTACCAACAAAATTGTGATCAGCCGGAAGAAAATAGTTTATCTGTCACTGATTGCGCTGTTTTTTGCATTTTTTATTAAAAGTGCGGTGGTGGAAAAAAATGAACAGATAAAAACTCAGGTTCTTGAGATGGTACCGACACTAAAAGCCATCAATCAGGTTGATCCCGTTATGTCCGGGGCCTTTTTTGCCGATTTCAGAAATGCGGGTAAGGGTTCGAAAAAACGGGAAGAGTATTATATGCGCCTGCAGCAGTGGGCCACCGAAAATATTAAAAAACTGCTTTATCTCGCGGGGGATGACGCGGTGATTAATTACGGGAAAATGCGGCTGGAATTTTTGCAGAAAGCACTGGCGCAGGATACCTCCGGTGACTTCTGCTTTCGTGTACTGCATCCGGAAGTATCAGGCCCGCCGGATATGAAAAAGGCTTCCGCCGGGTACCGTGACTTTATTATCGGTAACAGAGCGTTGCTGGATCTGGTGAATTCAGCCGGTGAAGGGGCTCCGGTTGCACATTATTCTGCGGATGAAATTCAGTCATTATTTTCGGCACAAATACAGGGGTCGGTGGATAAATACGGCGATAGTTTCCTGACGGATGATCCGTATGTACTGGCGGAAGACAAGCTGCAAACCTGTCAGATGGAAATTGATTTAATGGCGGATGTGCTGAGAGCACCGCCCCGTGAATCCGCAGAATTGATCCGCTATGTGTTTGCGGATGACTGGCCGGAATAAATAAAGCCGGGCTTAATACAGATTAAGCCCGTATCGGGTATTATTACTGAATACCAGACAGCTTACGGAGGACGGAATGTTACCCATTGAGACAACCAGACTGCCTTCTGATTATTAATATTTTTCACTATTAATCAGAAGGAATAACCATGAATTTTACCCGGATTGACCTGAATACCTGGAATCGCAGGGAACATTTTGCCCTTTATCGTCAGCAGATTAAATGCGGATTCAGCCTGACCACCAAACTCGATATTACCGCTTCGCGTACCGCACTGACGGAAACCGGTTATAAGTTTTATCCGCTGATGATTTACCTGATCTCCCGGGCTGTTAATCAGTTTCCGGAGTTCCGGATGGCAATGAAAGACAATGAACTGATTTACTGGGATCAGTCAGACTCGGTTTTTACTGTCTTTCATAAAGAAACCGAAACATTCTCCGTACTGTCCTGCCGTTATTTTCCGGATCTCAGCGAGTTTATGGCAGGTTATAATGCGGTAACAGCAGAACATCAGCATGATACCGGATTGTTTCCGCAGGGAAATTTACCGGAGAATCACCTGAATATATCATCATTACCCTGGGTAAGTTTTGACGGATTTAATCTGAATATCACCGGAAATGATGATTACTTTGCCCCGGTTTTTACGATGGCAAAGTTTCAGCAGGAAGGTGACCGCGTACTATTACCTGTTTCTGTACAGGTTCATCATGCAGTCTGTGATGGTTTTCATGCAGCAAGGTTTATTAATACACTTCAGATGATGTGTGACAACATACTGAAATAAGTTAATTAATTCTGTATTTAAGCCACCGTATCCGGCAGGAATGGTGGTTTTTTTATATTTTAACCGTAATCTGTAATTTCATTTCAGAATGGTTCAGGATCACTGTACGATAATGCCCCCGCAGTTTGGTAATACCCTTAATAAAAAAGAAACAGCAAAGACTAACAGCAATAATAATAAAATAAGCAGTAACAATAATATTAATAACACCAGATATAATAATAGTATTTAAGACACAAGAAAGACTGCTGCGACAGTCATTTGGAACAACACCAAAATGCCGTAAAGGTAGTAGTAACAACACCAGTGAAAACATCACGACAGCATAGCGATATGCCTGAGTGTGTTTAATTAAACAATAAATAAACCGCCATATATAACAGAAGATAGTATTCTGAATGGCATGCTTTTCTGTTCAGTATAAACATATCATCCCGGTTGGTATAAGGATGATATATAATAAGTTAAGCTGAACACGTATTTATTTTGGTTTTATTTTACAAATAAAGTAAGACGATCCGTTAAGTCAAAGCGGGGTATATTTATTATACCCCGCTTTTTTATTTGTCCGCCGGACGCGGGTAATGGATCAGATTATGCAGTGTCACAATGGTCTTACCGGGATTGGCGTAAGCGTGCGGGATATCCGCATAAAAGCGCAGGGATTCCCCGGCAGAAACGGTATGCCACTCATCCCCCAGCCGCAGTTGTAATGCACCTTCCAGCATAATGACATGTTCGATAACCCCGGGTTCATGAGGGCCGGATTCACTGAGCGCCCCCGGCAGCAGGTCAATCTTCAGTAAATCCGTTTTCAGTTCATCATCAAACGGGATCAGCGGTGTGACACGCATCCCGGAGCGGGTCTGTTCAAAGACCGGCAGTGTTGCAAACGAATGAAGCCCCGCCTGCACCTGCGGCTGTGCGCCTTCCAGAAAAACAGAGAAAGCGACATTGAAGCCGGTGGCGATTTTCCACAGTGTGGACACTGTCGGGCTGGACTGCCCGCGTTCAATCTGGCCGAGCATGGCTTTGCTGACGCCGGTCAGTTGTGCTGCCTGGCTGAGGCTCAGCCCGCGTTCGGCACGCAGTTGTTTAAAGGTCTCTGCAACAGCGGGTGTGATATCGTGCATAAATTGTCATTATTCCGGGTAAATGTCATTGTCCGTTATAGCATCCGGTGATAGAGTCCGATCGTCTGCTATAACATCCGATGGTGTGTTCCTATGAGTAAGTTAACATTTTTTCGTGCCTTTTCTCCAGCAATGATGATGACAGGCCTGGTTGCGGTGCTGGTCGGCTATGCCAGTTCAGTGGCGATTATTCTGCAGGCGCTGGATGTGGCGGGGCTTGATACCGCACAAACCGGCGGCTGGCTGATGATGCTGGGGATCGGGATGGGGGTGACAACGATCGGGTTGTCGCTCTGGTATAAAATGCCGGTGCTGACCGCCTGGTCTACGCCGGGGATCGCGCTGCTGGTAACCAGTTTGTCCGGCGTGACCATCAATGAAGCCGTCGGCGTGTTTATTTTTGCCTCCGGACTGATGTTTCTGTGTGGCGTGACCGGTATTTTTGCCCGGCTGATGAATTATATCCCGCGCGCACTGGCCTCGGCGATGCTGGCCGGTATTCTGCTGCGTTTCGGGCTGACGGCGTTCGGTGCGCTGAATACCAGCTTTGTGCTGTGTGCCGCGATGATAGCCGCGTATGTGGTGATGCGGCGGATTTTCCCGCTGTACGCTATTATTGCTGCCCTGATCACCGGTATCACCGTGACCGGACTGAGCGGCGATCTGCATTTTGTCCGGGCCGGCAATGTGTTTGCGCTGCCGGAATTTGTGATGCCGTCATTTACCCTGACGTCCCTGATCAGTGTCGGCATTCCGTTTTTTATTGTGTCGCTGGCCTCGCAGAATGCGCCGGGGATTGCGATTTTACAGGCTAACGGTTATCCGCCGCACACCTCTGTGCTGCTGAGCTGCTCGTCGCTGGCGGCTATCCTGCTGGCACCGTGGGGCGGGTTCAGTATCTGCATTGCGGCGATCACCGCCGCGATTTGCATGGCACCGGATGTGCACCCGGATCCGGCGCGGCGTTATACCGCAGCTGTCTGGGCGGGGATATTTTATCTGCTGGCGGGGATTTTCGGCGGCGCGGTTTTTATGCTGTTCAATGCCTTTCCGGCGGTTCTGATACAGATCCTGGCCGGGCTTGCTCTGCTGACCACGCTGATGAACAGCCTGCATCAGTCGCTGGCAGATGAAAAAGGGCGGGATGCGGCGATTATCTGTTTTCTGCTGACGGCATCGGGTATTACGCTGCTGGGTATCAGCTCAGCTTTCTGGGGATTGCTGGCGGGCATTGTGGTGCATCAGATTATGGCAATACGCAGGGGCTGAGTGTCAGGCTCCGGAATGTCTTAACATTCCGATAAGGTATATAACGGCTTATATTATAGAGTGGGGATAATAAATCCCGCCGATGCTTATACCATTCCGGAGACACCATGAGTTTACAGAATTACCGCGCGACAGAGCGCCATTTCTGGCGCAGTATCGCGCAGGATGTCATCACCGTAAGTGATCGTGCAGAATGCTATCTGACACCGCTGCCGGTGCCTGTCTTTAACTATATCTATCTGCAGGCCGGTGCGGATAGTAATGAGTTCTCACTGGCACAGCAGCCTTTCATGCCACATCACAAACCTCATTGCCTGGTGGCAGAGAAATCCGCGGCAGAAACACTGCACCCGCAGATTATGGCGGCGGGTTATGAGGCGGACGGTGAAACCAGTGCTATGCATCTGTCTGTTGATGAGTGGCTGCCGTCCTCTGTTCTTCCGGCCGGATGTGAGATCCGTGAGGTAAATGAGCAGCTTTCGTTGTGGGCGGAGCCGCTGGAAGCCGCTTTTCCGGCGGGAGAGAATGACGGGGAAGATGCTCCGGATTTTAGTATCGTCAGTGACTATATCAGCTATCATCAGCGGGCAATGGCAAACGGTGCTGAGCTGTACCATGCTGTTCTGTTGTGTCAGGGGAAACCGGTCAGCTGCATCACGCTGTCGTTGTCAGAATACGGCGCGCGGATTGATGATCTCGGAACTGTTCCTGCATATCAGGGCAACGGCTATGCCACACTGTTGCTGGATTATGCACTGACACTGTGCCGGAAGCGGTGTATCGGGGATTGTTATCTGGAAGCGTCGTCCGAAGGGTTGAGTCTGTATCAGAAGCTCGGTTTCCGCACATTGTTTAATTATCTGTTTTATGTGAAGGGATGAAGAATGCGTAAGGCTGCCGTCTGTGCACTGCTGGGTTGTCTGCTGATGGCTCCGGCAATGGCATCAGAAACACAAAATACCGGGGAAGAGACTGTCCGGATAGAAAACCTTGCCCGTCAGGATGGCAGTGCTGTTCATTACTACCTGTTGCACCGGCAGGCGGAACCCACCCGCAAATTGCTGGTGCTGATTCAGGGCTCTGATTGTAACAGTGCTAAAAACAACCGTTTTATGGTGGATACTTTCGGCGGCGCGTTCCCGGACCATGACATTCTGCTGGTGGAGAAATACGGTATTACCGATGCGCTGCCTTTTAATGACCGCGATGGTGAGCGGGCAGACTGCCCGGCGGAAACCATGTTCAATGATTCTCTGTCGGTGCGGGTCAGCGACTATGCTGCGGTGCTCGACCGTCTGAAAGGGGAGTATGACACCGTGCTGCTGCTGGGCGGCAGTGAAGGGGCGACTGTTGCTGAACACACTGCGCTGGCATCACCGGCGGTTGACGCGGTGGTGGCTGTTAACGGTGGCGGGCGCTTTTTCCTGGATGATGTCACGGACAGCTTCCGCAATAGTCCTCAGCCACTTGAGGAGTCTCAGTTAGCCGGTTTTCTGGCATTTACTGATGCGGTAAAACGCAATGAGGTGGAGAACGATATGCTGGTCAGCCAGCACGGGATGCGCTGGTGGCGCGAATTTCTGGCGGCAGATGCGCAGCAGGTACTGAACGGGCAGACAAAACCGGTGCTGGTTATTCAGACGCTGAATGATACCAATGTCAGTGTCACATCGTTTAAGCAGATGCAGAAAGCGGTGGAGAATCCGGTGGTGACATTCAGAACCTTTGATAATCTGGATCACTATTTTAAAGATACAGACGGAAACCGGCATACCGCGCAGATCCTCGCGGTTATCCGTGACTGGTACACCCGGCAGTGATTCTTTGCTGATTGCAGGAAAATAAAGAAACAAACGCCCGTTAAAACGGGCGTTCAGTCAGGCGCTGCCGCGTATCAGCGGACAACCAGAACCGAGGTATGGGCGTAGCGTACAACCGCTGCGGCGTTGGAGCCGAGCAGATAGGTGGACATATCCGGGCGGCGTGAGCTGATGACAATCAGGTCGCTTTCCAGAGTATCCGCCAGTTTCAGAATCTGATCTTTCGGTGAGCCGGAAACCACATGCAGTTCAAACTGCTCTGCAGGCAGATTAAAATCACTGACCATCTTCGCCAGTTGTTCTTTGGCGCTGTCCAGAATTTCATCTTTTTCCGGCAGAGTTGCGGCATAGGCAATACCGAAAGAGGCAAAGTGAGAGAATGACGGGATCACCGCTATAAAGTGAATTTTGGCATTTTCAAATTTGGCTAATGTCTGAATCGTCGGGATCACCTCGCGGGTCAGCCCGGTTTCGGAAATATCGATTGGAACTATAATCGTTTTATACATACATACCTCGCAATCTGAAAGCCGGCAAATAAGTTAGTAGTAATAGTAACCTGCGTAATGAGCACTATACGTGAAAACGATCAAAATTCACAAATAAACCCCTTAACGGGGCTTAATTGTGTGATGTGGTGACTAACTGAAAATAAAACGGTCGGATTTATCATCCAGAACCTGTTTCAGCAGTGCACTCAGTGTACCGGCAGGGCAGTCCGGATAAGGCTGCCATTTGTTGTTATCCACATAAAAAAGCTGCCAGTTATCATCAGCTTCTGACCAGGTCAGTCTGGCAATTTGTTTTTCAATGGTTTGCGGGGTGCCGCACGGGCAGACGAGTTGTTTCTGATAAATCAGTATGTTGTTATTGTCAGTACGGTACTGAACATCGAACTCATCGGGGATATGACCATTCGGATACAGGCGCTCAGTGAACAGGCGCATGTTCTGCTTTATTTGCTGTGTCTGAACTGAATTAAATTCCATAGCATTACCATTTTGTGACGAACGAAAATGAAAACTTCCCGTTTATCCCGCCCGTGGTTCCGGCGGATCCGGCCGTATCAGGCAGTGCGTAATCTGCGTAAATTGCGGACCGTCACGGGAGATCATGTTAGCGCATTTCACTGAGGTGAGAAATACTTTTCCGGTAATTTCCGGACAACAGGCAGGGGATAATACAACAGAATTAATCAATCAAAGGAAAACGGACGAAAAAAAACGGCTTCCGCAGAAACCGTTTTTCAGTGTACAGACTGTGATGCAGAAGCCGTTATTTTTTGATTTTGATGACAACGGTTTCGCCGACAGTGACAGGGCCGGTCATTTTGGTCATCTCTTTGATTTCATCCATATTGGAGATAACCACCGGGGTCAGGGTGGATTTGGCTTTCTCTTCGAGAAGCGCCAGATCGAATTCAAGTACCAGGTCGCCTTTTTGTACGCGCTGGCCTTCTTCCGCAATACGTTTGAAGCCTTCACCTTTCAGTTCGACAGTGTCGATCCCGAAGTGAACAAACAGTTCAATTCCGCTGTCCGATTCAATGGAGAACGCGTGATTAGTTTCAAAAATTTTACCGATTGTACCGTCAACAGGGGCAACGATTTTATTCCCTGCCGGTTTGATGGCAATACCATCGCCGACAATTTTTTCAGCGAAAACAACGTCAGGCACGTCTTCGATATTCACAATCTCACCGGACAGCGGCGCCACGATGTCAATCGTGCCGCTGTCTTTCTTATCATCCGAAACCAGCGACTTCAGTTTGTCAAACAGACCCATGAATACTCTCCTAAATGTTGATACGGGACCGGGCGTGAATTTGGCTTTCTCAGCACAGGGTTTTTTCTTTGGTGAAGGTTTCCACCAGTGCCATCAGTTCTGTTGCCGTCGGCTGAGCGAGTGCCTGTTCAGCCAGTGCTTTCGCATCTTCATAATGCGTATTGCGGATCAGTTTCTTGATACGCGGGATAGCAATAGAACTCATACTAAATTCATCTAAACCCATGCCCAGCAACAATAAAGTTGCACGTTCATCACCCGCCAGCTCACCACACATTCCGGTCCATTTCCCTTCCGCGTGGGAAGCGTCAATGACTTGTTTGATAAGGTTCAGCACCGCAGGAGACATCGGGTTGTAGAGATGGGAAATCAGCTCATTTCCGCGATCCACAGCCAGAGTATACTGCGTCAGGTCGTTGGTTCCAATACTGAAAAAATCGACTTCTTTTGCAATGTGACGTGCATTAACTGCTGCCGCCGGGGTTTCCACCATGATACCAACTTCAATAGTTTCATCAAAAGGTTTCTGTTCATCCCGCAACTGCTGTTTCATTTCGTCCACTATCTTATTGAGTTCGCGGACTTCTTCGACGGAAATCACCATCGGGAACATGATGCGCAGCTTTCCGAAAACCGAGGCACGTAAAATCGCGCGCAGCTGGGTGTCGAGAATTTCACGGCGATCCAGACAGATACGGATGGCACGCCAGCCGAGGAACGGGTTTTCCTCTTTCGGCAGATTCATATAAGGCAGGTCTTTGTCACCGCCGATGTCCATGGTGCGGACAATAATGGCTTCATCCGGCATCGCCTGAGCGACTTCTTTGTAAGCGCGGAATTGTTCTTCTTCCGTCGGCAGTGAGTCGCGATCCATAAACAGGAATTCGGTGCGGTATAAACCGACACCTTCCGCGCCGTTACGCTCCGCACCCGGCATATCGCGCACGGTACCGATGTTGGCACAGACTTCCACCTGGTGACCATCGAGGGTGACAGCAGGAAGATCTTTGAGTTTTGCCAGTTCGGCTTTTTCCGCCAGATAGTCATCGCGCACTTCTTTCATGCGCTCAATGTCTTCTTCTGACGGATTGAGATAAATGGTGTTGTTGACCGCATCCAGGATCAGGTAATCATCACTTTTGATATTTTCAGTGGCATTCCCGGTACCGACCACGGCAGGGATTTCCAGAGAGCGGGCCATGATGGAAGTGTGGGAGGTCCGGCCGCCGATATCGGTGATAAAACCCAGCACTTTTTTCAGGTTCAGCTGTGCGGTTTCGGACGGTGTCAGGTCTTTGGAAACCAGAATCACTTCCTCAGCGATGGCGCTGAGGTCGATAATCGGCATGCCGAGAATATTTTTCAGCAGACGGTTACCGATGTCGCGGACATCGGCCGCGCGTTCTTTCAGATACTCATCATCCAGACCTTCCAGGGCGGTGGCCTGTTCTTCAATCACCTGGTGTACCGCGTAATCAGCGGTTTTTTTGCTTTTGATGATGTCGGTGATTTCATTTTCAAGCTCCTCGTCTTCGAGCAGCATGATATGACCTTCAAAAATTTCGGCTTTTTCCGCACCGAGATTTTTTTCAGCGGTTTCTTTGATGGCATTCAGCTGTGCGGACGCTTTGGCGCGGCCTTCAGTGAAACGCCGGATTTCAGCATCAATCTGCTCAGCAGAAATCGACTTCTGGCTGATAATGATAGGTTCTTCTTTGAGTAACAACGCTTTACCAAAAGCGATACCCGGTGAAACAGAGATTCCTGAAACCATAATAATACCTTTGAGTTTACTGGGGGACGTACAGCAGCGGGCTGCGTGAGCGTACCCGGAAACGGACTATCCCCGGCATGAGACGGTGGCCGGGGATCCTGACAGGTGAGGGCGGAAGGAGATTACTCCAGTTCACCCATCAGTTTGACGAGGTGCTCTACTGCTTTCTGCTCATCTTCACCTTCTGCGGCGATAGTCACCACGGTGCCCTGTGTCAGACCCAGAGTCTGTAACTTGAACAGACTTTTGGCGCTGGCGCTTTTGCCGCCGGAAGTCAGGGTGATGTCAGAAGCGAAAGTTTTGGCTTCTTTGACAAACTGAGCCGCAGGACGGGTGTGCAGACCGTTAGGTGCAGTAATGGTGACTTCTTGCTGATACATAGCGTTACCTCATGTTTGGAATTTTTTATCGGCGGTTAATATTAAGACATATAACAGTAATCATAGCCGGAGCAAGTAAAATAGCACAACCCGAAGATTCGACATACGTATTTGGTGTCATTATTTTGAGCTGTGAAATAATTACTTTTTTAATACTAAACAACCGCACAAAAATCATCCCGCAGAGTGTCAAACTTTGATCCGTTGCACAAAAAAAGCACCCTTTGCGGGTGCTTTCGAGGTCAGGCAGGGCGGGGACTGAATCCGTTCAGTTGATCAGTTTTCACTGATATCGGCGAACAGCGCAGTACTCAGATAACGTTCACCGGAAGACGGCAGGATCACCACGATATTTTTGCCCTTGAATTTATCTTCTTTCGCGAGACGTTCCGCAGCAATTACCGCCGCACCGGATGAAATACCGGCGAGAATACCTTCGCGCTCCATCAGTTTACGGGCGGTGGCGAAAGCATCTTCGTTGCTGACCAGCTCGACGCGGTCAATCAGGCTCAGATCCAGGTTACCCGGGATAAAACCGGCACCGATACCCTGAATTTTGTGCGGGCCCGGTTTGATCTCTTCCCCGGCCAGTGCCTGGGTGATGACAGGGGAGCCTTCCGGCTCGACGGCCACGATAGTGACGTCTTTTTTCCCTTTGATGTTTTTCAGGTAACGGGCGATACCGGTGATGGTGCCGCCGGTACCGACACCGGCAACCACAACATCCACATTGCCGTCAGTGTCTTCCCAGATTTCCGGACCGGTGGTTTTTTCATGGATCGCCGGGTTGGCCGGGTTGCTGAACTGCTGTAACACAATATAGCGGGACGGATCAGACGCGCTGATTTCATCGGCTTTTTCAATCGCGCCTTTCATGCCTTTCGCGCCTTCGGTCAGTACCAGGTTGGCACCCAGGGCTTTCAGCAGTTTGCGGCGTTCGATACTCATGGTATCCGGCATGGTCAGGGTGAGTTTGTAACCACGGGCGGCAGCAACATACGCCAGTGCAATCCCGGTGTTACCGCTGGTCGGCTCGACCAGTTCCACACCCGGTTTCAGGATACCGCGCTTTTCCGCGTCCCAGATCATATTGGCGCCGATACGGCACTTGACGCTGAAACTCGGGTTACGGGATTCGACTTTCGCCAGGATATTGCCGTGACCGAAATGTTTGAGGCGCACCAGCGGTGTGTGACCAATGGTTAGCGAATTATCTTCATATATCTTACTCATCGGTTTTCCTTATAGGGTTATTCATAATCAGACTAAATATAAAACCACATTACCCGCTGACCGGCGGAAAGGAAATACATAATCGGCATATCCTTATAACCGGACAGACGATCAATAGCGAAAAAGTATAAGGAGCAGGAAAACGGCAGGGCAGTGTGATAACCGCCCTGCACGGAAGGGGGTTGCGGATCAGTCGCGGACAAACTGTGCGCGGTAGCGATCCACCCACAGCGCGGTGGCACCGCAGACCGCCGCAGGCATAATAAACAGGTTCACAAACGGGATCATGGTCAGCACACTGACCAGCGAACCGAACTGGAGATTGGTCATATTATCGCGGCGCAGTGTGCTTTTCATTTCCGGAAAACTGACCTTGTGGTTATCAAACGGGAAATCCCCGTACTGCACGGACATCATCCAGGCACCGAAAATAAACCAGAGTACCGGCGCGAGTGTCTGCCCGATCCCCGGAATGAAAAACAGGATCAGCAGAATAACGGCACGCGGGATGTAATAAAGCAGTTTGACCATCTCACGTTTCAGAATACGCGGGATATCATTTATCAGATCTGCCCAGCCCTGATCCGGTGCGGGACGCCCGGTGAGCTCCGCTTCCAGTTTCTCCGACAGCCAGCCGTTAAACGGCGAGGCGATGATATTGGCGATCGTGCTGAAAAAATAGCTGAAAATCAGCAGCACAGAAATCACCGCCACCGGCCAGATAAGATAATCCAGCCACTGCAGCCAGCCCGGTACTTTATCCATCAGCCAGGCTATCCACCCGCCGAACTGACTGAACAACCACCAGAGTGCACCGCCCATAACCACGATATTGGCCAGCAACGGCAGAATCACGAAGGCCCGGAGACCCGGACGCATCATCAGCCGCCATCCCTGTGCAACATATGCAAAGCCGCTGAGCGGCCTGACAGGATTTGTCATACTTCCTATTCACTCCTATGATTGGAAAACGTTATACTATCAGACTGAACTATTGATTTGTCCGGCCACAAATGAAATGTCAGGATGAAAAATCAGTCAAAAAGAGCAATTAAATGATCTTTATTGCAAGAAATTCGTGCAGGGACTTGAACTTAACATCATTGACAAATACTCTTGTAATCAAACGATAGTATTTTGCCATGGTGGCCTTTAATTTAAACAACAGAGATAGCACTGATGCAAGATTTGCGTCTGATATTAATCGTTGTGGGTGCGGTAGCAATCATCGCATTGTTACTTCACGGACTGTGGACGAGCCGTAAAGAGCGTTCTTCCCTGTTTCGCGCGCGCCCCATGAAGCGTCGTAAATACGAGTCGCAGGATGAAGCCGCTGATGATATGTCAGAGGCACACGGCTCCCGTCACTCTGCTGTATTACCGGAGGATCCGGCTCCGCAGGTCTCTCCGTATTCAGAAGCGCAGAATGAGCAGGATCCGTTATTATCTGCCGGCAGAATGTATCCGTCATCAGAGCCGGAAGAACCGCCTGTGATGCCGAAAGCCCAGAGCCCGCGCCGTCAGCCGGTAAAAGCACCGGAAACAGAGCCGCAAATCGGATTATTTGATGCCCTTGAGCAGGAAGCACAGGCACCGGCAGCTCCGGCTCCCGAGGTCATGACAACAGCCGCGGTGATCACTGCCGCTGAAACTGACATGCCTCACACAGAAGAGCCGGTAACTGAACCGGAACCGGTTCAGGAAGCGCCGCGCAGCAGTGCAGAGAACAATGAGATTGTGCTGGCACTGTTTGTGTCCGCCCATCCGGGACAGATGGTCGCAGGTGATATTCTGCGCACCGCTATCGAGCAGGCCGGGTTCCGTTTCGGGGCGATGAACATCTATCACCGCCATGTCGATCCGGCAGGCAGTGGTCCGGTGTTATTCAGTCTGGCCAATATGGTGAATCCGGGCACGTTTGTACCGGAGCAGATGGAAGAGATCGAAACCCCGGGCGTGGCCATGTTTATGATGGTGCCGTCTTACGGTGACGCAAACCAGAACTTCAAGCTGATGTTACAGGCTGCTCAGCGTATCGCCTCTGATGTCGGCGGCGTGGTTCTGGATGAGGAGCGCAAAATGCTGACACCGCAGAAAATCGAGGTGTACAAGGCGCGCATCCGCAAAGTTCTCGTCGCCAAACAGAACTGAGACACACAAATCGCACAAAAACCCCCGCAATGACGGGGGTTTTTTTCAGGTATAAACAGATTGCAGATCACTATGATGCCAAAAAATAACGAAAACGACATTGAACAGCTGCGCGCCACACTGCGCCATCATGAATACTGTTATCACGTGCTGGATAACCCGGAAGTGCCGGATGCGGAATATGATCGCCTGATGCAGCGTCTGAAAGCGCTGGAAGCGGAGCATCCGGAACTTATCACACCGGACTCCCCGACACAGCGGGTCGGGGCATCACCGCTGAGTGCATTTGAACAGGTGCGCCATGAGATTCCGATGCTGTCACTCGATAACGTGTTTGATGAGGAGAGTTATCTTGCCTTTGACAAACGTGTACGTGACCGTCTGAAAGACACGCAGGATCTGACATTCTGCTGTGAGTTAAAACTCGACGGCCTGGCGGTCAGTCTGCTGTATGAAAACGGCAGTCTGGTGCAGGCAGCCACCCGGGGTGACGGTACCACCGGGGAAAACATTACCGCCAATGTGCGGACCATCCGCGCTATTCCGCTGAAACTGCGCGGGGAAAATATCCCGCAGCGTATTGAGATCCGCGGCGAAGTCTTTATGCCGCAGAAAGGCTTTGAGGCGATGAATGAGGAAGCGCGCCGCACCGGAGGCAAAGTGTTTGCTAACCCGCGCAACGCCGCAGCCGGTTCATTGCGCCAGCTGGATCCGGCGGTGACAGCCAAACGCCCGCTGACTTTCTTCTGTTACGGCGTGGGCGTGCTGGAAGGCGGCACACTGCCGGGCAGTCACTATGATCGCCTGCAGCAATTTAAAGCCTGGGGCTTACCGGTCAGTGATCGTGTGATGCGCTGCACCGGCAGTCAGGCGGTGCTGGATTTCTATCACAAGGTGGAAGAGAGCCGTCCGGTGCTGGGTTTTGATATTGACGGCGTGGTGATTAAAGTGGATTCCATTGCACTCCAGGAGGCGCTGGGCTTTGTGTCCCGCGCCCCGCGCTGGGCGACTGCCTTTAAATTCCCGGCCCAGGAACAGATGACCGTTGTCCGTGATGTGGAATTCCAGGTCGGCCGTACCGGTGCGATTACCCCGGTTGCCCGTCTGGAGCCGGTGCTGGTGGCCGGTGTGACGGTCAGTAATGCCACACTGCATAATGCGGATGAAATCAGCCGTCTCGGTCTGAAAATCGGCGATACCGTGGTTATCCGCCGTGCCGGGGATGTGATCCCGCAGGTGGTGGGTGTGGTGGAATCAGAGCGTCCGGCGGATGCGCGGGATATTGAATTTCCGCTCAGTTGCCCGGTGTGCGGGTCAGATATTGAGCGGGTGGAAGGCGAGGCGGTTGCCCGCTGTACCGGCGGTCTGATTTGCGGGGCACAGCGCAAAGAAGCACTCAAACATTTTGTGTCCCGCCGTGCCATGGATGTGGACGGGCTGGGGGATAAAATTATCGACCAGCTGGTGGATGCGGAGTATGTGAAGACTCCGGCGGATCTGTGGCGTCTGACCCCCGGCAAACTGACCGGGCTGGATCGCATGGGACCGAAATCCGCACAGAAACTGACTGACGCGCTGGCGGCATCAAAACAGACTACATTTGCCCGTTTCCTTTACGCGCTGGGGATCCGCGAAGTCGGCGAAGCCACGGCGGCCAATCTGGCAGAGCATTTCGGAACCCTGGATGCCTTACAGCAGGCGGATACAGAAGCACTGAAAGCCGTTCCTGATGTCGGGGAGGTTGTCGCGAAGCATGTGGTCAATTTCTTCCGCGAGCAGCACAACCGCGAGGTTATCACTGATCTGACCGGAGATGTCGGTATCAGCTGGCCGGATGTGGTGGCGGTAGATGCATCGGCACTGGATAACCCGTTTGCCGGTAAAGTGGTTGTGCTGACCGGCTCACTGCAGATCCTGACCCGTGATGAGGCGAAAGATCGTCTGACGGCTCTGGGGGCGAAAGTCACCGGCAGTGTCTCGAAGAAAACCGATCTGGTGGTTGCCGGGGAAGCTGCAGGCTCCAAGCTGGCCAAAGCGGAAGAGCTGGGTATTAAAGTGATCAATGAAGATGAGTTTATTGCACTGCTGAACTGACAGACAGGCTGAAAAACGGTCTTCCGCAGAAGACCGTTTCAGTCACATCAGGAGAGATGATGGAGAAAGAAGATTTAGTGGCAGTCGCTAACACTGCTATGCCATTTGGTAAATACAAAGGTTGCCGTTTAATTGACCTTCCCGAGGAATACCTGCTCTGGTTTGCCCGTAAAGACAGTTTCCCGGAAGGGCGCCTGGGGCAGCTGATGCAACTCACCCTTGCGATTAAAACCGAAGGTTTAAGTGGCCTGATAAAACCGCTTAAACGTCCCGCTCACTGATCCCGGGTCAGTGCATCGATGACTTTCCGGCTCAGTATACGAAACTGGCGCTGTTCATCGTCATCCAGACTTGCAAATACTTTTTCTGCATTGCGGGTGCGTCCTGTTGCCGCGCGGGACAGAAACTCTTCACCTTCCGGTGTCAGCTGGGTCACCAGTTCCCGTTTATCGGTCTCCGACTGATACTGGGAAACAAACTGGTGTTTTTTCAGCGCCCGTAATGATTTCGAGACATTCTGGCGCGAAATCCCGAGTTTCTGGCTTAAATCCGACGGGGTTAAATCCCCCTGAAGGCGCAACATTTCCATTACGTCATACTGTGCCCACGTCACCTTTTCAGGTGAGCAGATGGTCCGTTGCGCTACCAATGTGCACTGTAACAATGACAGTGTATTTTCCAGTTCCTTGAATGACATATCACCTCCCTTTTATCCTCACCCTTAGTTTAGCCGAAAGGCAAAATCAGGAAAAGAAAGTTGATTAACAAAAGTTAATCAATTAAGCTTTTAGTTAACCAAAGTTAATTAAAAGGTGATGCTATGACAGACTTTCAACAGAAGATTATCCTGGTTACCGGTGCATCAACCGGGGTAGGTGAAGGAATTGCCCGTGAATTACTTAAAAGAGGGGCTAAAATTGCGATTACCGGGCGAAATCCGGAACATCTGCAAAAGGCAATAAATGAGTGGGATCCTACGGGAGATAGCGTGCTGGCAATAGAAGCAGATGTACGTAAACTGAGCGACTGTAAGCGGATGGTGAGCACAGTGTCAGATAAATTCGGTGCTTTACACGGATTGGTAAACAATGCAGGGATCACCGGGCCGCATGGTGTGAAGATTGAGGATTACGATTTTGAGGCCTGGCAGGATGTGATGGCTACGGATGTGACCGGCACATTTCTCGGGATGAAATTCGCTATTCCTGCCATTATCAAAAGCGGCGGCGGGGCGGTGGTGAATTTATCAGCCTGTAACGGAGTCACCGGTATTGCGGGGATTGCACCTTATACCGCTGCCAAGCACGCAGTACTCGGGCTGACCCGCGCGGCGGCACTGGAATATGCAGAACAGGGCGTGCGGATTAATGCGGTCGGCCCCGGCTATGTGGCGACACCAAATATTCTGGCGTTACCGCAGGATGTACAGGCAATGATGGCGGAGAGTCACCCGATGAAACGGATGGCAACACGGGAAGAGGTGGCAAAAATGGTAGTGTTTCTGTTATCAGATGACAGTCGTTTTTGTACCGGCGGTTTTTATCCGGTGGATGGCGGGTATACCGCGCAATGACAGGAAAGCAGAAACGAAAAACCCCGGTCAGAGACCGGGGTTTGAATTTGGTGGAGCTAAGGGGGATCGAACCCCTGACCTCTTGCATGCCATGCAAGCGCTCTCCCAGCTGAGCTATAGCCCCGGAAAACCGGATGTCACGGTATTTATCAGTCACCAAAGATTTGGTGGAGCTAAGGGGGATCGAACCCCTGACCTCTTGCATGCCATGCAAGCGCTCTCCCAGCTGAGCTATAGCCCCGATAAAATCGACCGGACGCGCAGCATAATAGGCAAGGTTCCCTGAGCTGTCAACGGCTTAATATGAAATTCGTGTGCGACCGATGAAAAAGCCGTCAATTCAGTAAAATGACAAAAAAATACCCGGCACAGGGCCGGGTATCAGGCTGTTGACAATGATTACTGTGCTTCGCGCTCAGCAATAAAGGCCAGCGCCATATCGATACGCGCCAGAGAGCGGGACTGACCAATCGCATGTACGGTCACATCCAGGCCCGGAGACTGGCCGGCACCGGTCACGGCAACACGTAACGGCATACCGACTTTACCCATCCCGATTTCCAGTTCATCAGCGGTTGTCTGAATGGCTTCGTGTACAGCTTCCGGTGTCCAGGTGGTCAGTGCAGCCAGTTTGGCTTTAACCACTTCCAGCGGCTGACGGGCAACAGGGCGCAGGTGTTTTTTCGCGGCATCGGCATCGAAGCTGTCAAAGTCTTCATAGAAGTAACGGCAGGTTTCCGCCATTTCTTTCAGTGTCTTGCAGCGTTCGCCCAGCAGGCGGACCAGGTCTGCCAGTTCAGGGCCGTTGCGGGTATCAATCCCGGCGTTCTCAATATGCCATTGCAGGTAAACAGCCACTTCTTCCGCAGGCATGCTGTTAATGTAGTGGTGGTTGAGCCACTGTAATTTCTCAGTATTGAATGCACTGGCGGATTTGCTGACGGCTTCCAGGGTGAACAGCTCCGTCATTTCCTCAATGCTGAAGATTTCCTGATCGCCGTGAGACCAGCCCAGACGCACCAGGTAGTTCAGCAGTGCCTGCGGCAGATAGCCGTCATCGCGGTACTGCATCACACCCACTGCACCATGGCGTTTGGATAATTTCTTGCCGTCGTCGCCGTTGATCATGGATACGTGGGCATATTCCGGTACCGGCGCACCGAGGGCTTTCAGGATGTTGATCTGGCGCGGTGTGTTGTTGATATGGTCTTCACCACGGATAACATGGGTGATTTCCATATCCCAGTCATCGACAACCACACAGAAGTTATAGGTCGGGGAACCATCAGTACGGCGGATGATTAAGTCATCCAGTTCCTGGTTGCTGAATTCGATCGGCCCGCGGATTTTGTCATCAAAAATAACAGATCCTTCCTGCGGGTTACGGAAACGCACCACATGCGGCTCATCCGCGGTATGGTTATGAGCGTGATCACGGCAGCAACCGTCGTAACGCGGCTTCTCATTATTTGCCATCTGTTTTTCACGCAGGGCTTCCAGGCGCTCTTTGGAACAGTAGCAGCGGTAAGCCGTACCGTTTTCAATCATGGTGTCGATCACCTGATTGTAGCGGTCAAAGCGTTTGGTCTGGTAATACGGACCTTCATCCCAGCCGAGATTCAGCCAGTTCATCCCGTCCATAATGGCGTCGATAGCTTCCTGAGTTGAGCGTTCAAGATCAGTATCTTCTATACGCAGGACAAATTCACCGTGGTTGTGACGGCTGTACAGCCAGGAGTACAGAGCGGTACGTGCGCCGCCCACATGCAGGTAGCCGGTAGGGCTGGGTGCGAAACGGGTTTTTACTTTACTCATTGGAATGCCTTTCATAACGTCTGCGCCAGACGTAGTGGATGAAGAAATACGATGCGGGATATTTTAGCACTGAGACATAATTCCTCAATGAAAAGGGGGAAAGAAGGCCGAAAAAGTCATTTTTCTCGTGTCAAAAGGAAAAACACATGACAAAACAGGACGTTTTTGCAGCACTGAATCTGACGGCGATCACGATTTATCCGATTTCTGCTTACATACTGCGCTCGGGTGGTGATAATCAGAACAGGGTGACTAAAATTACAACGAACGATCATTTTCTTTCGAAAAAGCGTTGACTCAAACGCGCAGATCCCTATAATGCACCTCCATCACGACGGGCGATTAGCTCAGTTGGTAGAGCATCTCCCTTACAAGGAGGGGGTCACTGGTTCGAGCCCGGTATCGCCCACCATTCATAATAATGATGTAAGTTGCAGTCATCCTGAAGTGGGCGATTAGCTCAGTTGGTAGAGCATCTCCCTTACAAGGAGGGGGTCACTGGTTCGAGCCCGGTATCGCCCACCATTCTTATTAAGAATGAACGTTGTGATAGTGAAGTAAAGCAGTAAATGTTATGAATGGGCGATTAGCTCAGTTGGTAGAGCATCTCCCTTACAAGGAGGGGGTCACTGGTTCGAGCCCGGTATCGCCCACCACTTCACATGATTCTCCCGCATCACTCAGGTATGGGTCGTTAGCTCAGTTGGTAGAGCAGTTGACTTTTAATCAATTGGTCACAGGTTCGAATCCTGTACGACCCACCATTCCTGAAAATCAATCCCAAAGATGGGTCGTTAGCTCAGTTGGTAGAGCAGTTGACTTTTAATCAATTGGTCACAGGTTCGAATCCTGTACGACCCACCATCTTTCTTCTCTCTGCAGTTCTTTTTTCTCTCAGTTATCCTCTTTCTTAATTTCTGTTTATTTCTCTCTGTTCTCAGTCTGATTTTGTGATCTGCCTCATGTTGTCCCATTAAAGTTTTTAACCGGTCTGCCGTTATTTTCCTGTATCAGTCACGATTTTTTGTGATCTCTCTTTTTATAACAAATATTGACGTCGATCCGGCAACCCGGAGCGGCATATCTGTATTTCTTTCAGCATGGAGCTATATTCCGATGTCGTGGCCTGTTCCTGAATTTCCGGTTAAACGTGATGCACCGGGCGCCAAAATTACGCTGTGGCTGGGGTTGCTGTTCGTCGTTCTGGCCCTTATCTTTTTTCTCGATTTTTATATTTTCAAACTCCCGCTGACGGAAGTACTGATTTTTATCTATCTGCCGTACATTCTGATCTGGATGTGTCTGTTCACTTACGCCATGCACCGTCATGAGCAGGCGCGGATTGCCTGTCAGAGCTGGAATGCTTCCATTAATTTCAAACGTAATGAGTGGGTCAACTGGTGCCAGCGCAGACTGATGGTGACCGGGGTTTCATTGCTGATGCCGAAAAGTGTTAAACAGGTTTATACCTCAGAGCGGAAACAACGGACAGACGAAGAAGATAAACAGCTGCTTGCCGGTTATGACCATTCGGTTGAGGCTATTTTTACCGCGCTGGCGAAAGATCTGAATCAGCAGCATGAAGGTTATCAGTCAAAACTGAAAACCGTGTATGTGATCACCCCGAATCAGCTGCAAAATACAGAAATTGAGCGCAATGTAACGAAAATCTGGGGTTGTGCGACTGAATTCATTCAGACACCGGATGATATCGGCCATCTGTTTGATGAGGAAGATAACAGCGCCATGTGGCTGCTGGTCGGACTGAATATCTGGCAGGCGGGTCAGATACCGGCTTATCACGAAATGGCAGGCGCTATTCTGCTGACATCCTGCTACTATTTTGAGCGCAATACATTTCCGTTTAACGGTAGTTTGTCCCGCTTTATGCCGATCAATGAAATGCAGTTAACCGCCGATCTGCCGATGATGGAAAAAATGAATCTGCTGGATAAAGAGGAAGAGAAATCATTCTGGCTGATGCGGGAAAATGAACTGGCGCAGGATGTGATTTATCAGTACTGCAATAAAGCACAGCGCCGTACTTTCCTGAAAAATAATATTTATATTGCGGATAATCAGGTCAGCGCCGACAGGGAAGCGGTTTTTGTGATGGCAATGATGCTGATAAAAGCGATGGAAACCCTCAGCCCGCAGTGTCTGCTGATGATGGACAGTGATGGTCTCGGGTATGCCACGGTGGTCGGGTGCGAAGTCCGCTGACACAACATTCCGGTGGTGAAGGCACCACCGGAATCACTCACTTTTCCTGACCTGCGCGGATAGCCGCCGCCAGTTCAGCCAGCTTCTTATCATCTGCCCGCTCACAGTCGTGGGATGACAAAAATCCCGGATACTGTGTGTAAAATGCGGGCTGTTTATGCTCGATCGGCCGCCATTCTGTCATATCTGCGGTGCCGTGCATCGGGCTGAGTTTACTGTGGATATGATCCACCCCGTAGCCCTCGAAAAACATGCCGCAGCGCGCGACATCCGGAAATGCCTTTTCCAGAACTTTTGCCACTTTTTTAGTTGCCAGCACCAGGCCGGTCAGAACATCGTCTTCCAGGTCAAATGCATAGCTCGGGTAATGCGCCTTCGGGATCACCACCGTAAAACCGTCGGTATTGGGAAATATCGACAAAAATGCCAGATAATGCTCATCTTCCCAGATCTTATGACAGGGGGCTTTCCCCGCCGCGATATCACAAAAAATACACGCCATTTATCAGACTCTCCCGGTCAGTGAACAGGTCGTATCCAACATACAGGATAGGGCACGGAAATACCATTATGCAGGCGGTAAATCAGCCACTTAGGGAAAATTTTATTATTTTCAGTAAGTTGCTATAATAGGTGAACGTTCACAACAATGAGGAGTTTATTATGCGAACTAACAGAGCTGCGAGACGTTTGTTAGGAATGCCCTATACATACAGTAAAGGGAAATCAAAAATTAACATCTTTATTGCAGCTGCCGCAGATGAAAATGCGGAAAAAATCCCGCAGGCGCTGAAGTCAAAAAGCAGAATCTGTGTGATTCAGGACGATAATAAGAAAACCCGGACTTATCACAAAATCGAGACACATTATCCGGGCTATATGGCATGCTGATACCACTGCACATGTGATAACGGCATGATGCAATAAGAAAAGGGGCTGAGGCCTCTTTTTTAATGTCTGAAACGTGCAATAGCTCGCAACCTGAACAAATTATGTTTATGCTGGCAGCACAATAATTAAAACCATTCAGCATGTGATTACGGCAGGGGAAGATGGACTATCTGTATTACGCAGGGCAGGGGCTCGGTATTGTTGCGTTTATTATCGGCACGACGGTTTTTGTCCAGCGCAATGAGCGGAAACTCAAAATCCGGTTATCAATTTACACCGCCATTATGGCATCCCACTTTTTTCTGCTTGGTGCCTATCCCGCTGGGATCAGTGCCACGCTCAACAGCATCCGGACTTATGTGTCTATCAGCCATCGTCAGCGTTGGGTGCTCTGGTTATTTGTTTCGCTGACACTGGTTCTGGCGGTGCCGAATATCCGCACCTGGCAGGAAGTGCTGCCGGTAACGGGCACTCTGATGAGTACCTTTGCGTTTTTCCTGCTGACGGGATTGCGTATGCGGTATGTGATCTGGTGTTCAACGGCCTGCTGGGGGGTGTATAACGCCTGGCTGGGAACGGTCGGTGGCACACTGATTGAATCGACGTTTCTGGTGATCAACGGCTGGGCGATTTTCCGTTTCCGGCGTCTGATAAAACAGGGAATTAATCCGTTCAGTTAAGCGGTTACGGCTGCTCATCCGGTGGGAGTGTGTCTTCCGGATCATCCGGAATTCCGGGGCTGTCGTCATCACCGGAGACGTTTTCCCGCATCACCTCGTTACACATGAAGTAGAGGTTGGGACGGCGTTTGGCGATATATTTCAGGCGGAGTTCGCACTCATGTCTGGTATAGATATCTTCCGTGACCGGCAGTGCCTCGCAGGCATCGTCGCCGCAGGTACTCACCAGTAGCACAAATCCGATAGTTTCTAACATAAACATCCGCCGGTTTTATTTCAGAGGCGCTATTATGTCGTAAATGGTTGCCTGTCGTCCAGTTTTTATACGGCAAAGGGGTCATCACCGGCATCATTATGCCACCGGTATTCAATGTGTTGTGCGATCTCCTCCGCTGTGGCCTCACCGTGGCGATCAGCAATAAATGCCAGCGCCATATCCGTGCCCGCCGATACACCGGAAGAGGTATAAAAACGGCCGTCCGCACACCAGCGTGCTTTTTTCACCCAGTTTACC
This sequence comes from Morganella sp. HMSC11D09, assembly GCF_001807955.1. Taxonomy (NCBI): domain Bacteria; kingdom Pseudomonadati; phylum Pseudomonadota; class Gammaproteobacteria; order Enterobacterales; family Morganellaceae; genus Morganella; species Morganella sp. HMSC11D09. The sequence goes on from NZ_KV791644.1 coordinate 41,681, forward strand.
TGTGCGGACAGAGAGGTTACCCACTGCCAGGCACGTTTATTGGATGTCGCCTGTCGGCCGTCAAGCACACCGGCCGCCGCCAGAAGAGCCGAACCGGTACAGACGGAAAGGCACCATTGTGCGTGCTGTGCCGCCGTGCGCAACGCGGCGAGCATACCCTCATCACTGACCAGCCGCCGTGTGCCCTGACCACCCGGCACCAGCATTAACGCGGTTTTCTCCGGCTCAAATACCGTTGTTATTATCTGAGCCCCCTGTGAACTGGTGATCACACCACCGCTGAGAGAGCAGTAATTCAGCGTGTAATGCGGGGAACGGCCGAAAATCTCAGCAGGGCCGAACACATCCAGGGTTTCAAAATCATCGAACAACACAATATCGGCTTGCATCAGTGTGATCTCATTTGCGGAAGGCTGCTTAAGATGTAACGCATCCGTGCAAATTATACAACAGCGGATATTTCCTGCCGGACATTGCTTTTGCGGATGTATTTCGTGGCTGAATCCCGGTGGAAATGTAACCGTTTCATTGAAAAATGTGGCGGTAAGCGATAACTTTTACTTGAACAGTGTAAATGGTAATGATTATTATTGTCAGCACTATTTGTATAATGACAATGAGGAATCAGCATGCGTATCGGGATGAGTGTGGCAGCAGCATTACTGGGCGTGGTATCAACCTCTGCCCTGGCACTGGAATATCCGCTCGGACAACCTGTTATCAAAAACGGTATGGAGATTCAGGGGGTGTATCTGCAGCCGATTACCATGGCAGTGGAAGGCAAACATGAAATGCACCATCTGGCGGCGGATAAGTCAGACATCCACCTGGAAGCAGATATCCACGCCGTTGAGGAAAACCCGAACGGCTTCGCGGAAGGGGACTGGATCCCGTATCTGAAAGTGGATTACAAAGTCACCAAACTGGATGATCCGAAAAAAGCCCAGTCCGGTACCTTTATGGCGATGGTTGCCAGCGACGGCCCGCACTACGGTGAAAACCTGAAACTGGATGGTTACGGTAAATACCGCGTCGAATACCGCATCTCTCCGCCAAGCATGAACGACAACGTGGCTTTCGGTCGCCATATCGATAAAGAAACCGGTGTTGCTCCGTGGTTTGAGCCGTTTGATGTCTCCTGGGACTTCGAGTATGCCGGCACCGGCCGCAAAGGCAGTTACTGAGTTTATTATTTAAGGAGAACAGCAGGCCGGTAACCGCGGTCTGCTGTCCGGACACCGGATGTCGCTATCCCGCTGAGGTCACTCATGAAACTCGTTGTTATGGCACTGTGTTTATCGGTGCTTTTCCTGATATCACTGCCCGCCGCAGCGGCAGAGAAATTCACTGTCGAACTGGAAATGAATAACGGCGAACTGACACCGCCGGTACTGAAGGTACCCGCGAAAACGCCGATCCGCATTAAAATCTCCAATACCGGCACCGAACCGGTCGAATTTGAAAGCACCCAGCTGCGCAAAGAGAAAGTGCTGGCTCCGGGGGCGTCTTCCGTGGTGGTGATTGCACCGCTCAAACCCGGAAAATATACCTTTTTTGATGATTTTCATCTGTCGCATCCGGCCGGTGAGATCATCGCGGAATAAGTGTCAGTTCACAGGAATTAATTATGGGACAGGTTCTTTTTGTCGTCTGGCGTGAAAGCTTTGAAGCTCTGCTGGTGGTCGGCATCATTTATGCGTGGATTAAACAGCATCCGGATGCTGCCGCAGGGCGCCGCTATCTCTGGGGCGGAGTGGCACTTGGTGTTGCGCTGTCACTGTTTCTCGCACTGCTTATCTATGGTGTGTTTAATGTGCTGGATGACAGCGGCCAGACGTACTTTATGATCGGTATGTCGCTGTTCGCGGCGGTATTGATCGTGCAGATGGTGTACTGGATGCAGCAGCACAGCGCATCACTCAAATCCGGTATTGAGCAGGAGATGAATGACAGCGCCCGGCAGCACTCCTGGTGGGGCGCGTTGTTTATTGTGGCGATCGCGATAGCCCGTGAAGGCAGTGAAATCGTGGTGTTCCTCTCCGGTATTGTGATGGGGCTGAATGCAGACACCATGTGGTCATTTACCGGGGAAGTCGTGGCCGGTATCGCGGTAGCGGCACTGACGTTGTGGCTGTTCCTGTTCACTTACCGGAAAATTGCCTGGAAATGGTTTTTCCGCATCACCGGTATTGTGCTGTTGTTCCTTGCCTGTTCGCTGCTGCTTAAGGGAACGGAAGAAATCGTCAACCTGTTGACCGAACATGATATCGAACTGAATGATTTCCTCATCTATCCGCTGTGGGATACCACCAACTGGCTGGATGACACAGGTACCACCGGCAGCTTCCTGGCCAGCCTGTTCGGTTACCGTGCACAGCCTATCGGCCTGAGTGTTATTACTTTTGTGGTGTACTGGCTGGTGATTATTGCGCTGTTCTGCCGCAGAGGAAAAAAACATGCGGATTAACCGGACAGCCGTACTGATTCTGACATTACTGTTGCTCAGCGCTCCCGGCTATGCGGAAAAATACCGTGCAGGTAATCCGGATACCGGCAGTGATGTGGTGATCGCCAAAGGGGATATTCCGTCACCGGAAAAATTCCGTCCGGTTGTGGCGGATTACATGACGATGATGGGGAAACAGACAGCTGCGGCTGAACATCAGCTGCAATTGCTGCAAAAAGCGCTGGCCGTGGGGGATATGGCAGCTGCACGGCAGGCTTATATTCAGGCACATTATGATTATGAGGTTATCCGTGCGGCAGTGGTGGTTTTCGGTCACGCTGACCGGGTTATTAACCCTCATGCCGGCTATTTTCTCAGCCGCGAGCAGGATCCGAAATTCACCGGGTTTCACCGCATCGAATATGCGCTGTTTGCTCAAAATGATCCCGCAGCCGCTCAGGCCGCTACCGCCGATCTGCTGCGCAATATTAATGACCTGAAACAGCGGATCGATGTGGAAACCCTCCCTGCGGCAAAGCTGGTCCAGTCTGCGGATGACAGTATTGAGCTGATTCTCAGCACTAAACTGAGTGGTGATGAAAACCGCTACAGCCGTTCAGATCTGTCAGATATCGCCGCCAATATTGAAGGGGCCCGGCGCATTGTCAGCGGGCTGGCGCCGTTATTATCCGCAAAAACCAATGAGGCACTCAGAAAGCAGTTTGCGGGACCGGATGCGGTCATGGCCCGTTATCGGGATACCCGGGGGCAGTATGCGGAATATGAGAAACTGACACCGGAAGATAAACAGCAACTCTATGCAGACCTGACGCTGCTGGCAGAATCTCTGGCACAACTGCGCGCTGAACTGAAAATAGACGTGTATTACAAATACCGGAATGAACCATGAAACACGGCAAAGTGAATCTGACTGAGACAGAAGAGTCTGTCAGTCTCAGCAAACGAAATACCCTGAAATGGCTGGGGGCAGGGAGTGTCCTGCTGTCCGGCGGGTTACCGGCTTTTTCTGCCGCCGCAGCACCGGCGGCGTGTGATAACAGCGCGCGGCTGCGGGAAATTCCGTACCTTGGTAAACATCAGGCCGGGGTTATCACACCGGAGCAGAAAGAGGCCATTTTTCTGTCACTGAATCTGACCGTTAAAACGCTGGATGAGGTTGAGGATGTTTTCCGGCGGCTGACCGGCTGTATTGCGGAACTGACCCGCAACCGTCAGGCGGCGGCACCGGGCGATGACAGAATGCCGCCGGCGGAATCCGGGATTCTCGGTACGGCACTGACTGCGGATGCACTGACAGTGACTGTCTCTCTCGGCCACTCTCTGTTTGATGAGCGCTTCGGCTTATCGCCACTGAAACCGCAAAAATTTACCGCCATGACGGCATTCCCGAACGACCGGCTTGATCCGGCCTGGTGCGGCGGGGATATCCTGCTGCAGTTTTGTGCCAACAGCCGTGAAACGGTGATTTATGCACTGCGTGAAGTGTTGCGCCGCCTCTCCGGCCGGGTAGCTCCGTTGTGGAAAATTGACGGTTTTCTGCCGGCCCGGGATATTGAATGCCGCACAACACCGGTTAACCTGTTTGGCTTTAAAGACGGTACCGGCAATGCCGATGCCGGTGATGATGCTCTGATGAACGACCTGGTCTGGATCACCGGCCGGGAACCCGCCTGGGCGGAGAACGGCAGTTATCAGGCGGTACGCCTTATCCGTTTTGAGCTGGAGTTCTGGGACCGGACACCGCTGGAAGATCAGGAAAATGATTTTGGCCGTCACAAAGCCAGCGGTGCGCCGATGGGCAAAGAGCATGAGCACGACGACCCGGACTTTAAGCAGGATCCGCACGGTGACCGGGTCTTATTTGACTCTCACATGCGCCGCGCTGAACCGCGTTCCACAGAGCGACACGTGGCCAAACTGCGCCGCCGCAGCTACAGCTACTCGCTGGGGCTGACCCCGTCCGGGCAGCTGGATATGGGGCTGGTATTTATCTCCTTCCAGAAGGATTTGAAAAAAGGCTTTATCGATACACAGAAACGGCTGAACGGTGAACCGCTTGAGCGTTACATCAAACCGTTCGGCGGCGGATACTATCTGGTATTGCCGGGGATTACCTCAGAAAAAAGCTATCTGGGCGAGGCACTGATTGCTGCCGCGAGGGATCAGGGCAGATAAGAGGATACCGGGCGGTATCCTCACCTGTGCTGTTTTATCAGAGCAGTGCTTCCGGGGATTCCGGTAAAATCTGGCCGCCGTCAATAATGATGGTCTGTCCGGTGATGTATTTAGCTTCATCAGAGGCAAGGAACGCCGCAGCATAACCGATATCTTCCGGCTCACCGAGCGTGTGCGTCGGAATAGTGGCACGCATCTGGTCCAGATAGGTTTCACCCTGTGCTTTCAGTCCTTCAGTCAGGATATTACCCGGCTGGACTGCGTTAATGGTGATCCCGAGACGGGCATATTCCAGCGCGGCACTGCGCATAAAACCAAGCTGTGCGGCTTTGCTTGCACCGTAATGGCTCCAGCCCGGAAAGCCGGTGACCGGACCGGTAATGGAAGAGGTAATCACGATCCGGCCATATTTTTGTTCTTCCATCACACCCAGCGCGGCCTGAACCAGGAAAAACATCCCCTTCACGTTCACCTTCTGCATGGTATCCCAGTCCTGCTCCGTCATGGATTTGATGGTGCATTGCGGGAAAATACCGGTATTTGAGCAGAGGATATCCAGACGACCGTACTTTTCTCTGACCTTACTGATAACAGCGCGGCACTGAGACTGAGAGGTTACATCCAGTGCCATAAAGTCTGTTCCCAGCTCTGCAGCGGTTGCGCTGCCGGTTTTTTCATCAATATCGGCGATAACAATGGTGGCACCGCCCTTTTTCAGCGCGGTGACGATGCCGCGCCCGATCCCTTTGGCGCCGCCGGAAACCACTGCGATTTTACCTGTCAAGTCGAACATATACATTCTCCTGTTTACCGGGGTTAACACTTAAGTCGTAAATCATTACAGCATGGCTGTCCCGGAATGCAATGGCAAAGCCGCCATGATTGAGGAAGTATGAGGATTGTCACACCGGTAAGTATCTGCAGGGTGAGCAGGATGTTGTAACAGATAATTGTGTCAGCGGCGCATAAAACCATTCTTATGACTGAATCGATTTTAGCAAAATAACATTTTCTGCCGTTTTAATGCTGTGCGGCAATGGATTTATCACATGGGCTGATTATTTTCACAGTAAATATTAAATCTGAAAAATCGCAATATTGAAGTCTTAAATGCTTATCCGTCTGTCGTAGTTGGCTTATGTTGACATTAGCGACTATACCCACAGGCAAAAACCGGCTATTTCCGTCCGGGAGGAAATAAAAAGGAAAAAATCGGGTTATAAAAAAATAGCCAGATATCATTTTTGATTATTAAAAATAGTATTCAGTAAATTAATATTTTTCATTGTTTAATTTTGGTTTAAAGATGTCTGATAAATAAAATTGTCACAAATTAAATATATATTTAATTAATTGCAAGGTTAAAAAAAACACAGATTCAGGCCAAAAAAACAGCCATTTAGCTGTTTCCTAAAGTGAACACTTTTTTGGGCTGTCAGGCAAAAAAACGTTACGATTTATGTCATGGAAATGTAACACTCCGGCTATAAATGGGAATCATTAACATATAAATAAATAATTTGATGATTTTTTATCCGAATTTGGCTTGGGTAAGCACCCGGTGATAATGCGTACAGAACAAATGAACATGTTACGATCTGCCGCAAATCAGGATTGTAATGAGTAAAAAATATTCAAATCGTTAATAAACAAATAGATATAATATTTATAGTGATTTGAATCACATTGCATTTTTAGGATTGTTAAAAAAATCAGGATATTTTGCTGTAAGATGGGGCCTTGGTAAGATTAATTTTTGTCAAAATACATGCCCTTTTTTACGTGGCGGGATCATTTATACGTCTTTTTACGCAGTGATTCTTTAACAATAATGCAGCATTGATAACAAAAGATGGGAAAAAGATTGCGTTGCGCAACCAAATGTTAATCCGATTGCCGTTATTTAACAAATAATCAACATTAAGTCATTTTCATTTAACTTGAAATGAAATATAAAACATTAAAAAAGACAGAAAACCGAAAGAAGTTTGGATTGGATCACACGTTGAGAAAGTTTTTCGGGAATATTTTAAAAATATGATTTGAAATACAGTTGTTTTTAAATTTGTCGGTATAGTTAAACTCAATTTTAATATATATAAAAAGATAGGACGAGGTTTGTCATGATTACATACGATCTGCCGGTAACCATTAAAGATATCATTGATGCACAAAAAACCATCAGAGGACATGTCTATAAAACGGGTATGCCGAAGTCCAATTATTTAAGTGAAAAGTGCAACGGCACAATCCACTTAAAATTTGAGAACATGCAGCGCACAGGTTCATTTAAACTCCGTGGTGCATTTAACAAGTTAAGTTCGCTGACACCAGAAGAAAGAGCACAGGGCATCGTTGCCTGCTCAGCTGGTAACCATGCTCAGGGCGTTTCTTTATCCTGCGCTATGTTAGGTATCAACGGCAAAGTTGTTATGCCTACCGGTGCACCAAAATCCAAAATTGCAGCAACCTCAGATTACTCTGCGGAAGTTGTTCTGCACGGTAATAACTTCAATGACACGATTGCTAAAGCAAGAGAGATCATTGAGCAGGAAGGCCGTATCTTTATCCCGCCATACGATGACGAAAAAGTGATCGCAGGCCAGGGGACTATCGGTCTGGAAATCCTTGAAGATCTGTATGACGTCGATAACGTTATCGTTCCAATCGGCGGCGGCGGTCTGATTGCCGGTGTTGCAGTTGCTCTGAAATCCATCAACCCGACTATTAATGTGATCGGTGTCCAATCTGAAAACGTTCATGGTATGGAAGCATCATATCGTGCTGGTAAAATCACGACCCATCGTGATGCCGGTACTGTGGCAGATGGTTGTGATGTTTCGACTCCGGGCAGTATCACGTATGACATCGTGAAAGAGCTGGTGACAGACATCATTCTGGTAACAGAAGAAGAAATCCGCGAAAGCATGATTGCGTTAATCCAGCGCAACAAAGTAGTGACCGAAGGTGCCGGTGCACTGGCGTCTGCTGCGATTCTGAGCGGGAAACTGAAAAAATATATCGAACACAAGAAGACAGTCAGCATCATTTCCGGCGGGAACATTGACCTGACTCGTATCTCTGAAATTATTGGTACCCACGAAAAATAATATTTGCATAGTCTTTTAAAAGGAAAAGCAACATGAGTACTGACAAAACCCAGATTCCGGCTGAGTATAAAAGCTGGCGTAAATCGGACACGACCTGGACACTCGGTCTGTTCGGTACTGCTATAGGTGCAGGGGTACTATTCTTCCCGATCCGTGCCGGTTACGGTGGCCTGATCCCGATTCTGATCATGCTGGTTCTGGCATATCCGATTGCGTTCTTATGTCACCGTGCATTAGCACGTTTATGTCTGTCAGGCAAAAATCCGTCAGGCGATATCACAGAAACTGTTGAAGAGCACTTTGGTAAAGGCGGTGGTGTTGTTATCACTTTCCTGTACTTCTTCGCAATCTGTCCGCTCCTGTGGATCTACGGCGTAACCATCACCAATACCTTTATGGCATTCTGGGAACAGCAGCTGGGCATGATGCCGCTGAACCGGGGTGTGGTTGCACTGATTCTGCTGTTAGCAATGGCTGTCATTATTTACTTCGGTAAAGATCTGATGGTCCGCGTCATGAGCTACCTGGTATTCCCGTTCATTGCCAGCCTGGTGCTGTTATCTCTGGCTCTGATCCCTTACTGGAACACAGCCGTATTTGAAAGCGTGAACGCAGACAGCTTCCAGCTGTTCGGTCACAGCGGTATCCTGGTAACAGTATGGCTGGGTATTTCCATCATGGTGTTCTCTTTCAACTTCTCACCAATCGTATCTTCTTTCGTGGTATCAAAACGTGAAGAATACGAAGCGGCGTGCGGTAAAGATTTCACCGAGCAGAAAGTTAACAAAATCATCTCCCGCGCAGGTTTACTGATGGTGGGTGTGGTTATGTTCTTCGCATTCAGCTGCCTGTTCGCGCTGTCTCCGGCTAACATGGCTGAAGCGAAAGAGATGAACGTTCCTGTTCTGACTTACCTGGCTTACCACTTCAACAACGTGGGCGGCGCTAACGGTACTCTGGCGACTATCCTGGTCTGGGCTGCACCAATCATTGCACTGGTTGCAATCTTCAAATCCTTCTTCGGTCACTACCTGGGTACTCTGGAAGGTATGAACGGTCTGTTACTGAAATTTGCGTTCGGTGGCGACAAAAACAAAGTCAGCGTTGGTAAACTGAACCTGATCTCTATGGTGTTCATCATGGGTTCTACCTGGTTCATCGCTTACATCAACCCGAACATCCTGGACCTGATTGAAGCAATGGGTGCACCAATCATCGCATCACTGCTGTGCTTACTGCCAATGTATGCTGTTAACCGCGTACCGGCTCTGAGCAAATACAAAGGTCAGGCATCTAACTACTTTGTTACCATCATCGGTCTGCTGACCATCGGTAACATCGTGTTCAAACTGTTCGTATAATTCTGCTGACAGTTAATGACTGAAAACCCGCACTCACCGGAGTGCGGTTTTTTTTTGCGTTGTAATCGTGACCCCGCATCCGGAATCAAATTCATGTTATGGTAAATAAATCATCCGGATAATAAATGGAATAAACAGGAGTCTGTATGAATGTTATTGATGCCGTGCGTCAGCGCAGAGCAACCAAGAAGTTTGATCCTGATTTTGTGATCCCGCTTAACGAGAAGAAAGCACTACTGTCACTGGCGATGGAAAATGCCCCGAGTGCCTTTAACCTTCAGCACTGGCGGCCGCTGCTGGTGGAGGATCCGGCACAACGCCGCAATATCCGCAAAGTGGGCTGGGATCAGCCGCAGATGACGGACGCCTCCATGCTGGTGATTTTATGCGGTGATGTGGCAGCCTGGAGTTCCCGTCCCCGTGAAATCTGGCGTGATGCCGACCCGCTGGTGCGGGATTTTATGGTCAATGCGGTTGATAACTACTATCGCGGTAAACCGGAAACCCAGCGTGATGAAATTATGCGCAGTGCCGGTATTTTTGCCCAGACGCTGATGCTGCTGGCAAAAGCGCAGGGCTATGACAGTTGTCCGATGGACGGATTTGATTTTAATGCGGTGGCTGAAGTCATTGATCTGCCGGAAAACTATGAAATCTGCCTGATGGTGGCGATTGGTAAATCCGCCGGTGAGCCTTATCCGCGTATCGGTAAACTGCCTTTTGATCAACTGGTCAGCATTGACCGTTTTCATCCTGATATGCCGTAACATTATCTGCCTGTCTCCGGCTGCTGTCTCCCGGCAGCCGTCTCCTTTCATGTCCTCTGTTTCTGTTGAATCATCACTGCAATCAATTTTTAGTCGTGAGATATATTTATAATATTCAGCCTGTTACCGGAAGAATGTCATCTTTATTAAATAACGGTTTAACCAGGCCTTGTATAATTTACGGTAAATTTATTGAAAATTCAGAAAGGAGTTCTGTGTGATTTCAGTATTGGTGGCAAATTCGAATGAATTTTACCGTGCAGGGATTGGTGCCATTATCACGGCAACACCGGGTATGAAAATGGCGGGGGAGGTCAGGGACAGCACCGGTGCAGTGCGCTGGTGCCGTGATAATCATGCGGATGTGGCATTGCTTGATATCGGTTTTCCGGTGATGAGCGGCCTGGAAGCTGCAAAAAAAATCACCCGCTATACCTCAGAAACCAAAGTGATTATCCTGACAGATGAACACAGCCTGATCTCACCGTATAAAGTGATGAACAGCGGTGCGGCGGGGTATTTGTATCAGAGCAGTGACCGTGAGGATTTACTGCACGCCATCCGGATTATCAGCCGGGGCCAGCGCTATGTGGCACCGGATATCGCCCAGCAGACCATTCTTGACACCCGCCTGCATGCACATGACAGCAATCCGCTGGATAAACTGAGTCACCAGGAGCGCCAGGTGATGGTTATGATAGCGCAGGGCATCAAAGTCACACAAATTGCCGACAAAATGTGTCTCAGCAGCAAGACGGTGAACAGTTATAGATATAGAATATTTAATAAGCTGAATATTAATGGTGATATTAAACTCACCCATCTGGCACTGCGCTACGGACTGATCCATATTGACAGCGTGGTGCCGGATGAATGAATAAACACTGAAAGCAGAGAGTTTGTACCCTGTATGGAAAAAGCGGTTGTAACTGAATTCGATGCGAAAGCATTTTTAAAAACTGTGACCAGCCAGCCCGGTGTATACCGGATGTATGATGCTGAAGGCACAGTGATTTATGTCGGGAAAGCCAAAGATTTGAAAAAACGGCTTTCCAGCTACTTCCGTACGCAGGTTTCGGGAAAAAAAACCGAGCAGCTGGTTAAGAATATTGCTCAGATAGATGTCACAGTGACGCACACGGAAACAGAAGCGTTGCTGCTGGAACACACCTATATCAAAAAATATCAGCCGCGTTACAACGTGTTGTTGCGCGATGATAAATCCTATCCGTATATCTATCTGAGCAGCAATGACAAACACCCGCGGCTGGCTGTTCACCGCGGGGCCAAACACGCCAAAGGGGAATACTTCGGGCCGTTCCCGAACGCCTATGCCGTGCGTGAAACGCTGGCGCTGATGCAGAAACTGTTCCCCGTCCGTCAGTGTGAGGACAGCGTCTACCGCAACCGCTCCCGCCCGTGTCTGCAATACCAGATTGGCCGCTGTCTGGGGCCGTGTGTCAAAGGACTGGTAAGTGATGAGGATTATGACAGAGAAGTGAACCTGGTCCGCCTGTTCCTGGAAGGTAAAGATCAGCAGGTGCTGACAGAACTGGTGGAAAAAATGGAGCAGGCCAGTCAGGCACTGCGTTTTGAAGAGGCTGCCCGGCTGCGGGATCAGATTCAGGCTGTCCGGGCTGTCACTGAAAAACAGTTTGTTACCGGTTCCGGAGATGACCTGGATGTCGTGGGTGTTTATTTTGATGCCGGTCTGGCCTGTATTCATGTCCTGTTTATCCGCAACGGCCGCGTGCAGGGGAGCCGCAGTTACTTCCCGAAAGTCCCGGCAGGTACTGAACCGGACGAAATCGTACAAACTTTTATCGGCCAGTTTTATCTCCAGGGCAGTGAGAACCGCTCATTACCGGATGATATTCTGCTGGATTTCCCGTTACCGGAAAAAGAGATTATGGAAGAAACCCTGTCTCAGTTTGCCGGCCGGCGGATCCTTATCCAGCCGAAACCGCGCGGCGACCGTGCCCGTTATCTGAAGCTGGCACACACCAATGCCGTGACCGCGCTGATGACAAAACGGGCGCAGCAATCCACTATCGCGACACGTATGAAAGCCCTGTCAGAACTGACCGGCATTGAAACCATCAATCGTATGGAATGTTTTGATATCAGCCATACCATGGGAGATCAGACGGTAGCTTCCTGTGTGGTTTTTGACAGCAACGGGCCGGTGAAATCGGAATACCGCCGTTACAATATCACCGGTATCACGCCCGGGGATGACTATGCGGCGATGGATCAGGTGCTGCACCGCCGCTACGGCAAACATATCGGCAATGAAAAAATCCCCGATATTATTTTTATCGACGGCGGTAAAGGCCAGCTCGGTAAAGCGATTGAAGCCTTTGACGGCCTGGACGTGGACTGGGATAAAAACAGACCGAAACTGATCGGCGTGGCAAAGGGCAGTGACCGCAAAGCGGGTCTGGAAACCCTCTTTTTTGCCGCCTCCGGGGAAGGGATGGCGCTGCCGCCGGACTCACCGGCACTGCATGTGATCCAGCATATCCGTGACGAATCCCACAACCATGCGATCACCGGTCACCGGCAACGCAGGGCAAAAGTTAAAAATACCAGTGCGCTGGAATCGATAGAAGGTATCGGGCCGAAACGGCGGCAGATGCTGCTCAAATACATGGGCGGATTACAGCCGCTGCGTAACGCCAGCATCGATGAAATCGCCAAAGTCCCGACTATCTCGTATGCACTGGCGGAAAAAATTTTCCATGCACTTAAGCATTAATAAACAGGGCTTATCTGTGCGGCAGATAAGAGAATTTTTTCAATAACAGCGGTGAGTTATCTGTAACTGTGGTAGTATGATGCTATCCGGTACGATTGCGCAGAACCTGAAAATCACGCAACAGGCCCCGGAATCAGCGGGGCGGTAATATGTGCCGGCAGATGCGCAAGCGGCTTTTTCATCTGACTTATAAAATAATGGCTCCGTTATGCGATTAAATATCCCTACATGGCTGACTCTGTTTCGCGTTATCCTGATACCGTTCTTTGTCCTCGCCTTCTATTTGCCGTTCAGCTGGGCACCTGTTGTCAGCGCCGCTATTTTTGTCATTGCTGCGATGACAGACTGGTTTGATGGTTTTCTTGCCCGTCGTTTAAAACAAACCACCCGTTTCGGGGCCTTTCTGGATCCTGTCGCTGATAAAGTGATGGTGGCGACCGCTCTGGTGCTGGTAACAGAATACTATGCGGTCTGGTGGATAACGCTGCCTGCTATCACAATGATTGCCCGTGAAATTATTATTTCATCACTGCGTGAATGGATGGCTGAGCTGGGCAAGCGCAACAGCGTTGCGGTTTCCTGGATGGGTAAAGTCAAAACCACGGCACAAATGGTGGCACTGGTGGGGCTTATCTGGCGGCCGAATGACCTGACGGAAATTGCTGCTTTCATCCTTTTCTACATTGCAATGATCCTGACTTTCTGGTCTATGTTCCAATATTTACGCGCTGCATGGGCGGATTTGAGCGAAGCCTGATCGATATGCTGTAAAAAACAGCGAACGATCATTTTTCATGAATTAAGCGGTTGACTCACAGCGTGAAATCAGTAGAATGCAACGCATCCGAACGACACAGCGGTTTACGAAAACAAATAAGTAAATCAGTAAGTTCAGAGATGCGGGAATAGCTCAGTTGGTAGAGCACGACCTTGCCAAGGTCGGGGTCGCGAGTTCGAGTCTCGTTTCCCGCTCCAAGGCGCGTTGGCAGAGTGGCCATGCAGCGGATTGCAAATCCGTGTACCTCGGTTCGACTCCGGGACGCGCCTCCATATTCAGCCCAGATGGTGAAATCGGTAGACACAAGGGATTTAAAATCCCTCGGCGGCAACGCTGTGCGGGTTCAAGTCCCGCTCTGGGCACCATACAGAAATTCATTGATTTATCAGTGAGTCAGAGTTAAAAGAGAGCGACCTTTACGGTCGCTTTTTTGTGCTTAAAATAACACTTCACTTTTCCCCGCTCATACTCACCGAAATCTCTCTTAAGTACCGGCAGCATCCATATCTCACAGTTTTATAACCCATTCTGATCATCGGCATTTCGCTTAAACACAACCCCCTACCCACGGCGATAGTTTGATGATTAAATGATAACCCGGAATTTTCAGACCAGTAATCAAGAGATAAATCATGCAAAATAAATACATTATGACCATTTTGATTAGTACCTTACTGTCAGGCTGCTCTGCGTTTGATAATAATCACGGGACTAATTGGGGAAGTGGTACTTGCCCGGAGCCATCCACTGATGAGATTGCAGCGTCAGGGCATCTTAAAATCATGGATGGCAGGACACTGAAATGTCAGTTGCGCCCTTATGTCAGTAATATGGCCTGTCAGGGCATTACGGATAGCACGAACGCAGACGGCATGGTTTGTCAGGATGCATCAGGAAAGGGAATGTTATTTATCTTTGATGATAACGGTGTGCTCAAAGGGCATAAGTCACTGCAGAATTGAACCGGAATGAAGCACAGAAAATACAGAGGTATCAGTTCTCTCATCAGGTCAAATCCTATTCCATATCGCCAATTCTCTTTGCTAATATCACTATAATACTAAAACCACTGATGACCGGGGACAGACACGGAAAGCACCGTTAAGGGATGAACATGAAAAAAGTTTATTTTTGATTTTGGGAATTATGCTGATTGGCGGCTGTCAGGCACCGGCAAATAACAGTGCAACAGACGGGATGTCTGAAAAATGGGGAAACTGCCTTATCCGTTATTCTGCCGGGCAGGCACTGACAACCACTGACAGCAAAAAAACAATTACCGATAACGCGTATAAGAATTGTAAGAAAGAAATGAATGAAGCGGTGGATATGCTGGTTGAGGATATCTCAGCGGATAGCGCAACTAAAGCAGCCGCCAGAAAAAAGGCGTTTGAGATGATAGAAGAAGGGTACAGACAAGAGATTGTTCCTGAGCTCTATAATGCTATCGATGAAGTCAGAAAATTATAACAGCACAAAAATTACTGTGCTGTTATGACCCCGGATGTAATATCCGGCACCTGAATTCTGCAGGTGCCGGTGTTTTCTGAAATGCCTCAAGGCAGGTGATTTTCTCAGTCAGATTTTTTCTTTCATCACAGGATAATAAATTAACAGTATTATCAGTGAGCAGAGCGGAATGGTAATAACGCAATGCTGTTTGTAAATCCTCACCGGAAGGGGCGCAGCTGCCCGGGGTATTCTTATTATCCGTCAGCATCATAAGATTTGCATCGGTATAATTTATAATCATCTGAGGTGACGGATAACGAAGCATATTCTCAGAAAAGAATTTGATAGCGGATGTGTAATTTTTATTATGCATGGCATCAAATGCCAGATCGTTAAACTCTGAAAACAACGGGTTATCCGGCGTGATCTTTGCCTGTCTGAGGCTGGAAATTACCAATTTTGCATTTGCTGCATCCGGTGGAGAGCGCAGTACAGCCGGACCGGTATCAGCTGAAGCAGAAAGGGAGATGCTCCACAGAAATAACACCGAAAATAACTGTTTCATTATGCAAAAATAGCCTTTTATTGATTGCCTCTTCTTAAGATTAATCAATTAGTGATCTTATGTAAATATCTGGTCCTAAAGTGAAGTGGTTTTATTATTTTTATGCGGGATATACCGGAAAAGGAGAAATGGCAAAGTAAACAAGTGAAAATGAAAATATCATGTGTCTGACTTTAGTCAGTTATGAGTGCATAAATAATATATAATATTTGATGGTGTTTATATTGAAAAACGGAATAACAATACAAAGCCAGAGGTGTATGATGGATAATTCATCACCGGATAATGTTCAGATCCGGGAGTTTGTGGAACGCTTAAAAACGGTGACAGGGTCGCGTTTTTTTCATTATCTGAATGATAAGCAAGTTAAAACCACGTGTCTGATGTGCGGGCATAATGGCAGGCAGGTTATAGATGAAACAAACTATACGACAGCGCAGGACCGGCTGGATAACAAACCTCCGCGTACGTTCGTCACATTTTATTACCACACTCCGGGGATTCCGGCAGACAGTATAAACCATTATTATTATCGTCTTATCTGTGATAACTGTGGTTTTGTTACTCAGCACAGCGCCAGATATGTCATAAACTGGCTGGATGAAGAAGCACTCCGGGAACAGCATCTGTCGGATGCTGAATGGGTAAATATGCCGGAACCGGCTACTGCAGAACCGGACGAAGAATAACTGCACATATAATACCGGGGGATAACGCCCGGTTTTTTCTTTTCTGTATTCCTTTGACTGCGTTTTTAATCACCATCTTCTTGCTTTGCCATCAAAATATTGTGATTTTTAAGAACTTTACTTTGCCTTAGCGGCAAGGTTCAATGTCATACGCAGAATTACCTGCAGGAAAAGGTGAACGGAGGATATATGGAAGATGGTTTAATGGTTATTGCGGGACTGGCGCTTGTTGCCGCAGCTGCAGGTCTGGTAAAGCCTTCTCTTGTGGGGATGAAGAGCCGTGTTGGCGCGGTATTGGGTTATCTTATTATTTTCATTATTTTTTTAGTACCTGCATTAATACTGATGCCGGACTGACAGAATAATATCTGAATTGTTCAGACATTGTGGAGAGAGCTTTATTAAATGTAAATATGGTAAAGTTATTTCTTATTACATTGACCTTTCCCTTAGGGCAACCTTTATGATTAATTCCATCAACCAAATACGAAAAAGGAATTAATCATGAAAAAAACACTTATTCTCACTGCTCTGTTATCCGGCGTTATGACATTCGGTGCCGTGGCAAATCCGGTATTATTAAGTGGTGATATGCATTCTGTTACCACTCCGGTGCAGAAAGAGCTGGGTGATTCTATGATGCGTATGCATGATGATATGGCAAAAACATTATCTGAGCAAAATGCGGATATTGCATTTGCTGAAGGTATGATTGCACATCATAAAGGAGCTGTTGAAATGGCTCAAATTGAACTGAAGTATGGTTCAGATCCGGAAATGCGTAAGTTAGCTCAGGACATTATTGATGCACAGGGACCGGAAATAAAGCAGATGCAGGATTGGCTTAAAAACAATAAGCCAGCAAAGAAATAAATATTTAATAATTACGGCATATCTTTTCGGATATGCCGTTTTTGTATTATTGCTGTTAATTTTATTTATTAAATTCCATTCAGATCGCAAAAAAAACACACCGGTACGTAAAAATCACAATGCTGGTAGACAATCCCCTTTCAAAGACATATTAAATATCCCGTCAGTTGATGAAGATTCATTCAATGCCGGATTGAATTTTCAATATTATTGTCAAATTAAATTATTTTAAGAAAAGGATATTCTATGCCGGACCCGGAAATTACTGCATTTTTTACAAAATATCAGGAGTCAAAAAAAATTCCTGAGTTTTCGCGTCTGCAATGGCTGTCCGATGCCGCCGGACGCGCGGAACAACTGTCATTGACGACACATCCGTTTGCTTTTACACATCCCTGTGCCCGCAGGAATCGCTATGGCAAAGCGGGAGCGATACTGGCGGAGGTTAAAAAGAAAAATGATGGCTTTCTGCGATCCGGTAATGTGGTTGTTCCGCAGGATGCTGAGGGTAATGCTGCTGCACTGGAAATATATACGTTTCTGATGCTGAAAATGCAGGATGGAAAAACATTACTGACACATTTGTGTGAGGAAAGTGAAACGGCAAAGAAAATTCTGGGCAGTGAAAATTACCGAAAGTTGCGGGCCGGTTTTTTACGGATATTCTCCGGAGAGGGCGTACCGTCAACAAATTCAAAGATAAAACAGGTTTTTTTCCCCGTGCCGGGTAAAGAATGTAATGCGGGTTATCATTTACTGTCAGTTCTGACACCATCGGGGTTATTATTTGAGTTATACCGCCGGCTTGGTAAATCCGGTATATTCCCGGGTCATCTTGTTGTGATTCATATTGGCGGGTCTAAACCACAAAATATTTCTGCACTTAATATGCAGAATAAAGGGAAAGCCTGTTTATTATTATCTGTCCCGCCGGGAGCCGTCACTGCCGGAGATCATTACTGTGTCCATTAATTATCTGCTGCTGAAAAATATTCTTATCCGGAATGCCAATGCGTTATCCGGTGCACTGATAGCAGGTTTCCCGGCAGTTACTGCCTGGCTGGGATTTATTCATGCTCTTGAACGAAAAGTGAGGAAACAAGGTTTTCCGTCCGTCAGGTTTAATCACGCTGGTATTATCTGTCACTACTGTCATTTACAACTGTATGCGGAACCCGGAGGGGTAATGTATTCCGCATTAAACAGGCGGAAACCACCGGATAAAAAAGGCAAAAACCCATCACTGGTTGAGGAAGTGTATTGTCATCTCAATGTTTCACTGCTTATTTGCGGCGGGAATATACAAGATAAAAATAAGGAATTCCTCACTGTGGTATCTGAAACAATAAAAATGCTGAAAATTGCCGGCGGGGATATTACAGATTCCGGTAAACAAGAGACCGGCTCTTTTCCTGACAGTAAACCGCTATGGTGTGAATTGCGGCAATGTATTGCTTCGGGATATGCATTACTGGAGCGGCGGGATGTCATGGTCAATGCAATGAACAGCGGAATGGATGCAATGGAGGCATTACTGAAATATACCACTGCTCCCGGTTCGGTGCTGATCCCGGTCGTCACCGGATATCAGGGACTTTCCCCGCCGGGAATAGCGAAAAATGCCAGGGCAGAAGGTATACCCCACCGTTTTGCGGAAAGTGTTATTACCTTAGGGGAATTCCGGCCGGTGGATAAATTGCGGGATCCTTCGGATATGTTGTGGCGTTATCACTATTTACCTGACGAGAACCTTTATCTGTGTCAGCAGGGAAAACACGATTAACGGAAAAGAGAAAATGACCGGATTCAGGAATATACCGTCTGTTTTATCATTTTCAAAAAAACTGATCCCCTCTGACGGTATTTTTTCCGGAACATCACAGCATCCGGATTCACGGGTTACTCCGCTGACAATACAGACGAGAACTGTCCGGGGAACATTTGCTTTCCGCCGGAAAAACGGGAGGGGAAATGAAAAAATATCCGGACAGAACATTAATGATCCCAATATTCAGTCTATGGATTACTGCATGCTGGAAGCTGAACAAAATGTAATCATATTTAGCTTCTCACTGAAAATTACCGGTGGGCTGAAATATCCTGCTGCCTGTAATAATGAAAT
The DNA here is from genome assembly GCF_001807955.1 of Morganella sp. HMSC11D09. Lineage (NCBI taxonomy): Bacteria > Pseudomonadati > Pseudomonadota > Gammaproteobacteria > Enterobacterales > Morganellaceae > Morganella > Morganella sp. HMSC11D09. The sequence continues at coordinate 60,798 of NZ_KV791644.1, forward strand.
ATTCCGTCAGCGCTATCAGGCGGTAATAACGGATTATCTGGAAAGAGAGCATTGCCGTGAGCCTGCGCGGCGATATGCACATAATATTGCCTGCGGACGTTTTTTGTGGCGGAACCTGGTTGGCGCAGAGCATATTGAGGTGGTTGTGGATAATCTCAGCGCGGAAAAAAAACAGCAGTGGATATTTGATGCACGAAAGTACAGCCTTCGTCATTTTGAGCAGACGGATAATATAGCCGGCGACCTGGGGAGACATATTGCCGCAGCACTGAGTTGCGATGATGGTGCATTATTACTGGCTGTTTCAGCCAGAGTGATAACCGGAAAAGGGCAGGAAATTTATCCCAGTTGTGAATTTGTGATGAATAAAAGAAAAGGGGGGAGCAGCCGGATACTCTGCCATATTGACGGCACTGCGGGAATGCATTCACAAAAAATCGGCAATGCTTTGCGCTCAGTGGATACCTGGTATCCGGCCTTTTCTGATTTAACCGCAGGGGCGGGCGTTATCGCGGCCGATCCCTATGGCGCGGTCACACATCTGGGGGCAGTATTTCGTCCGCCGGGGTCAGGGCAGGATTTTTATACACTCTTTGAAAAATGGGTCAGCGGAAAAAAACTCGCTGAACATGAAGAAAATTATGTCGTGGCAGTGTTAATTCGCGGCGGTGTTTTCGGTGGTGGAGGGTAAGCGGATGCGATTTTATCAGACAATCACGATTTTGCCGGATGCACTGATATCGGCAGTATTTCTCCGCCAGCAAATCTGGCGGCAGCTTCACCTGATACTGGCAGAGAATAAAACCGGTGAAAACAGCAGTGCTGTTGCTGTCGCATTTCCGGATTACTGCCGCAAGCCGCAGACACCGGGGAACCGTCTGCGGTTGCTGGCCGGGGATTACCCTTCTCTGGCGGAATTGGGGCTCTCTGTACGGTTAGCTGCTTTTTACCCGTATATCCGGTTAAGCGGGATCTTACCTGTGCCGGAAAAAACGTTACCGGTCAGTTACATCCGTGAACATGTAAAAGGGTTACGCCGTTCTCAGACTGCGGGTGCCGGGCGGTTATTTATCCCGGAAACGCTGCCGTTTATCTGGACGAAATCGTTGTCAGGAGGCAGACATCACCGGCTATTTCCTTTTTTTATCCGGAAACTGGATGCAAAATCTGCCGCAGAAGGGCGGTTTACCTGTTACGGACTGAGTCATAAGAGGACTGAAAGCGGGAGGGTGGCGACAGTGCCTCACTTTTGAGGTGATTTACTGCCATAACGGCAGCTCAGAAATAATTATGATAAAAAAATAATGCACTGCCGGAAATGCCCCCGCACATATGCTGGCAGGGGCGGCAGCTGACTATTGCGGAGGAAAACCGGCTGGGGCGGGAGTAGTGCTGGTGCTGTGTGAACCGGGATCAACAGCAAAGTGTATGTCGGAGGAAAACCGTTTTTTCGGTGCCAGCTCCCATACCACCCGCACCGGAAACTCACCGTATTCTGTTGGTGTACCGTGCAGAATACCGGTTCTGTCGTTAAAACTCAGGCCGATATTGCGCTGGAAATAAATACCGGGAATGGTTACTGCCCGGCCATCGTCCAGCGTTGCGGTTACCGGTGAACTGAACGATTCGGATAACCTGGCGCGGCAGATTTTGACACGGATTGCCGGTTGTCCGGAAGGCTGAGTCATTGTTGCCGGAGCCTTACTGTCAGGTGAGGTATCTGGTGTAACCGCTGTTTTTCCGACGGACTCCGGGCTCTTCACCGGCGCTGAAACGGCTTATGCAATGTTTTTTCATGATATTAAACAAAGATTCAGGCATCGCTGATTGTTTCTGAAATGAAGGTCGCTAAGATAGGCATTCCACTTAAGGAAAAGCGGCAGTGCGGGTAAATCTACCGGAGGAGACGGCGGAATGTCGTATCGCGCATTTTTTCAGCCTGTAAAAACCCTGACACAGGCGCAGCGTCAGGAAATGGCCTCACTCTATTTTATGTATTATACCGGCAGCGACGGTACGCAGTTTTTATCAGATCTCGATCATAAACAGGAAGTTCTGTTTCTGATGTCAGGGGATGAAATGGCCGGGTTCAGTACCCTGCAGTTTTATCCGTTCCGCGGACACCGGATTGTCTATTCCGGCGACACAATTGTGCATCCCGCCCACTGGAAGCAGCAGACGCTGCACGGTGCCTGGCTGCGGCGTATTGCGCTTTTGCGCAGTGAATATCCCGGCGAACGGGTGTTCTGGTTCCTGCTGGTGAAGGGCGTGCGCACTTACCGGTATATGAGCACGCTGGCGCAGACCTTTTATCCGCACTGGAACGGTAATGTCAAAGAACCGGAACTGGCACGGCTGGCGGCGGAACTGGCGAAAGATAAATTCGGCTCACTCTATAACCCGGCCCGCGGCGTGGTGGAATGCCCGTCGGCGTTTGGCTATCTGAACCGCACAATGGCAACGGTCACTGACGCGCAGCGCAGCAAACCGGATGTTGCATTTTTCCTGCACAAAAACCCGCACTATGTCTGCGGCCATGAACTGGTCTGCCTGTGTGAAGTCTCCCCTGATAATGTGGCTAAACGTTATCAGTCACTGTTTGAAGAACCCGATGTTGAGTTCTGCTATGGATAATGCCTGGCAGCATTTCCGTGCCGGGATGCCATCTGTTGCGCCGCAGGGCTCTCTGCGCGAAAGACAGTTCCGCTGGTTATCCGCCTGTCTGGCCGCAAATGCGGCGTGTGAATACGGGCAGCGGTATCATTTTTCCGCTGTAAAATCAGTGGCGGACTATCAGCAGAACGTCCCTCTGACAACCTATTCTGACCTCAGCTCCTTTATCACCCGCATGACGGACGGGGAAGAAAATCTGCTGTGCAGTGCACCGGTCACGGCATTTGAGCTGACCGGCGGCAGTCACAGCGGCGGCAAACTGCTGCCTTATACTTCTGCCGGGTTAACCGATTTCCGTCTTGCTGTCACCGGCTGGCTGCGGGATGTGACCCGCCGTTTTGATCTGACCTCCGGCCATGTTTACTGGGCACTCAGCCCGGCAGTGACGCGGATGACAAAAACGCCCTGTGGTATTCCGGTCGGCGGTGGTGATGCGCTCTATCTGGGGGCGGATAATCTGGCGGCATTCAGTGAATTATCGGCTGTGCCGCTGACACTGGCGCAGGTTGAGGATGCGCCAGACTGGCAGTTACTGACCCTGATTTATCTGCTGCAATGCCCGGATTTACGTCTGATCTCCGTCTGGAGCCCGGTGTTTTTATTTCCGCTGCTCACGGCTCTTGATACCCGGCAGGCTGAGATTTCTGCACTGCTGCGCGACGGCGGGGAAATTGCCGGACATTCGCTGAGTGCTGACCCGGCGGCGCTGGTGCGTTACCGGCGTTATCTGCGGGAACAGAATACCGCGCTGTTATGGCCGCAGCTGGCGCTGATCAGCTGCTGGGATCAGGCTGCGTCCGCCTCACCGGCACAGGCGCTGATGACGCGCTTTCCCGGCGTGACACTTCAGGGCAAAGGGCTGCTCTCCACCGAGGCGGTGATCACCGTTCCGTCTGACTGCGGTGACCCGCAATTGAGTGCAGACAGTAATTTCTATGAATTCCGCCGGGATAACGGGCAGATATATTTGGCGGATGAATTGCTGTCCGGTGAAACATACAGTGTGATTGTCACCACGAATAGCGGGCTGTACCGCTATCAGACCGATGATCTGGTTCTGTGTACCGGCCACACGCCGGAAGGGCTGCCGCAGCTGCGTTTTTGCGGGCGAGAGGGTATATGCAGTGATTTGGTCGGGGAAAAACTGACCGAGCCGTTCGTTTGTGCCGGTTTACCGCCATCGCAGAATTTTGCTGTACTGGCAGCGGATGAGCAGGGCTATGTGCTGCTGCTCAGCGATACCTGCACTGAATCACGGGCACAGGCATATTGTGAGGAAACTGAGCAGTATCTGTGCACCAATCCGCAGTATCACTACGCCCGCCGTATCGGACAGCTTAAACCGCTGACATTCCTCCGCCTGCATCAGCCGGCGGAGCACTATTTTCACCGGCAGCTTCAACGGGGAAAGCGGCTGGGGGAGATTAAAATCCCGGCATTGCTGACCTCGCCTGACTGGCGTGCCATGTTTGAGATCAGGGAGTTTCCGTGATGACACAGACTGTTTATACGCCGCAGCGGCCGCTGGATCTGGTGCTGCTTTCGCCGAAAGGGCCGCTGTACCGCAAGCGGGGCGGGATTTTCAAACGCTCGCTGCGTTATCAGCCGCTGACGCTGACCACCCTTTCCGCACTGGTGCCGAAATCCCTGCCGGTTAATATCCGCCTGATTGATGAAAGTATTGAGGAACTGCCGGAGGATTTCACGGCAGATCTGGTGGCGATGACGGTGATCACGGGGAATGCGCCGCGCGCCTATGAACTGGCGGCACAGATGCGGGCGAAAAATATCCCCGTCGTGCTCGGCGGGCCGCATGTCACACTGCTGCCGCAGGAGGCGCTGCAGCACGCCGATACGATCTGCACCGGCTATTCCGAGCAGAGCTGGCCGCAGCTTATCCGTGATTTTATGGCGGGTAATATGCAGCGTGAATACCGTCAGGGCGCGGATTTCACGCTTGATATCCCGGACTTGCCGTTTCCGGAACGCGAACGGTTTGATACAAAGCATTTTCTCACCCAGGGGGTTTTTGAAGCGACACGCTCCTGTGCTCACAACTGTGAGTTCTGTGTTGCACCGAGTGCCTGGGGGCGTAAGCAGTTTCAGCATCCGGTGGAGTGGGTGGTTGAGGATATCCGCCGTTATGTGGAGCGCACCGGCAAACGGAAAGTAATTTTTGTCGACCTGAACCTGGTGTCGGATATCGGTTATGCCAAACGGCTGTTTACCGCACTGATCCCGCTGAATATCCGCTGGTTTGGTTTATCCACCGTGCTGATAGCTCATAACCACGAACTGATGGAACTGATGGCCCGCAGCGGCTGCAAAGGGCTGCTGCTGGGGCTGGAAACGGTCAGTGATGGCAGCCTGAAAGATGCCGGGAAGAAATTTAACGGCTCGGTGGATTATAAAGAACTGATAGGCGACCTGCACCGGCTGGGAATTGCGATTCAGGGCTGTTTTGTATTCGGTCTGGATCACGACACCACCGATGTGTTTGACCGTACGGTGGATCTGGCTATCGATGCCGGGATTGATTTACCACGTTTCTCAGTGCTGACACCGTTCCCGGGCACGCCGCTGTTTAAGCGCCTTGAGGAAGAACAGCGGATTTTAACCACGGACTGGTCGCTGTATGACGCGCAACATGTGGTATTCCGCCCGGCGCTGATGAGTGCGCATGAGCTGGAACTGGGTCACGAACGCGCCTGGAAAAAAGTGTACCGTTACCGCAGCATCGCGAAGCGGCTGTGGCAGGCGCGTAACTTTAAACCGCTGGCGCTGACGGCAAATCTGGGTTACCGCTTCTATGCGAATCACCTGCATCAGTATTACACCTGTGACTGGCCGGTTGAACACCGTCCGGCGAAGTCGGGCAGCCACTGATGCGGCTGACATTTATTCATCCGGCGATCGGCCACCGGCGCGGCGAAACCTATCTGCGATCCTGGCAGATGGAGCCTCTGCCGGTCGCGGCACTGAAAGGGCTGACACCGGTGGATATTGAAACACGGTTTTACGACGATCGTCTGGAGCTGATCCCGTTTGATGAACCGGCAGATCTGATCTCAATTTCAGTTGAAACCTATACCGCGAAGCGGGCCTATCAGATAGCCAGTGAGTACAGAAAGCGCGGTGTGCCGGTGCTGATGGGCGGGTTTCACGCCACGCTGATGCCGGAGGAAGTGAAACGCTTTGCGGATGTCATTATCACCGGAGAGGCGGAATCAGTCTGGGAAACCATGATTGATGATTTACGCCACGGCACACTGCAGCGGGAATATCACGGAACACAGACTGATCTGCGCAGTATCCGTGTTGATCGCAGCCTGTTCGCGGGAAAACGTTATCTGCCGATAGGGCTGGTGGAAACCGGGCGCGGCTGCCGTTTCCACTGTGAATTCTGTGCGGTGCAGTCGTTCTATCAGCAGCGTTACCGGCGGCGCGATCCGGATCATGTGCTGAGGGAACTGGCGGGTCTCAAAGGCACAAAAAATCTGTTTTTCTTTGTGGATGATAATTTCGCGGGCAGCCTGCGGGAAAGCCGCGAGTTTCTGCCGGCACTGGCGAAAGCCGGGATCCGCTGGGTGACCCAGATGAGTATTGATGCCGCGCATGATGAGGAATTTGTCCGCGCATTGTCACAGGCTGGTTGCCGGGGCGTGCTGATTGGCTTCGAATCCCTGAATGAAGCCAATCTGCGGCAGATGAAAAAAGGCTTTAACACCATGAAAGGCGGATACAGTCAGGCGCTGGCTAACCTGCGTCGCCATCATATCGCCGTTTACGGCACATTTGTGTTCGGCTATGACCATGATACCCCGGACTCCTTCGGCGAGGCGGTGGCCTACGCCCGCGAACAGAGTATGTATATCGCGGCATTCAACCATATGACGCCGTTTCCGGGAACGCCGCTTTATGCGCGGCTGGCGCAGGAAAACCGCCTGCGCTTTGAGCACTGGTGGCTCGATGATCACTACCGTTACAACGAACTGCCGTTCAGTCCGGCACAGCTGTCTCCGGAGGCAGTAACGCAGGGGTGCCTCTCAGCAAGGAAGGCATTTTACAGTTCACGTTCGATTCTTCAGCGCAGCTGGCGTAACCGGGGCGATTTCTTTATGTTTCGCAACTATTTCCCGATTAACTGGCTGCATCACCGTGAAATCAGCTGCCGCAACGGCTATCCGCTCGGTGATGAGAATTGGCAGGGTAAATTAGCAGAGGTTAAATGATAGAGGTTATTGACGCGACAACGGAGCATATCGCAGATTTACTCAGGCTCCTTGAAGATAATGCCATGCAGGGGGACTGGGAGCTGGTGATGACCCGGCGGCCCGGTTATTTTTCTCCGAGGGATGATTTCGGTGAAGTCTATCCGGCACTGGCAAGAGACGGAGATACCCTGGTCGGCATGTGCCAGCTGAGCATACAGAGCGGCTGGGTTAACGGCGAAGAAGCGCGGATGGGTTATCTCGGCAGTCTGCGTATTGTGCCGAAATACCGTAATCACCTGAAAGTGTTACAGGCCGGATTTTCTTATCTGCGCCAGCTGCCGACACCGGATCACTGTTATACCAGTATTGCGGAGAATAATTTACTGGCCCGGCGCCTGCTGGAGCGCGGTGTGGAAGGATTGCCGTTCTACCGTTTTCTGAGCAGCATGAGCACGCTGGCGATCAGCAAAAGCAGAGGCAAAGACAGAGGACTGTGGAAAGTGGTGCCGCCGGAGGATTACACCGATGTCATCCGTTTCTTTGCACAGGAATCCGCTTCCCGTCAGCTGGCACCGGCGCTGAACCTGAAAGCGATGCAGCAAACCGGTATTACGGTGCTCGGCAGTTATCAGAACGGGCAACTGGTTGCCTGCGGTATGCTCTGGGATCAGCGTGCTTTCAAACAGGTTATTGTGGCCGGTTACTCCGGCAGAATGAAAATGCTGCGCCCGCTTTACAACGCCTTTGCCGGAATGACCCGGCGGCCGCAGATGCCGGCGGCGGGGGAAGTTATTCCTCAGAGTTTTCTGTCATTCCTGGCCTGTACCGATGATACCAAACTGCCGGATCTGATTGAGGAAGCGCTGTTGCACTGCACCACCCCTGTTATGACCGTCGGGCTGCCGTCGGGGCATATCTGCACTAATGATGTGATTAAACGTACCGGGGCATCCGTTTACCGCACCCGGATTTACGGCGTTGATCTGACTGCCGCACCACAGTGGGACGGCCGCATTGTCTGGCCGGAGATAGCGCTGCTGTGAATATCGTGCTGATCTACCCGAACATGGGGGATTACCGCACGAAAGATGCTATGACGCCATTGGCGATCGGTATCCTGGCTGCCCTGTCGCCGGGGCACCGGGTCACATTTTATGACGACCGGCTGGATAACATCCCGGAATCACTGCCTGATGCGGATCTGATCGCCATTTCGGTGGAAACCTTCACGGCACAGCGCAGTTATCAGCTGGCTGACCGGTTCCGCCGTCAGGGAAAAACCGTGGTGATGGGCGGCTGCCACGTCACTTTTATGCCGGATGAAGCACTGCAGCATGCGGACAGCGTGCTGCTCGGTGATGCGGAAGGGGCGTGGGAACAGATGCTGGCGGATTGTGAACAGAATGCACTGAAACCCCGTTACCGGGGCGCGCATGACCGCCCGCTTGCCGGTTACCGTCTTGACCGGACCATTTTTGAGGGTAAACGCTACGCGCCGGTGTCGCTGGTGCAGTTCTCGCGCGGCTGCCGGTTTGCCTGTGATTTTTGCTCTATCCATGCATTTTATCCGGAAGGTGTGCGCACCCGGCCGGTTGATGAGATGCGGGATGAAATTTTATCTCTGCCTGCAAAGCGCTTTCTGATTTTTGTGGATGACAATCTTTTTGCCGGTAAGCGGGCGCTGAATGAGTTGCTGGCGATGCTCACACCACTGAAACGCCGCTGGGGATGCCAGATAAGTATCGATATCGCCCGTAATGAGGAAATGCTGGATAAACTGGCCGCCGCCGGCTGCTGCTTCGTGCTGATCGGCTTTGAAAGCCTGAATGAAACCACGCTGAGGCGGATGGGAAAATCCCGCAGCCATACGGCGGATGATTATGCTGCCGTACTGGCGGCGCTGTACCGGCGTGGTATCTGTGTCTACGGCACTTTTATTTTCGGCTATGACGAAGACACGCCGGAGACCATCCGCAGCACACTGGCGTTTGCGGAGAGTAACAAACTGGCGATTGCCAATTTTAACCTGCTGATCCCGACCCCCGGCACGGCGTTGTATGCCCGGCTGGAGGCTGAAGGACGGCTGATTTATCCGGCCTGGTGGCTTGACCCGGATTTCCGCTACGGCGAACCGGCTTTCCGGCCGGGCGGAATGAATACCGCAGAACTGGCTGCCGGATGTTTTTATGCCCGCACCCGCTTTTATCGTTATGCATCTGTTATCCGGCGTCTGTGCCGTTCCGGCTGCCGGAGTGGCTGGCGCACGCTGCTGGTCGCCTGGCTTTACAATATTGCCTCGCACCGGGATATCGCCCGCAAGCAGGGAAAACGCCCGGGAGAAAAAGAGTGAAACTGATACTGATTAAACCGAATATCGGCCGTCAGGAGCACAGTCTGTATGTGGATGAGGGGCGGATGGAGCCGCTGATGCTCGGTGTTCTCGCCGGTCTGACGCCGCCGGATGTGGAAGTGGTGCTGTATGACGACCGGATGGAAGCCATTCCTTATGATGAACCGGCAGATCTGGTCGCTATTACGGTCGAAACGTTTACTGCGCGCCGCGCTTATGAGATTGCCGCGGAATACAGGGCCCGTGATGTGCGGGTGGTGATGGGTGGGATCCACGCCACACTGCTGCCGGAAGAAGTGGCGCAGCATTGTGACAGTATTTTTACCGGTGACGCGGAAACACGCTGGACAGAGATGATCCGTGATGCGGAGAAAGGCCGCCTGAAGCCGCGCTATGATGCTCCTGCCGGAGTCGGCCAGGTCGATCATAATCTGTGCGGCTGCCTGCCGCGCCGGGATATCTTCCGGGGGAAAGGCTATCTGCCGATCAGCCTGATGCAGTTTACCCGCGGCTGTCGCTTCGCCTGCCGTTTCTGTGCGGTCAGCCGTTATTTCGGGCGGCAGCACTATATCCGCCGGATCGATGAAGTGGTGCGGGAGATAGAAACACAGAAACCGAAATTTATCTTTTTTGTTGATGACAATATCGCGTCTGATCACCGCGAGCTGAGTGAGCTGTGCAGTGCGCTGATCCCGCTGAATGTGCACTGGATAAGCCAGGCAAGCCTGGATATGACCCGTAACCGCCGTCTGATGTCGCTGTTACAGCAGAGCGGCTGCTGGGGTAATGTGATGGGATTTGAATCCATCAACCCGGACAGTCTGCGTGATGCGCGAAAATCGCCGAATATGCGGACATTTTCACAGTATCGTGAGGAAATTTCGGTATTACGGGACTTCGGATTGCAGACCTGGGCGGCGTTTACCCTGGGGTATGACCACGATACGGCAGAAACCGTGGAAGATACCGTGGCATTCGCCCTGAAAAACCGCTTTGCGTTCGCCGCCTATAACATTCTGATGCCGTACCCGAACACACCGCTGTATCAGCAGATGGCGCAGGAAAACCGCCTGCTGTTTGACGGGAAATGGTGGCTGCATCCGGAATACCGTTTTAATCAGGCCGCCTTTCAGCCTGCAAATATGAGCCCCGAAACGCTGACAGAACTGTGCCATGCCGCACGCAGCCGTTTTAACAGTGTGCCGTCGATTATCCGCCGTTTTTCTGATTTGCGTCTGACGCTGCAATCCTTATCGCGGATGGCAACTTTCTGGCGTTATACCCTGTTATTCCGCAAAGAGGTGCATAAAAAACACCGGATGCGTTTTGGTTTAAAATAAGGGGGATGAATGAATACCGATCCGGATTCTTTTTCCCGCCGGGTGATCAGTTATCTGCTGTGGTGTATTCCGGTCAGTGTGGTGTTTTTCACGGTTTACCCGCTGATGAATGCGTATACGGCCGGGCGCGGCAGCCTGTATGCCTTGTGGTTTCCGGCTGAACTGAATATCCCGTTTGTACCCGGTTTTATCTGGGTGTACTGCTCGTTTTACCTGATTATTCTGATGCCGGTTTTGTTTCTGCCGCGCCGGGAGCACCGGCAACTGGCACTCACCTTTATGGTGATGACATTACTGGGCGGCGTGATCTTTTTTCTGTTTCCGGCACAGCTCGGTTTTGTCCGCCAGGTACCGGAATCGCCGCTGTACCGGACGATGTACACGACACTGTTTGCGCTGGATCATCCGCATAATCTGGTGCCGTCCCTGCATGTGGCCTGGTCGTGCGCGGCGGTGCTGGCCATTATCCGCCATACCGGACGCGGGCTGACACTGTTGTTTCTGTTGTGGCTGGTGCTGATTGTACTGTCTGTACTGCTGGTTCATCAGCACCATGTGGCGGATGTGGTCACCGGCCTGCTGTTGGCGGTAACGGTTTCATATATGATGAGGAAATAATGATGAAAAGGATAATTATCAGTGCGTTAATGATATTCAGTTTTTCGGTGTATGCGCAGCCCGGAGAAGAGGACGGCGCTATCCATGATGAACTGCGGCAGGTGATCGGCACTGTGGAAAGCGCCATCAACAGCGGGGATTATGACAAAATGCTGCCGGTGATGAGTGAAAATCTGCGTGCCACGCCCATCACTCAGGAGTTTATCTCCGGCAAAGCAGCAATAAAACCGTATTTTGAATCCTGGTTCGGGCCGGACAAATTCCTGAAAAAACTGAATATCAGTTTTAATGCCGATGTGGTGACGGAATTATCCCCGGATAAAACCTGGGGTGTCGCCTACGGTAAAGGGATGGAAAAATATCAGCTGAGTGACGGCCGTACCTACGATTTTCCGACCCGCTGGACTGCGACGGTTGCGCTTGAGGACGGCGCCTGGAAAATCCGCTCTATCCATATCGGTACCGATTTCACGGATAACCCGCTGCTGAATGAAACCCGCAATGCCTTACAGGGCATGATGTACGGAGCGGGTGGTCTGGTGATTGGTTTGCTGGCCGGTATTGTGCTGTTCCGCCGTAAAAGTGTGGTAAAACCGGCGACAGAAGCTGGAAAGAAATAATATTTTAATAAATCAGTGGATTATGTAAGTCGTCGGGTAACGGGCAGGCGAACGAAAAGCATGCGCGTCATGGATTACGCGCCTGAGCGCACAGGGAGGTATTTACCGCGACTTTTCGTTTTGCCCGTTATCAGACGTTGCACGGACTGACAGAAATCACTATCCCTTTTATTTTTCCGGCGGAAACAGAAAATCCAGATCCGCTGCCGCGCCCATCTGCGGTGCAGGCCGCACACCATAGCGCCACATGGTGAAATAGACACGCCAGAAGGTCGGACGCGGCTGGTCATCCACCAGCGACGGCAGTTCATACCACGGTGCCTGCGGGTGCTGGTGGTGCGCGAGATGGCAGTGATAATTCAGCGCCAGCCAGCGGGAGACCGGCAGTACTTTCAGGTTCCACGCGCCGTTCATCACATCGCGGCGGCTCCAGGCGTGATCCGCATATTGCAGGGCCGACCAGTGCAGCGCAAAAGCCCACAGGCAGATCAGATAACCGGCCGCACTTAAGTCCAGCGCCCAAAACAGCAGTGCCTGCCAGAGAAATGCACCGAGCAGTTCACTCCAGATGGTCAGCGGCGGCAGTTTTGCCAGTTCCGGCACCTGTGACCCGAACCCCAGTGCCGGGGCGATTTTGGTGACAAACACCCGTGAACGGTACACGCCCGGAGCAATAAACCAGAGAAGATTGCCCAGCAGTACGCAAAAATAGTACAGGCCGAGCAGATTGCCGCCGTACATCCAGATATTGCGCAGCCAGCGCGGCTGGTTTGGCAGGTAATAATCATACAGCTCTTTATCTGTCCGGTTATTTTTATGGTGATTCAGATGCGCACGGCGCTGCAGGGTAAAAGAAGTCGGAAACGCCCACGCGGCAATAATCCCGATGGCGCGATTACCGGCGGCAGTGCGGGCGGCCACACCATGTACCGCTTCATGCAGAATAGCGAACGGCATATTGTTAATCAGCATAAAACCGATCAGGGCAGGCAGTGCATAATACCAGGCGAGATGGCTCACTCCCCATAAACAGGACGCTGCCGCAGTCATCGAAAAAATCAGCAGAATACTGTTGAGTAAAAGACGCATCAGTCTGTTTTCCTTGTGTTATTCGTCACTATTGCCGGGTTGAACAGCCCGGTTTTTTCATGGCGTAACCGGCGGGCGTACAGCCGGAAGCCGAGATTGGCCGCCAGGCGGATAAAACGGCTGCCCGGACGGTGCAATACCCGGCGCAGAATGGCCGTCAGACGGTATGTTTCCCGCCAGGCTTCGTGCAGTAAGGATTGCAGGGTTTCCGGTGACATATTTTGCGGCTGAAAAACCACATGTTCGTTGTCATACAGGCTCAGGTCCTGTGTGATTAAGCGGCCGTTTTCCGCCATCCGCTGCCACAGCCGTGTACCCGGCAGTGGGGTGAGGACAGAAAAACGTACCAGATCCAGCCCGAGAGACGGGATCTGCCGTATCGTATCGCGGATGCTCTCCGGGGTGTCTTCATCAAACCCGAGCACAAAACAGCCGAGTGCGGCAATCCGGTTATCGCGCAGCCGCCGGATCTGACGGCGGTATTCGCTGACCTGGTTACAATTCTTGCCGGTGGCCGTCATGGTCTGCTGACTGAGGTTTTCCAGCCCGATAAGCAGGCCTTCGCAGCCGCTGTCACACATCGCCCGGAAAACCTCGTCGTCATCCGTCACATTGAGTGTCGCCAGTCCCGACCAGCGGATTTTCAGCGGGATCAGTGCCCGGAACAGTTCCAGACTGTACTGCCGGTCGGCGTACAGATTAGGGTCGAGGAATATCCAGCGCTGTCTGCCGCTCTGTTTTATCTCGTTAATCACATCTGCCGCTGGCCGTGCTGTGCCTTTGCGTCCCCACTGATGCTGCACCGAACAGAATTCACAGGCAAGCGGACAACCACGGTCGGCAATAATAGTGGCGATATTCATGTAGGCGCGGGACGGCAGCAGATCACGGCGCGGCACCGGCATCGGCAGAAAGCCGCGCTCAGGGCGGTGCTGATAACGCGGTTGCGGATGTCCGTCAGCCATATCCTGTAAAAATTGCGGCCAGATGAGTTCACCGGCACCGATGAGGACGGTATCGGCGTGTTGTGCCGCCTCATCCGGCTGCAGTGTGACGTGTGCGCCGCCCATTGCGGTTCTTGCCCCGCGTTCGCGCCAGTAGCGGCACAGCGCATAGGCGCGGGGGGAAGAGGAGGCGGTGGCGGTGATCACCACCAGATCAAAATCCCCGGCAGTGACCGGCGGGGAAACGCCTTCATCACAAAGGGTCAGTTCGGCATTCAGATGCGGGGGAACCAGGGCGGCGAGGGTGATAAGGGTCAGCGGGGCATAGCTGATCGCCACGGAAAACGCGCTTTTCCGGTAGCGGTAAGTCCTGTCAAACGGCAAAATCAGTAATATTCTCACCGGTGCTTCCTGCTCCGCAGCTGACATAAGGACTTTTACAATGGCACAGTACGTCCGGGAACGCACTGTGCCGGATCAAAGATCAGGCCGCAACCACTTCAAGCACAGAGATATAGCATTCAGTCGGGATAAGGCGGTTTATTTTCAGTCCTGCTTCAGCCAGCAGAGCCTCAAACTCCGGAATAGTCCGCTCACCGCCGCCGGGCAGAATCGCCATACAGAGAATACCCATACCATAATGCGCCGCCGGATTGGTTTCCGGATGCACAACGGATTCGATGATCAGCAGTTTACTGTCCGGTTTCATGGCCTTGCAGCAGTTTTTCAGTACAGCGAGGGCGTTGGCATCATCCTGATTAAAAATGACTTTTTTCAGCAGATACATATCCGCCTGCGGCACGGATTTAAAGAAGTCACCGCCGTCCAGCGACCAGCGGGAATCGTCACCCAGCTGAGACAGGTATTTGTCTGATATCACATGCGGGCTGTCGAACAGGGTGGCGGTCAGTGTCGGGTCGCTGCGCAAAATCCGCAGCAGCAGTGAGCCTTCGCCGCCGCCGATATCGGCAATATGGCACGATGACGGGAAGTTATAAGCCCGGGTGACAAAATAGTTTTCCATCTCTGACAGGGCGGACATCCCGGACGGAAAATTATAGCTGTCGTTGCGGTTGGGTTTGGTGGCCTGATATTCGTAGAAGGTTTTACCGAACAGCTTTTTAAAGTTCAGTTCACCGCGAACGGATTCATTAAGCTGACCAATGGTTGACCAGTAAGTATTATCGGTCAGTGTCAGAACGGCATCCCGCTGTGAGCAGGGGTGATCACGGCGGAGAAACTCCGCATCAGGAGAGAGCCGGTAACTGTCATCATCCGTACCGGTGAAAATACCGTTCAGTGCCAGCATCCGCAGAATGCGGCGCAGGTTATCCGGATCCGAGCCGGTGCGTTCTGCCAGTGCGGTAACAGAGAGCGGCCCGTCAGCCAGATGGTCGGCAATATTCAGCTCTGCCGCAACCCGCAGACAACCGGGCAGCGCCAGCCCGAGAGTCACATTCAGGATACGGATGACAGATTGCTCTTCCGCCGGACTCATCAAATCCGGTTCAGTATAAGACATAGCGGTAACTCCTTTCTGACATGAATAACAGGGCTGGTCAGAGTGCCTGATGCGGCATACAGCACTCTCTATGTTAAATAAAACTAAACAATAGAGGGAGGATAGCTCAGCAGCAGAAAATTACCGTATCGGAATATGAAGTATTATTAATTAATGATAAGTGAATCAAATATTCACTGATGAATGAGCCTGTTTCTGCTGATCTTCAGGCCGCGCATCATACACAGCCAGGCGCAGGCGGAAACACCAATCAGCAGCAGCCACAGGGTATTTGGCGGGAAATAGGTCAGCACACCGCCGGTCATCAGCGGGTTAAAGGCACCGCCGAGCCAGCCGAGGGATTGAGCGGAAAAGTAGCTGGATTTCATGCCGTCCGGCGCAATGTTGTCGATCAGCATATATTCACCCGGCGCATAAATCAGTTCACCGAGGGTAAAGACAAATGCAGCAATTCCCCAGAACACAAGGTTGCTGCCTGACATCATAAATCCGGCCAGTCCGGCCATAAAAAAGAGTGTACCGAGAGTCATCAGCTTTTGCAGATTGTCTGTGCTTATCCGGCGGCCGACCATATATTGCAGTGAAACCACTACTGCAGCATTGACCGGCAGTACCACACCAATCACTTTTTCTGCCAGTGTGGTATCTGCCACCGTCAGGACATACTGGGAAATACAGGCGGAAAACGAACCAAACACCAGCGATCCCAGAAAGGCGGATAATGTGAACCAGAGCAGGGCTTTATCATGCAGCATGACAGAAGGCTGCCAGGTGGTACTGTTGCTGCCGGAGGCAGAAGGCGGCACGCTGCGGACAAAACGCTGAATAAAGAATATCGGGAATGAGGCGGTGCAGGCCGCCAGCCAGAACGGCAGATCCGCGCTGTACATCAGCAGGCCGGTACCAATCGGCGGCCCGACAGTCCAGCCCATATTGACGAAGGTATAGTTCAGGGAAAAGACTTTGGTTTTGCGCGCCGGTGGCAGTGTATCGGCGAAATAGGCTTTCAGCACCGTAGCAAAAACGGAGTAGGCGCAGTTAATGAGTGAAAAGAAGACAACGACGAGCGCGATATTATGAGTCAGCGGTATGGCGATAAATCCGGCGATATAAACCAGAATTGCCATCAACATATAGCGCTTTTTATCAAATTTGTCCGCAATAATGCCAAAACCGAGACTGAATAACACGCCGGTTGTCAGTGCGACCGTCAGTGCCACCCCGACCTGATCCACCGCCATGTCATACTGACGGCTGAGATAAATCGCCATAAACGGGATAGTGGCACCCCGTCCGATAGTAATTAAGAATGAGGAAGCGAGCAGTGCAATGGTGGAACGGGTGGCGGCTTGCATGGTGACATTCTCAGTATTTTTATTTTATTTTTTAATATTCACGTAATCAATATCATGCAAATCAGGCGCTGTACAGCGCCTTCCGGTTACGGCAGCACGGCGTGAGCTTCGATTTCAATCAGCCATTCGGGCAGCGATAATCC
This sequence comes from Morganella sp. HMSC11D09, assembly GCF_001807955.1. NCBI lineage: Bacteria > Pseudomonadati > Pseudomonadota > Gammaproteobacteria > Enterobacterales > Morganellaceae > Morganella > Morganella sp. HMSC11D09. The sequence continues at coordinate 77,666 of NZ_KV791644.1, forward strand.
GCTGACAATAATCCATGATGAGGCGGGGGCATTATCTGCAAATTTTTCTTTCAGCACATCCGCAATTGCCATTTGTTCATCGTGTGAATCCGCACCGGCACGGATATAAATCCGCAGCATAACCACATCAGACAGAGAACCGCCGGCTGCCGCGAGGGCACGGGCAATATTGTCCACCGATTGTGCGGCTTGTTCCCGCATACCGCCTGCGATTGTCACTTCATTATGATCAACGCCGACCTGTCCTGACAGAAATAACTGCCGGGTGCCGGTTGTTTCCACGACCTGACTGAAACCGTATTGCAGGGAATTAAACAGTGAGGGCGGATTAATCCGTTTTATAGTCATAACAGCCTTTTCAGCAGTGAAACAAAAGAAAATGTCGTTTTATCATAGATTATTTCAGACGCTGTAAATTAACTGATTATTAACAGCATTCTTTATTTTCAGTCTCTGTGCGGGAGATGAATAAAAAGGGGGCTCAGTGAGTCTCTGAGATATACAGGAGGGCGCCGGGGATTTTTACAACACCGGATTAATTTTTCTTTACTTAATATAAGAATCCAGCACCTTCAGGACAATATCCAGATCACCCTGACGTTTTTCCTCATCTTCCTCATGAACTACGTGTTCAATCAGGTGACCCTTAATCACTTCCCGCATTAACCCGTTTACCGCGCCACGGATAGCCGCAATCTGTTGCAGCACGGCGGAGCACTCATGCGGTTCATCGAGCATTTTTTTCAGTGAGTTGACCTGCCCCTGAATTTTACTGGCGCGGTTCTGAAGTTTCTGTCTGTCCCTGATGGTATGTGACATGGCAACCCCGTGAAATAAGGTGAAAAGAAAGTGACGGGCAAAATAGTAGCATCTTCGTGATACAAAGAGGTAGTGTAATTATACTGGGGGGGAGTATACTCAATTCACGCTTTCTTCATTCTGAAAACAGGGATCACACGTCATGACCGATTTTGCCTCTTTACTGCAGCAGGGAAATGCCTGGTTTTTTATCCCGGGCGCGATTGCACTGGGTGCGCTGCACGGCCTGGAGCCGGGTCACTCAAAAACCATGATGGCGGCTTTTATTATTGCGGTGAAAGGGACGGTCAGACAGGCAGTAATGCTGGGACTGGCGGCGACGTTGTCGCATACTCTGATAGTCTGGCTGATTGCCCTCGGGGGGATGTATATCAGTACCCGGTTCACGCCGGAAGCCGTAGAGCCGTGGTTACAAATGGTGTCGGCGGTGATTATTCTGGCAACCGCGTTCTGGATGTTTATGCGGACATACCGCGGTGAAAAAAACTGGCTGACAGAAATGCAGCAGGAAAGTCATACACACAGTGATCATCATCATGAGCATGATCATCATCACAGCCATGAACATGACCACGATCATCATCACCATCATGCAGAGCATCACCACGATCCTCACGACCACCATGATGACGAATATCAGGATGCGCATGCCAGAGCACATGCGCATGAAATCAAAACCCGGTTTACCGGCGGCAAAGCCACCAACAGCCAGGTGTTACTGTTCGGCCTGACCGGCGGGTTAATTCCGTGTCCGGCTGCGATTACTGTTTTGCTGATCTGTCTGCAGCTGAAAGCTTTTACCCTGGGGGCAACCATGGTGCTCAGTTTCAGTATCGGGTTGGCACTGACACTGGTCACAGTCGGTGTGGTAACCGCGGTGGGGTTGCGCCAGGTCAGCCGCCGCTGGCAGGGGCTGGGTGATATTGCCAAAAAAGCACCGTACTTTTCGGCGGCGCTGATAGCGCTGGTCGGGCTTTATATGGGGATCCACGGCTATATGGGGCTGGCAAACTGATACCATTTGCCGGTGTGGTAGTTTGAGGTGAATCAAAAAGAGCTTGCCGGATAACAAAATATATGGCTTAATATTGGCATTGGTTTGGAAGTACAGACCTATTTATGTCAGTCCGATTTTAAGTTGTTCTCCGTCAAGCGTTATCCAAGATACCACTTCATAGCGAATTCCTTCTGATAGTTCCCATAAGTAAAAACGTAATCAAACCGCTTATATGCCTTATGGCAACAAAATCAATTTAAAGGAAATTCATATGTCCGCAACAATTACCGGTACTGTAAAATGGTTTAACGATGATAAAGGTTTTGGCTTTATCACTCCTGCTGACGGCAGCAAAGACGTGTTCGTTCACTTCTCTGCAATCCAGAGCGACAGCTTCAAATCTCTGGCAGAAGGCCAGCAGGTTTCTTTCACCATCGAAAATGGTATGAAAGGCCCGGCTGCAGCTAACGTGGTTGCTCTGTAATCACCGCTGTCAGTAACAGATTTTAAAAACCTCACTCCGGTGAGGTTTTTTTATGCCTGCAGAACAGAATCGTGGCGGAAACCGGCAAACTATGAATATAATTTGCTCGTTATTTAAGGAGTAAGTTATGTCTCAGAATATTTATGATAATCCTGATTTCTTTGCCGGTTATGCCACGCTGCCCCGCTCAGCAGAAGGACTGGACGGCGCACCGGAGTGGACTGCCATGCAGACATTGCTGCCGTCACTGGCCGGGAAGTCAGTGATCGACCTGGGTTGCGGATATGGCTGGTTTTGCCGCTGGGCAAAAGAGCAGGGTGCTGACCGGGTGACCGGTTTTGATCTGTCTGAGAAAATGCTGGCGAAAGCCGCATCGATGACCACGGATCCGGATATTACCTGGCTGCGTGCTGATCTCGAGACACTGCAATTACCGGCGGCACAAAGTGATGTGATTTACAGCTCACTGGCACTGCATTATCTGCGTGATATCCCGGCACTGTTTGCCACGCTGTTTCAGGCGCTGGTCGCGGGCGGCAGTCTGATTTTTTCCGCAGAACACCCGATCTACACAGCTCCCGTCATTCAGAACTGGTGTACGGATAGTGCAGGTAATAAAGCCTGGCCGGTCAATCAGTATCAGCAGGAAGGCGTCAGGATCAGCAACTGGTTTGCCGACGGTGTGGAAAAGCAGCACCGGAAATTATCCACCTGGATAAATGCACTGATTACAGCCGGTTTTGAAATCACCGCCATGAATGAGTGGGGGCCGTCAGCGGCACAGATTGCCGCTAACCCGGCACTGGATGAAGAAAAAGAACGGCCGATGATCTTTCTGCTCAGCGCCCGCAAGCCGGAATAGTGGCTGACGGGCGGGTTTGTTCCGTAGTTTACAGCGTGAATTTATGCTTTCTTATCAGCACAAACAGACCGGCAACCGCCGCGAGGATAAGGAACCAGGCAAGGTAAGTATGCAGCGGCAGGGCAAGGATTGCCGCGCTGATAAAATACCCCGCAGAGACAATAACGCTTCCCCATAGTGCTCCGCCGAGAATATTCAGCACAAAAAATTTCAGCGGATTAATACCGGCGGCGCCGATAATAACGGGGCCGATAGTCCTTAATCCGTAAGCGAAACGTATTCCGATAATAATCAGGCTTTCACGGCGGTGAATTATCCGTTGCAGACGGGCTATTTTATCCGCATGTTTATGAATGCGGGGAAGGATCCGGTTTCCGGCAAAATAACCGGTAAAAAACAGAACATTGTCACTGATAATTCCGCCCAGTGCGGCCACCAGCATCACTTTCGGATAGGATAATAACTGATGGTGTGCAGCAATGCCGGACAAAAATACAGCGGTTTCCCCTTCGATCATGGTACCGAAAAAGGTTGCCCAATAGCCGTATTCTGTAATCCAGTGTGTCAGTAATGTTTCCATCCGCCACTCCGTTTAAAATAAACCGGCGGAGATATTAATACATAATCCCAGTATCGCCATATTAAAAACAAAAGAGACGACGGATTGCATTAATACCGCGCGGCGCATCGGGGAGGATGCGATTTCGACATCGGCAGTCTGTGAGGCGACGGCAATCGTAAATGAGAAATACATAAAATCAGAGTAAGCGGGTTCAGCCGGTCTGTCCGGAAATAATAACCACGGTTTTTCCTGTTGCGGGTTGGTGTAATAAAGGTGCGCATAGTGCATGGTAAATCCGGCCGGTAATAACAGCCAGGAAGACACTAATGTGGATGCGGTCAGAATATATTGGAAAGCTTTATCATTACCTGTCAGATTACCGTGCCCGCCTAGGGCAAAAAAGAGCACCAGTAAACTGACACAACACCCGGCCAGCAGGAAAAACATCACCATGCGGGCGCTTTCATCCTCAATTTTAGTCAGTTTACGGATATCTTTTACTTTCTTATTAATGATCCGCTCAAAAAGAAACAGCAAATACACCCAGGAGAAGGCATTCCAGCTGAGGATCAGGCACATCAGTGCACTCTGTACGGGCAGCAGAGCAAAAAAAGTCACAAACGCGACCATCAGAGAGATAATAAAACGCGGACGCGAGTGAAAGGCGTGCCGGAAAATATGAGTAATGCGAATACCATAGCGCAACATACCAGTATCCTGTTCAGAAAGATGACATTTTATTATACCAAATATCCGGCAGCAGGGGCGGCATCACTTTTTCGGATACGTGCTTTTTATATACTGAATATCCCTGCCATTTAAAGTGTCTTTCCATGAGCATAACATTTCTTATTGTCATGTTTTTTGTCGCCGTGGCCGCCGGATTTATCAACGTGGTGTCAGGCGGTGGTGGTTTTCTGTCGATTACCGCACTGCTGATTTCCGGGTTACCGCCTGCTAACGCACTGGCAACAAATAAGATGCAGGCACTGGGCAGTTCATTAACATCCGGTATTTATTTCTTGCGTCAGGGGCGGATTGATTTAAAGAATAATAAATGGGTATTTATTGCGACATTCTTCGGTGCCGCATCCGGCACGATTTTTGTGCAGTTTATTGATCCGACTTTTCTGAAAAAATTACTGCCGGGATTAATTATCAGTGTCACGCTGTACTTTATTTTTGCACCCGATATCACTAAATCCAAAGAAAAACAGCGTGTTTCTTTTTTCCTGTTTTCATTTATCTGCGGCGGCGGTGTCGGGTTTTATGACGGATTCTTAGGTGCCGGTGCCGGGACATTTTATACCATCAGTTATATGCTGCTGTTAGGATACCGGATAGATAAAGCACAAATTCACTCCATTTTCCTGAACCTGGCCTCCAATACCTCGTCCGTTATCTTTTTTATCGCAGGCGGTAAAATGATGTGGTCGCTGGGATTACTGATGTTTGCCGGACAAGCTATCGGGGCGCGGCTGGGGGCCGGTGTGGTACTGAGCTCCGGGCTGAAAGTCATAAAACCGATGATTATTCTGGTCTCTGCCGGGATCAGCACCAAAATGTTATTTGATATGTATTTTTGACAGGGACAAAATCACCGGAAGAGTACGACACACTTCAGGCGATGATCATTAAAAATGAGAGTCAGCTGCTGCCGCACCGGGTTGATCCTTTCACCGTTCTGACAGAAGTCACCCGGAAAGATAACGTGATTATCCTGAATTATCAGGTTACTGGTCTGCCGCCGGAATTATTCAGAGAAGAAAAATCGGTAAATAAAATGCAGGGCATTCTGACAGGGAAATATTGTCAGGACTCGGCCATCATGCGGTTATGGCAACTGGCGTTCCCGTCGGGGTTACAGCATAACTATTTTTCGGACGGCACCCGGGTGATGCAGATAAATATTAAACCATCAGATTACGGGGCGCAAATTTGTCAGTGTGTTTTCTGTATTTTTGGTTATTTTTACCGGATAGGCTCTTCCCGTGGTGTCTGTCCGGTAAATAAGATGAATTTCACCGTCGCCGGGCTGTCCGGCAATATCTTCAGGGGTTAACTGCCCGCTGTATTTACACTGTCCGATAGCTGTAATATCAATTTTTGCCTGTGCGGCAGACATCGTTATTAAAAGCAAAAGCAGGGAATATCTCAGCAAAATGATCTCCGTCAGCAGGGGGTAACTATATTGCCATAATCTGTTTTTTTATCCGCAGATATCCCGGTAAACCGCATCCGGACCGGATAACAGCGGAATGATTTATTTTACTGTCCAGGCTTCAGAAAATTCCCGCTCAGAAAATAGTTCAGCCAGACCGCTGATTTGCTTAAGCCGTAATACTTCATCCGGCGACATTCCCAGTTCCTCTCCGATTCTTTCATCGCTCCAGCCCAGTCGTGATAAGTCCCGGACAATATCTGACATCGCGGTAACCTGATGCTGTCCGCGGGCCCGGTTATGGCGGATAGTAACGGCCATCTGTTCAGCAACTCCGTGATTTTCCGTATCGAGCAGCGTTACCGGCAGGTATCCGTTAAGTCGTTTTTTCAGTGCATTTTTCCGGCTTAATAAATAACGATGATAGCCATCAACCACCTGCAAGTCTGAGCGGTCGTGCGGAGATGGCAGCACAACAACCGGCTGGGTATAACCGTCTTTGGTCAGAGACGTTTCCAGCAATTTTTTCTCCGAGGGTGACATCACGTTCGGATTATAATCATTTGCGGTCACCTGTGCCCGCTTTACCCACAGCACACAATCGACCGGTTCATCTTTAAACGGACTGCGCTGATGTAAAAAAAGTTTTATCCGGTTGAGTGCCTCAATTGTTTGTTCTTCATTATCCAGTCCGTTCAGATAGTTTTCCAGTAAAGAGAGTACTGTTTTCATATTTATGTTATCCGTCTGCTATATCAGTTGCCAGTCTTTGCGTTTTGCCTGTATGCGCCTGCAATACTTGTCGTAGCAATGAGATTTGGTCGGGCTGAATGCCAGTGAGCGGCACCAGAAATCATTACGTAAAAGGGTTTTGCAGATCCGTCGCCAGGACGGAATATCTTTACTGCCTGTATCACCGGATTGTTCATCCGGGATCCCGTCCGGATAATCCCGCTCTGCATACCAGTGCAGATAGACCGCAATTTTGTTCCGGTAGTGTTCTGCGGTTTTTTCCGGCAGGCTGGCCAGTAAAAAACGGGCGTAGGATTTCCAGGTATGACCGGCAGGCTTGCTGATTTGGCGGGAACCGAAAAAACCGGCTTTATTTCCGGGTCGTGTGTACAACATACCGGCATCCGCACCACTGACCCGCGCACAGGCAAGGCTCCATGTTTCCGGCTCCAGGACATGATACAGCCACAACCCTCTGCGCTGTTCCGGGCCGAAGGGTTCACAGATCCGCATTTTACTGAGACTGACACCGGCCTGATGCATCAGATCATAAATCGTATTGTAAGGAAGTCTGCTGCGGGAAATATAAGTCCAGATATCTTTCACATGCCAGTCATAAATCGGGTAACCCATATAATAGAATCCTTCCGGTGATGCGGTTGTCCACGGGATATCATCGGCATAACGCAGTTTCCGGTTATTACTGATGGCGAGAAACCGGTTAATGATTCATCGGCGCGGATCCCCAGCAGTATGACAGAGCTGTGATGATCTCCGGTGATCCACTGATTAAATGAGGGAGTAAAATCTTCAAAAATAATCCCCGGATGATAGAAGGGAAAGAAATCAGGGTCAGTAATGGCATCTTCCGGTGGTTGCCGGACCCATTTTTTACCGGGTTCCCAGGCCGTCCAGGCCGGTTCATACTGGGAAATACCACTTTCGGTGGTGACAGGCAGCGCTATCCAGTAAAACCGCTGAGTACAGTCGGCATAGAGTGATTTCATGGCAGCAACATGGCTGATAGTAGCGGAATACTGTACTTCCCAGTCGAGAAACATGACATTGAATTTCCGGTGCCGTCTTCTGGCCTCTGCTGCAACCAGATGAAAAAGAACGGTGGAGTCTTTGCCGCCGGAAAAGGAAAGGGTGATTTGTTCAAAAGTATCAAACAGCCATTCAATCCGCTTTTGTGCTGCATCCAGCACGTTTTCTCCGAGCGGAATTTTACGTTTGCAGGACATCTCGATTACCGGAATATAGTTAGTTAATAATATTAATATCTAATCATATTTTGATGATAACAGTAAATTATGGTGTCAGGCTATTATTTAACCGGAATTTCGGTTGGCAGGTAAGAGGGTGCCTGAAGATTACGCCGGATCTCAGCCAAAGGCGTGGTCTGCGCGGGCATTGTCCTTTATACTGCGCGCTGTAATGACTCAGCAACAGATGATTAAGCAGGTGGTAACGGCGATGAACGGAACAATCACAACATGGTTTGAAGATAAAGGTTTTGGGTTTATCAAAGATGAGAACGGGGATAACCGTTATTTTCATGTGGTTAAGGTCGCCAATCCTGACCTGATTAAGAAAAATGCCGCCGTGACATTTGAGCCCGGCACCAATAATAAAGGGTTGTCAGCCTATGCGGTAAAAGTAGTGCCGGAAAGCAAATATGTTTTTATCGCCGGTGAGCGTATTAAGCTGACGGCCATTAAGTCCTTCGTGGTTTACAGTGAGGAAGAAGCGGCAGATACCGGGATTGATAAAGAGAATGCAGTCCTGTCTGTCGGCGTACTGATGAACAACATCAAACCAAAATCCGCCGGCCCGGCCGAAATGCGCACACTCAGAAAACTGGCGATCACCACACAGCACGGCACCACCCTGATTTTCTCAGAAGATGAAATCGATATCGATGAAACGGTGAAAATGCTTAAGGTGTGATGATTTTCGAATTACAGGCACAAAAAAAACCAACCATAAGAGGTTGGTTTTTTTATAAAAATGCTGGTCGGCATGACAGGATTTGAACCTGCGACCCCCGACACCCCATGACACCGACTGACAACTTTGTAACTGTATGATATTCATTAAATAATACCATTTTAACTGTGTTTGCAAACAGTACTTTATTCTCAATATCTGCGCTATACGAATCATAGGCTTACAGTTCGTTTTACCACTTAATATTTTAATGATCTTTAATGAAACCATCAAACAATTTTGTCCCAATCAGAAATTTTAACTCTGTTTTTGTTCTTAAAAAATAGCTCGATATCTCGGTATAAAATAGTGTTATTATAATTTCTGTTATGCTATTTAAACATTTCTGGAGAGTTTCTACTTGTTTTTTTTGTGTTGATTGAGTATCACCCACCATTAACTGGGAAAATGTATAGTTAACATTAAGTTTAGCGGAGGGGGACGAATGTATATATAGGCAAGCCTTTGAATATGTCTGATGTAAAAAATTCCATATTTCATTGCTGTGATTTTTTTTCAAATAAGTAAAGTCACGATGCCTTACAAAGTCGCTAAACTGCTCTCCAGTATGCTTTTTATTTAGAGATATTCTCGCTATATGCTCTACTAATGAACGAATGTTAAGTTGATAATATCGCTCTATTTTTTTAATAATAGAAATTATGGAATTAAGAGAGTCATAAATTATCCCTTGCAAATAAAATGAAAAGGATTCCACACTTGAAATATGGTTATAAAAAATAATTTGCTTAAAGCAATTAGTCAAAAGACTTTTCTCATGCAAAGTCAAATCAGTTTCACTAACTAAAATCTTTAATTTTTCAAGCTCCACTCTAAATCCGTGAGGATCATTAATATTTAACATAGTCATTTTTTATTATTTTCTTTATTTATCCATAAGTTCATGTTTTTTAATGCATTACTTTGTTTTTTTGTGTTTTTCTCATATCCTTCTGGATAAATAACAATTGGTTTATTTATTTCAATTTTATTAGGGATGATGTCATTCATTAAGTAGTCATATATGATAATGGATGTTTTTTTAACTTGATATTTATCAATAGTTACTAAATATCTACATAATTTTGCATTCATCAATGTTCTTGAACGTATGGCATATGGAAGAAATTTTATATTAAACGCTTTAAAGATAAAATCTGACACCTCAAAATTATATTTAAATAGTTCTTTTGAGAAAATAAGTAAGACTAAGTTACCAATAAATGATTCAATAGATACATCGTTGTATCTTATATTATGTATTATTTCCATCTCTCTATTTAAATTATTATTCATCATTATTTCTCTCTATAGCACTGATTCTGTTTTCAAATTCATTACATATGTTTTCAATGTCAATTTTTGACTTAGTATATGATGAGGGGATATTCCCTCTCCCACCAACCATTAAATCTCTAAGGTAGGATAATCTGTTTGAAAAAAAATAATTATCAATGAACATAGGGTTGCTTTCAAAGTCTTTCTGTATTTTTTTTGTTTTTTGTGTTTGTCTTTTATGTGTGTTTGTATAAATAAAACCAAGGTGCTTAATATTAGAATCAAAAGATTCTTTAAGGTATTCAATTACTTTCATTAAATTGGCCGCCCCAAGAATTGAATAGTAATCAATTCTTATTGGTGTCAAATAATAATCTGATGCAATCAGGGATGCATCTGTAAATATTGATATTGTAGGTGGGCTATCTATTAAAATATAGTCATATTTATTTCTTATGTCATTATCTGAAATGAATTTTTTAATTCTTTGTATTCGTATTGGAGCCTGATCTGTATCAAATATTATACTTATGTCACCAAGAATGACATCTAGATTATCAGTTAGTTGTGTAATCACTTGATCTGGTGTTAGCTTTATGTTCTCTGTTGAGATTGATTTTTTTGTTTCAAACACCTTTCTTATTGTTTTTTCATTTGGTAATAACTCATCAATATATTCTTCGATTCTATTATATTTCCCCATGATAGACTGCGTGGCATTTAATTGTGGGTCAACATCAATTAACAATATTTTTTTATGTCTATAATTAGCGAGGAATTCGGCAATGCCAACACATAGCGTAGTTTTTCCTACGCCCCCTTTCATATTGATAAAACTAACTACTGGTGCTGACATACTTATCTCCAGCAAAATTAAATGTTAGCTATATTACACATACTCCATATATTTACATTCCTGATGTATATACAGTAAATTTGCCTTGCGTAGTGATATCTATGCGATTTCACAGTGCGGTACCTCGACCCAATCAACATGGTTTTCTGTATAAATTTTTGTTGATTCAGCGTCACTATGTGCCATCCTGGCTTGTGGATCAAATCCGCGTTGTTTAAACATAAATGCGGCCAGCGCTCTGATCTCATGAAAAGTTGGCCTCTCATCTGGTTCAAGGTGTGCGCCAACCCCAACTTTATCTCTGACTTTTGAGAATCCCCGGCTGACATAATCCGGTGCCACCTGTGTGGGGTGGTTTACATACTGGCTTATTTTGTTTGGTAACCGCTCAGGAACGCGGTGAACAATGTACGGACTGGCAACGTTATCGCGGCTGTTATCAATAATTTCCTTTATAACTTTACCGATCGGTATTGCCACATGGGCAGCTTCCTTGTGTTGTACTTTCTGCCGGTGAATGTACAGCATCCCGTAGATCCCGTTTCTTTCCTCTGGGAACCAGACGCATCCGCAGGTGTTTTCCTTCGGTGCTTTAATGTTATATTTTATGCGCGACACTTCAAGCCGTGCCTGTGTTGTCTGCAGGGCCAGATCCATAGCAGTACGGAGCCATGGTTCAGCAGCCGCTCTGATTTTCAGGAAATCATCATACGACAATCGCCGCCGGCGTTTACTGTCGACACGCTTCATTTTTTTGCGTTCTGCCGGGTTATCCAGCATCAGCGATTCATCCATTGCGTAACTGAAAATCTTCTTCAAAAATCCGACTTTCCGGTTCTGAACGTTTGCTGATGCGTCAGCATGGTATTCAGCGATAAATCCGTTCACATGCTCCAGGGTGATCTCGGCAGACGGGATATCTTTAAAAAATTCTTTCACACGTTCGGCATCTTTTATCCAGTCAGACTGGGTGCTTTTAGACGGTTGTTCGTCACGAATAATCCGCTCGAACAGCCGATCAAAATGCTCAGCGAGTGGTAGTGACTCCCCATTAACACCACCAGAGTCAGTGATCAGCGAGGTAACGCTGATTGTACGTTCCTGACGCATAATATTGTTGTATTCACGGGCAATGGCTATAGCTTTTGCCTTGTCAGTACCAACACTTTTACGGACACCGTTTACAAGTATGAAGCGGTAACATTTTGCTGACTTATCATAGTAAAGGAAATCCGGCAGATGCCGGAATTCCCGCTTGCGAGGTCGTGCCATATTATGAAGCCTTAATCAGATCGCTTACGCATGAGGAAACCTCAGACTCAACCCCCCATCGTTCAGATGAATGAACAAGAATAGTTCCGTCAACAATTCGGCCTTTCAGCGATCCGATTTCTATCCAGCGCCGGACGGTTCTGTTATCGGGTATTGATCCTGTCTCAAACTCTCTTTTTGCCCATGCGCTGGCTTTCATAAGTTTTCCGATAGCCATAGTCTTCTCTCCACACATCGCCGTATACGATTAGAGGTTTTTAGGTCTAACCCACATACAGATCGGGCCGTCTTCATTGTCTGCTATCCAGGCGATAAACCAGCCATCACCATCGGGTTTTGTTGGTTCCCACGCTGAAATATTGGTATCACCTTCTTCAAAGTAGCTGAACCACAGCGGGTGGAAGTTATCAATGTCGTTACAACAATACACCACCTGGTGTTCAAGATTGTTCTCATCGCACCACCGCTCTATTTCCTGATTCGATTCCAAACAAGGAACATCTGGATGCACCCAGTAACCATCAGTATCACGTTCTGGTTTTATATAGCTTATTGGGTTAATTGCTGTCATTGTCTGCACCTTTATAGAATACCATCCAGTGCGTTTTATCGTTCTTACCGACACGCTGCACAATGGTAGGCTTATATTCAGTCAGCTCAAGAATCTGACTCCCCTCTCTTTCATGGTCTACGCCTCAGCAGTCAGCATTTCAAACCGCGCCATAAACTGGTGATATGCCTGCGGTGGTGTCAGTGGCTGGATAATGATGTCATCATATGGCGGAGCTGAATCCAGCATCGGCCAGTGGCTGGCGGGGTCTATTTCAAAGTCCCGCTTTTCAGTCGCCAGCATGACCAGATCGGCATAGTGAACATCAACGGTTATTACCGGCGGCAGGCCGAACTTCTCACGGATAACCGCTTCAATGCGTTTTTCCACGGCCTTGTAGTCCGGCAGCATGGCTTTCAGCGGTGAGGGAATATCTTTGATATACGCCTCAGCAGCATCGTGCAGCAGGGCTTCCAGTGCATATTCCGGCGGTACAATCTGGCTGACATATACAGAGTGCTGAGCCACGGAATAGAAACTTTCCAGTTGCCCGGCAAAGCGGCATTCATTCGACAGACCGCGCGCGATATCTTCGATACAGATCTGATCCGGAGTGATATTGGTGAAATCAATATGTTTTCCGGTACTGGTTGCTATATATGACATTTATCTCTCCACACAATTTAGGTAATAAAAAGCCGTTACTTTTTATAAGTAATTAATTCCCCGGTGTTGGAATATAAAAATACCGCCGGTTAAAGCGGCATAAAATAATTATGCTTTGAATTTACCGATATACGTCTGGATTTCAGTTTCTTCGAATTTATCAGCCAGCAGATCACGGAATTCCTGTGCGATTTGCTCTTCCAGTTTTTCCAGCTGAACAATACGCAGTACCAGCACAGGTACATCACCACCGGTCAGAACGCTGTAACGCAGTTTGATAGCACGTTCAGACAGTTCATCGTATGGTGTGCAGGTAAACTGGAATACCGCAGGCATGATGTCACGGCTTTTCGCTTCCACACTTTCCATCACAGAGCGCTTAGCGCCGAAATCACTGTCTTCATGATCTGCGGAACGGCTTGCTTCAATGGTGATTTTGCGTACGGCATTGATTGCCTGCTTAATATCGATAACATTACCTTCTGCATCAAACGCCATCAGGTTATCGCGCCAGTCTTCCAGCCATTCTGCCAGTTCTTTCTGACCGGACTTGTGACCGTTCACGTTAAGCAGAGAAGCGAACGGTGCGGTCTTTTTCAGTGATACCATGGCTGTGTTATCAGCATGCCCCGGTTCACCGATGGAACCGATATTGAAGATGGTTTTAGCAGCCATCTCATCAGCATCAATAAAACAGCTGACACCTTCTTCAATACCGTGTTGCAGAGAATATTTCACAAAATCAGCGATACTGGTTGTGTCCATCGCACCACGGAAGCGGTAACGACCTTCCTGTAAGTGCTCCAGGCTTTTAACATTGAAATCACCCGGTAAAACCACAGCAGGGCAGAGGGATTTATTTACAGCGTCCAGACTTAATGCAGCAACAGCCATATTTTGAATCTGAGAAATAGCGGCTCCGTCTAAATTAGACATACAAAGACTCCTGTTTAATTAAAAACATAAAAAGTAAATGGAATGATTTATTTAAAAAGTGGAAATTAATTAATAGCTTTTAATTTCCCGTCAATACTGCCGTCGATACCAAATAGCTGCCCCTGGTCTTCCGGCAGAATAGTGAGTTTCCCGCCTTTACCGACCCACATCGGTGTTTCGGTTGTATCCTCTTCCGATTTTTTACCGCGCTTAGTCGGTGTAACCATTTTCAGTTTGTGAGATATTTTCACGCGGTCTTCATCTGACTGAGTGAATTTAAAAATCACATGTACTTCACCAGTACCGCCGTTCTTATTGGTACCAAAAGCGACTTCATTCAGTGCAGCAGAAAGTTTGTTTTCAAACACACCGGCGTCTAACTCGGAGAGAAAGTCCGGTACACTGGTCATGCGGTTATTCTCGCTCATTGCGTTTTTCCTTTCGTTGTCTCTTCACACAAAGATAAGTCCACCAGCGGTCAGGCAAGGTATCTATCCGGCAGGACGATTTACGCCGGTGGACTTATGTTTGTAAAAAACGGCGGCCGGCTGGTGGACTGCACCGCGTTATGCACGGCCGCTAATGGTATTGCATGGTTATTGTTGTGGGGTCGTTTACTCTTCACACAGTTATTCAGATACGCA
>NZ_KV791644.1:92493-94415 GCF_001807955.1 Morganella sp. HMSC11D09
TTACTGCGGTTGTACTGTTAAAGTACAGCGCTCTTCCCACTTGATGATATCTTCATCGAGTCGACTGATAGTGCGTTCGTGGTCGCGGATCTCTCTGTCACGTTCTGCACGCAGAGATTCCAGCTTTTGAAGTGCCTGGGCTTTTTCGGTGATCCACGCGGCAACATCGTCTACTGACATGTTGTTAGTGGTGATGATTGGTTCGGCTTGCATGATTAATCTCCTGTCTTCGTTGAAAACAAGAATGCAACCAAAAGTAGATTATGTCAACTACTAAAAGTAGAAAATAAAGGCATAAAAAAAACCAGCATGGGCTGGTTTTCTGTGTTTATGAGAAGTATTTAATGTTCATCGGTATACTAATCAATAGTTTGCCGTGGAAATACAATTCATGCATTTCATGTTCTTCAATGTGGAAAGGCGGATAAAAGTCATTGTCGGATATAACAGCCAGTTTGCGGCCTTTAACTTTTTGCAGGCGTTTGATGAACGTTGATCCTTCAAAATTAAAGACATAAATACCATCACCTGTAAACTGCCCGACTTTAGTATCAATAAACAGCAAATCCTTCGGGTTCAGGGTCGGCGTCATACTGTCACCATCCGCATTGATAATGACCACACCTTCAAGCGTCCGGCGGCCAAACATTTCATATATGCGGTCCTGCGGGATCTCGATTGACCTGATCACTTCTGGGAAGGGATTATTGATATAGCCATTCCCAGCAGATGCAAATGCCTCGATTTGCCTCACTGTAACAGTATCTGCAGCCATCTTGTCGACCGTTCCATCAGTGCACACACCATAATCAAGATATACAGGCGTCGACTTAACAACCTCAGCTACCCGCTCCATTTTATCGTCACGTGGCTTGGCGGAGCCTAAAGTATACCGGCGTGCCATTTCATACGTAACGCCTACACCCTCGGATAGTTGCTTAACGTCAACCCCCACATCAGTCATGCGCTGCACCAGTCGGTCGGCAAAGCTTTTGTATTTCGGAGTTTCTACCATAGGTAGAAGTCTATCCACTACATCCAAAATTGTCATTTCTATTATAAGTTGCCTTTATTCTCTACTTTAAGTAGTATTGTTTTATTGATAACAGGAGGCACAAATGCAACAACAAAGCATTACAGAAAAGGCAATTGAAGCGGTGGGCTCACCATCAGCGGTATCTCGGCTGTTTGGGTTTAAATCACCTCAGTCTGTATTTAACTGGATCAAGAACAATCAGGTTCCGGCAGAAAGAGTTATCCACCTGTGCGAGTTGGGTAATTGGGTGATAACACCAAACCAGTTGCGTCCGGATCTTTATCCAAATGAGTCGGATGGATTACCTAACGATAGCAAAACCATCTGACCCAGTTAACTACAACTCAACCTGAAAGCGAGTAGGCAATGAAGAATGAATCACTGAAAGAAGTCGTAAAAAAGATGTGCTGCGCCATGCCGGGTGGACGGGAAGCGCTGGCTGGGGCGCTGGGGATGTCACTGACGACATTCAACAACAACCTGTACGAGAAGAACGGCTGCCGGTTTTTTGACAATGACGAACTGGAAGCAATGGAAGACCTGACCAAAACCCGTCACCTGGTCGAATACCACATGGATCGGCACGGTATTACGCCGATGCAGGACATAGACCCTGACAACATTGATCAGGTTGAGCTGTTTGGTATCCGCATGACCCTTGCGGCGGCACAGGCAGAGCTGGAATTACATATTAAGAAAAGCCTGGAAGACGGGAAGTTAACCCGTGATGAAGTCAGGGGAATTTATAAAAAATCAGGGAAAGTATTTTCTTACTTTTTGGGATTTGTCGGGAGTCTTGACGCTGTATTCGGGGTTCCGGATGAAAAGTGAGACCACCGGTATACGGCCGGTGGCCTCGGTCGCGCTATATCAATTTGTGTGAAGA
>NZ_KV791645.1:0-3834 GCF_001807955.1 Morganella sp. HMSC11D09
TTTTTTTATGTTGATAAACAGATAAGATAATTGGTTAAAATCAGTCGTGATTTACGTGTAGTGATACGTAACATCCGAGGGATAAAATAATAAAGTTTGCTATTTGTGATCATCTGTGGCTTAATGGGGTCACTGGTTTGGAAGTACAGGCCTATTTATGCTAGTCAGTTTAAAGTCGTTCACCATTTAGCGTTATCCTCGATACCACTTCATTGCGAATTCCTTCTAATTAATTCCCATAAGTAAAAATAAAAAACAAACCGCATATGCCTTATGGCAATCAAAAAAATTAAAGGAAATTCTATGTCTAATACAATGACTGGTTCAGTAAAATGGTTTAACGAATCGAAAGGTTTTGGCTTCATCTCTCCGGCAGATGGTAGCAAAGATGTGTTTGTTCACTTCTCTGCGATTCAGAGTGACAGCTTCAAAACATTATTTGAAGGTCAGAATGTTACCTTCAATATTGAAGACGGGGCAAAAGGTCCGTCTGCATCAAATGTGGTGGGTCTCTAAGGCGCACCAATGATAATAGCACTGTTTTTTCAGTGCCCCTGTTGCAGTGGAACACAATACCGGACTTCGCACTTTGATGTTTCCGCATCAAATCCGCATGGTGCAAAATGCATTTTTTGTAAAACGGTGATGCTGTTGTCCAGGCAATAGAAAAACTAAATTCCAAGGCCTGATAATATTATCAGGCCTTTTTATTATGCAGTAATTATTCCTTATCAGGAAAAAATGTATTCTCTGAATAAATTTTCTATCAGGCTTCTTCACCCAAGGTACATTTTAACCTGGATTGGTATCCTGTTGCTTTTCTGTTTAGTTCAGATTCCTTATCCATGGCTTGTGTTTTTAGGCGATAAGTTAGGTCGTTTTTCTGGTTTGTTCCTGAAAAGGCGGGTATCCATAATTAAAAAAAATTTAGAATTATGTTTTCCTGACAGAAATAAAATCCAGATAGAGAGTATGGTTGCAAGCAACCTGTCATCTTTAGGGATTGCATTATTTGAAACCGGTATTGCCTGGTTCTGGAATGACAAAAAAATTAATGAAATATTTAGAGTAACGGGTTGTGATAACTTTAATGATGTATATGACAAAAATAATGGTGTTTTAATTATTGGTATTCATTCCATGTCGCTGGAACTTGGGGGCAGAGTTATGGGGCTGTGTTTTCCTGTAAATGCTATGTATCGTCCCCACAACAATAAAGCAATGGAGTATATACAAACAAGATGCCGAAGCCGTTCCGGAAGCGGGATGATCGACCGTAAGAATCTGAAGTTTATGGTATCGGAACTAAAACGCGGGCAGGCTATTTGGTTTGCTCCGGATCAGGACTTTGGAACTAAAGGTACTATCTTCGCCCCTTTTTTTTCGGTAGCTAATGCTTCTACATCAAAAGGAGTGGCAGCTATAGCCAAATTATCGAAGTCGCCGATACTTACTGCAACGATGATAAGAAATAATGAAAGTGGTAAGAGGCCTTATGAATTAATAATTGGTAAAGAAATTGCTGATTTTCCGTGTGGAGATGACCTGGCAGATGCTGAGAAACTAAATCAGATTATTGAGGCAGAAATCATGCATGCTCCGGACCAATACTTGTGGGCACACAGAAGGTTTAAGACCAGACCTCCGGGAGAAAATTCTCTGTACAAATAAGTTACAAAGATTGTCATTGAATGATCTCTGTATCACATTGCTTATAAACAAAAACTTCGTATTGCGGGTTTTTATACTCATGTTGATGAAGTTGATTATTTATTGTAATCACGTGTAAGTAAGACAGTTAAAGAAATAGAATGTGGTAAACTGTATAAACACATTTCATATCAGCTGACGTTTAGCAAGTTCCGTACCTTCGGTTCTTTATTTTTGTATTCTATAAAAAATAGATGTGATATTGAAGAGGGAAACCTCAGGAGCCATCATGTCAGGGTTGAGCCAATCAAAGTTAATAAGTCGGTTGCTTCAGTGGATCAGCAGTGCGGCACTGTTACTTTTGGCAATTATATTGATTGTTTTTTTGATAAAAGAAACAATTATCCTTGCTGCTTTGTTATTTAAAAAAAATGACCCGGTATCGCTGTATTCATTAGTTGATGGGATAATTATATATTTTTTATATTTTGAATTTATTGCATTAATAATCAAGTACTTTCAATCAAACTATCATTTTCCGCTGCATTATTTTTTATATATAGCAATAACAGCGGTTATCAGGCTGGTAGTAGTCGAACATAAACAACCATCATTATTAATCGTATATTCAATTACAATTCTGATATTAGTATTTGCTCTTTATGTAGCTAATACAGAAAAACCAATTCTTAAAAGAAAAAAGGTAAACTGCGAAGCTGAGTAATATCAGGTAAATAAAAAATCCGTGCCAAGACGATGTGGTATAGTAGTGTTGTCAATACCGTGCCGTTGGCTCAGTCTGGGAGCTGACTTTACAACCGTAAGGTTATCTTCTTTACCGGTGAATCAGAGAAATGAGCGGCACTCACGGGACTATGTTCCAGAGGAGTATCTATGTTTAACCCGTTTCAATTTGATACAGTGTTCCGTTTATTTCAATGGTTATCAGTTTCTGCTTTGCTGGTGTTAGCCATTGTGTTGATGGTTGTTTACTTTGCATAAATCACATTTGAAGTATGTGTAAAACTATCCACAGATTACTTGTGTTATGTAAATGTCAGGAATAAATTGATACAAAACATCACCATCCATAAAACGGCCATTATATTTTAAATTAAAATTTGATTATCTTGTTTTTTGGGGGGCGTATTGATTTTATCTGCTATACTTAAAGAGTAAAAGATGAAGACGGGGAGACTAGGTGCTCCACCAGAGTCTTTTCAGCCTCATCAGTTATGATGGGGCTTTTTATTATGTAAATACGTGTAAAGTCGACATCTCTGTTTTTATTTTGTGCCAATATTATTTCTTAACAGAGGGAAATTATTGTGCCTAATATGAAAACAGAAGTAATTGTTGTTCGCCTGACCAAAAAAGAGAGAGCGCTCATGGATGCGGTAAAAACTAAACCACTGCTTTCAGATTGGATGAGAGAATTAGCGCTTGCTGAATTGAATAAACAAGAGGACTGTAATGCATAATATTCTGTTTTTTTGTTTAAAAAAAGATGTACCAGATCCATGGTGTGGCAGGATCAGTTGTCTGGCTGGATTCTTATGACAGGGAATCAGTAGATTTTTTAATTTTTAAAATCCCTGTTAATATGTTATTCCTGTTTTTATAAGTATAAAGAATAACAGGCGGGGTATATGGATTATTATTTAACGTTGACTGAGAGTGATAGTAGTTTTGTTTTACATAAAATTACATGTCAAAAGTTACAGCAGGCTAAAAGTACAGCGTATGTCGGATATTTCTGGGGAGAGCATGCAGCTATTCAACAGGCTGTTGTTATAGCAAAAGGGCCTGTTGTTTTATGTTCGCTATGCCTGAGTCAGGATGATAAAAAACCATAATGATAGCTCACATATTCAATTCTGTTGAATCACCGGATAGAGCATTAGTTGTGTACAAAAAAACCGCAAACAGCAACCGGGGAAAGAATAAGTATATACCAACAACATAACTAAGATGTATTGTTTACAATTGTAGTGCGTCATTTAGATTAAGAAAGGTTGTATAATATTTATTTAAATTCCAAAGGTCGCCTTTTGCGGCCTTTTTCGTTTATATTGCCACAGCATCAATTACCTTATTATCACTTAACATAAGAGCTGTACGCGGTTTTTTATTCATGGCAATAATAAGAGCACAGGAATACGACAGGCTCATTACCTAATCCGT
>NZ_KV791646.1:0-622 GCF_001807955.1 Morganella sp. HMSC11D09
TTTTCGCTGATCAGCACCCGGCCTTTTAAGACTCCCCGTGATGGGGAACGCCAGTAGGTGTTCATACTCGGCGGGAACGGGAGTGTGAGGGTTAAAGGCTGCTTCATCCAACCTCCCCTTTAAGCTGAGCCATTTTATTTTCAGTAAAAAGCAGATCGGTTCTGGCGCTGCGTAATCTTGCCTTGGTGTTCTTTTCCGCTTTCAGCAGCTCATCGACTGATTTACGGAGTTCTTCCCGCTTTTCCATCAGCTCGACAATTTCGCGGACAGCATGTTCGGCATCATTAGCGCGGGACAGCAGCACATCAAAGGCATCAACAACACAATTACAGTGCTCACACGTGACCTGGCGATACTGTTCATTGATGATTACACCGTGGTGCTTACACCTTTCCTGCTGCCGGGATTTTTTATCTTCCACCACAGTACTGAGTACCGGCTTATTTTCGTCTTTGAAATTAACGTGGATAATTTTGGTGCCAGTCACATTGCCACCCCGCTGTTCTGTCTCATCTCCCGGCGCTTTGCTGCCAGTGTCGTAAATAACCGGTTATGCGCAGATACAAACCCGCGTTCTGCCATATCTGCCGGACTGGACAGGATCGGGCCGTTGTTGCGCCGG
>NZ_KV791647.1:0-203266 GCF_001807955.1 Morganella sp. HMSC11D09
GTGTTTATTTCAGCTTTTTTTCTGTTTGCAGATAAAACACCCAATCGGGTTACTTTTTAGGTGATTTTGCGCTTTTTTGTACGGGTTTCAGCAGTGCAGGTAAATCCGCGATACTGTTAATCACAATATCTGCCGCCGCTTCGGCGTCTTCCGTTACCGGTTTACCGGTGCGTACCAATACGGTTGTACCCACTTCGGCTGCCCGTCCGGCCAGCATATCGTCGAGCTTATCCCCTACCATATAAGAGTTACTCATATCGATCTTCAGAAATTTCTGTGCATCCAGCAGCATACCCGGCTCCGGTTTACGGCAGTTACATTCCTGACGAAACTCTTCGACAGTACCTTCGGGATGATGAGGACAATAATAGATACCATCCAGGTCAACGCCGCGATCCGCCAGAGACCAGTCCATCCATTCTGTCAGATGCATAAACTGATCTTCGGTAAACATACCGCGGGCAATACCCGACTGATTTGTGACTATGATTAAAGCGTAGCCCATCTGCTTGATGGCCTGCATTGCTTCAATCGCGTTCTCTATAAACTGAAAATCATCAATCTCATGGAGATAGCCGGTATCTACGTTAATGGTGCCGTCTCTGTCCAGAAATACTGCGGGGATACCCATGGTTACACTCTTAGTCCGTCATCAATAATGTATTTAGTATCGCCTATTTGATGCGGAATGAGAATGCGGCCTGATAACTAAATCCTGTTGACTTAGCCGTCCAGACATCTTAACATCCGAAAATCATCTGGTGAACAACCAGTTTCACGTAACAAGGTAATAATAATTACATGATAAAGCTGACGAATATAAATAAGGTTTTTCAGCAGGGTCATCGCGAAATACAGGCACTTTCTGATATTAACCTGCACGTCCCGCAAGGGCAGATTTACGGTGTGATTGGTGCTTCCGGCGCCGGGAAAAGTACGCTTATCCGCTGTGTGAATATGCTGGAACGGCCGACATCCGGACAGGTACTCGTCGGCGGCCGTGACCTCACTAAGATGAACGATAAAGAGTTAACCCGTGCCCGTCGCGGCATCGGAATGATTTTTCAGCACTTTAACCTGCTGTCCTCCCGTACTGTTTTCGGGAACATCGCTCTGCCCCTGGAACTGGACCGCGTACCGGCGGCGGAAATTGAAAAACGGGTTGTGAAGCTGCTTGACCTGGTCGGTCTGTCTGATAAACGGGATGTTTATCCGGCAAATCTGTCCGGTGGTCAGAAACAGCGTGTGGCTATCGCCCGCGCACTGGCAAACGAACCGGAGGTATTACTGTGTGATGAGGCCACCAGCGCCCTGGATCCGGCAACGACCCGTTCGATTCTGGAACTGCTGAAAGACATCAACCGCCGGCTGGAGTTAACTATCCTGCTGATCACCCATGAAATGGATGTGGTGAAACGCATCTGTGACCAGGTTGCGGTTATCAGCGGCGGACAGCTGATTGAACAGAATACGGTGAGTGAGGTGTTCTCTCATCCGAAAACACCAGTGGCACAGGCCTTTATTGAATCCACGCTGCATCTGGATGTGCCGGAAGATTATCTGGCACGTCTGAAACCGGAACCGGCGGAAGGACTGGGTCCGCTGCTGAAACTGGAGTTTGGTGGTCAGTCTGTCGATGCCCCGCTGATCTCGATTGCATCACGCAAGTTCAATATTGATATCAGCATCCTGAGTTCTCAGATGGATTATGCGGGTGGTGTGAAATTTGGTGTCATGCTGGCAGAACTGGACGGTAACAGCCCGCAGGATGTTGAAGCGGCGATTAGTTTTCTGAAAGAACACCACGTAAAAACAGAGGTTCTCGGTTATGTCTGAAGGAATGATTTTACTGTTAGTTAAAGGCATCTGGGAAACCCTGGTTATGACATTTGCATCCGGTTTCCTGGGATTTTTAATCGGTCTGCCGGTGGGGGTACTGCTGTATATCACCCGTTCTGGGCAAATTGCGGATAATAAAAGCCTGTACCGGACCTTGTCCGTGCTGGTCAATATCTTCCGCGCGATTCCGTTCATTATCTTACTGGTGTGGATGATTCCGTTTACCCGGTTAGTCGTCGGTACATCTATCGGGTTACAGGCTGCCATTGTGCCGCTGACTGTCGGCGCTGCACCGTTTATTGCCCGTATGGTGGAAAACGCCCTGCTGGAGATCCCGTCAGGACTGATTGAAGCATCGCGGGCGATGGGAGCCACACCATTACAGATTGTCAGCAAGATCCTGCTGCCGGAAGCATTACCGGGACTGATCAACGCCGCTACCATTACGCTGATCACCCTCGTGGGTTACTCCGCAATGGGTGGTGCTGTCGGTGCAGGCGGGTTAGGTCAGATTGGTTATCAGTATGGTTATGTCGGATATAACGCAGTAGTTATGAATAC
Organism: Morganella sp. HMSC11D09; assembly: GCF_001807955.1. NCBI lineage: Bacteria > Pseudomonadati > Pseudomonadota > Gammaproteobacteria > Enterobacterales > Morganellaceae > Morganella > Morganella sp. HMSC11D09. The sequence goes on from NZ_KV791647.1 coordinate 2,401, forward strand.
GGTATTGGCATTGCTGGTTGTTTTGGTCTTTATCATTCAGGTAAGTGGTGATCGTCTGGTTAAGGCCGTTACCCACAAATAAGACTCTCTCCGCGCCGCACTGACTGCGAACGCGTATTAAACAGAACGAGGAAAGAAAAGATGGCTTTTAAATTAAAATCGCTTGTCGTTGCCGGTGCTTTGCTGGGTTCATTAGTGCTGGCGGGTTGCGGACAGAATGAAAAAGATCCGAAAAGTATCAAAGTCGGCGTGATCGTCGGTGCTGAACAGCAGGTGGCAGAAGTGGCGAAAAAAGTCGCCAAAGACAAATACGGCCTGAATGTGGAACTGGTTACGTTCAACGACTACGTCATGCCGAACGAAGCGCTCAGCCGTGGTGATATCGATCTGAACGCATTCCAGCACAAACCGTATCTGGATCAGCAGATTAAAGACCGTAACTACAAATTAACTCCGGTGGGCAATACCTTTGTTTATCCGATTGCCGGTTATTCAAAGAAAATCAAATCACTGGATGAATTACAGGACGGCGCACAGGTCGCTCTGCCGAATGACCCGACTAACCTCGGCCGTTCACTGCTGTTATTACAGAAGCAGGGATTAATCAAACTGAAAGAAGGCACCGGTCTGCTGCCGACAGTTCTTGATGTGGTTGAAAACCCGAAAGGTCTGAAACTGATCGAGCTGGAAGCCCCGCAACTGCCGCGTTCACTGGATGATAATAAGATCGACCTGGCCGTGATCAACACCACTTACGCCAGCCAGATCAACTTAACCCCGGCTAAAGACGGCTTATTTGTTGAAGATAAAGATTCACCTTACGTCAACATTATTGTCTCCCGCGAAGATAATAAAGACAGTGAAGCGGTGAAACAATTTGTTCAGGCATATCAGTCTGATGAAGTCTTTAACGAAGCAGATAAAGTCTTCAACGGCGGTGCGGTGAAAGGCTGGTAAAAGACCGGGAGTTCAGAATAACTGCTAAGTTCTTTTATCTTTAATCAAAGAATATTACACTGAGGGTGAACAATTGTTCACCCTTTTTATTTTGTTATAATCATTAAATGTTCATCATATAAATAATAATATTTCATCTGCCCTTACTTTTCTGTTTTGTACAGCCAGAGGATTGTTTTCCATGCGAGTGCTTATTATCAGCCTGCTTGCTCTTCTCATCGCGGGATGCTCTTTCCGTCAGAGTCATTCTGAACAGGAGCAGGCGCAATACGCCGATATGCGGCTGAAAAAATCGGCCGGTAAAAAAGCCAAATCAACATCCGCAGCATCACGCGTCAAACTCTATCTCCACCCGGAAGAACTGCTGGGTAAACCTTTCCGTGACCTTGGTGTGGTTTTGGGTCAGAATTGCCGTGAAGCGGCAAACCCTGCACAGTCCGGTATTCCGGCAGCCCGTAAGCAAATGCTGTCCCGGGCCGGAAAACTGAAAGCAGATGCCGTGTTACTCCACCAGTGCGCCGTGAACCCCGCGCAGGGTTGTAAGCAGCTGGCGGTATGCGAAGGTACTGCGATTAAGGTTGATGATGTCTGAGTTTTCATTTTCGCCCGTGGGGTTTATCCGCTCACCGTGGCAGGAAAAATTTGCGATTCCGCGCCAGCCGGGGCTGGTTGAGGATGGTACCGGGGAACTGCACTTTGTGGCGCCCTATAATCACGCCGACTGCGTGCGCGGACTGGAACAGTTCAGTCATGTGTGGGTCATCTTTGTTTTCCATGATATTCCGGCCGGCAGCTGGCGTCCGCTGGTACGCCCGCCGCGCCTTGGCGGTAATGCAAAAATGGGCGTGTTTGCCACCCGCTCCACCTTCCGCCCGAATCCGATCGGGATGTCGCTGGTTGAACTGAAAAAAGTCTGTTACGACGGCGATACGGCGTATCTCTCCCTCGGCAGCCTGGATCTGCTTAACGGCACACCGGTGCTGGATATCAAACCCTATCTGCCCTATGCTGAATCCGTGCCCGGCGCACTGGCCGGTTTTGCGCAGGAAGAGCCGCCGGCGGATATGCCGGTCGTGTTCAGCCCTGCCGCGCAGCAATTCATAACAGCTCAGGCCGCACAATATCCTGATTTGGCGCGTTTTATCACACAGGTACTGGCGCAGGATCCGCGTCCGGCGTATAAAAAACAACAGGCTGACGATAAAATTTATGCCGTGCACCTGCTGGATTTAAATGTCCGCTGGCATATCCGTGACGGCGTGACCGAAGTCATCAGTCTGGAAAAACGCTAAACCCCTTTTGGGGCGCGGCAGTCACTGGTAAACTGTCAGGCTTAACTTCACTTCTGCGCAGAATATTTCTGCGATAAGACATGTTTGTCGTTCTAATGGAACCTAAATAATGCGTACTACCCAATATCTGCTCTCTACTCTGAAAGAGACCCCTGCTGACGCCGAAGTGGTCAGTCATCAGCTGATGCTGCGCGCCGGGATGATCCGTAAACTTGCTTCAGGTCTGTACAACTGGATGCCGACCGGTGTCCGCGTATTACGCAAAGTTGAAAAGATCGTACGTGAAGAGATGGAAAATGCCGGTTCACTGGAAATCTCCATGCCGGTGGTTCAGCCCGCAGATTTATGGCTGGAGAGCGGACGCTGGGAACAGTACGGTCCGGAGCTGCTCCGTATTACCGACCGCGGCGATCGCCAGTTTGTTCTGGGTCCGACGCACGAAGAAGTGGTCACGGACATCATCCGTAACGAAGTGACATCTTACAAACAGCTGCCGCTGAATGTGTTCCAGATCCAGACCAAATTCCGTGATGAAGTCCGTCCGCGTTTTGGTGTGATGCGCTCCCGTGAATTCATCATGAAAGATGCGTACTCTTTCCACCTGACTCAGGATTCTCTGCAGGAGACGTACGATACGATGTATCAGGCGTACAGCAAAATCTTCAACCGTATCGGACTGGATTTCCGTGCAGTAATGGCAGATACCGGCTCTATCGGCGGAAGTGCATCCCACGAGTTCCAGGTTCTGGCACAGAGCGGCGAAGATGATGTGATTTTCTCCTCTGAGTCCGATTACGCGGCCAATATCGAACTGGCGGAAGCGGTCTGCAACATTACTGAGCGCCCTGCACCGCAGAAAGCAATGGAACTGGTTGATACACCAAACGCGAAAACTATCGCGGAGCTGGTTGAACAGTTTAATCTGCCGGTTGAGAAAACCGTCAAAACCCTGATTGTTCACGGCAGCAAAGAGAGCGGCCACAAACTGGTTGCGCTGCTGGTGCGCGGTGATCACGAACTTAACGAAGTGAAAGCGGAAAAACATCCGCTGGTTGCTTCTCCGCTGGAGTTCGCGACAGAAAAAGAGATCCGCACAGCCGTGAATGCGGGCCCGGGTTCACTGGGGCCGGTCAATCTGCCGCTGCCGGTGGTCGCTGACCGTACCGTTGCCATGATGAGTGATTTCGGTGCCGGTGCGAATATCGACGGTAAACACTATTTCGGTATCAACTGGGAGCGTGATGCTGCCCTGCCGGAAGTGGCGGATATCCGTAATGTGGTCGCTGGTGACCCGAGCCCGGACGGCAAAGGTACCCTGATGATCAAGCGCGGGATTGAAGTCGGTCATATCTTCCAGCTCGGTAAAAAATATTCCGAAGCACTGAAAGCGACTGTTCAGAACGAAGCCGGTCACAACGAAGTGGTCTTTATGGGTTGCTACGGTATCGGAGTCACCCGTATTGTTGCCGCAGCGATTGAGCAGAACTTCGACGATCGCGGAATTATCTGGCCGGATGCGATTGCACCGTTCCAGGTTGCTCTGCTGCCGATGAATATGCACAAATCTTACCGCGTGAAAGAAGTGGCGGAAAAACTCTACGCTGATCTGACCGCTCAGGGCATTGAAGTAATCTTTGATGACCGTAAAGAGCGTCCGGGTGTGATGTTTGCGGATATGGAACTGATGGGGATCCCGCATACCATCGTTATCGGTGATCGCAACCTCGACAGCGGTGTGGTGGAATACAAATACCGCCGCAGCGAAGATAAATCCCTTATCGCGCTGGATGACGTTGTCAGTGTGCTGAAAGAGAAAATCATCACTGCCTGATTATCAGTGCTATGAATACAAAAAGGCTGAACATCTGTTCAGCCTTTTTTATGCCTGCGGGATTCAGAGAACTTACTGACAACCGCGGGATTTATCCAGTACGGATTTGCCGGTCTGGATCAGCGCCTGATCAAACTGGCCGTCTTCCATGGACGGACGGATGGTGTAATACCCTTCCACTTCCAGATAGACAGGTTTTCCGCCTTCAACGCCCAGCTTACCGTAGCCCTGCTCTAAACCGATATTGCCCGGCACCCCATAAACCACGCCGGTCTGGCAATCTTTAAACGTTGCCGCATCCGCCATATAACGATATTCACCTTTCAGCTGTACCGGTTTCACCATTTTCAGGGTGTAGTTCAAATCCGATTTAACCGGGTTGCCGTCGATATCCAGCATTACCAGCGATTTATCCTGCGGATCATAATAAGCACGCTGCCCGGCAGTATCGGTCAGACGCAGTTTTTCGCCGTCTTTCGCCCAGGTCCCGGTTTCAAAGAAGGTCTGGTTGCCGTCGCGGGTTTCCAGATAGGTGCGCTGCATAACATAGGTGCCATCACCTTCCAGTAAAACGGTCACATCCATGCCGGAGCAATCGGCACACGGAACCACGCCGTTATAGGCACGGTCAAGAACATGGACTTCCGGAGTTGGTGGCACAACCACTGTCGAACTACAGGCCGTAATGCTGAAAATGCCTGCCGCCAATAAGAGTTTTGTCAGATTTTTCATGTTTCCCCCTGAACATCAGATGAGGTAATGTTAGCAAAATGATTGTCAGTTTTTGTATATTCACGCGCTTTCAGACAATTACGCATTTTTATTTTTAAAATGGCAATGATTTTCCTCAAAACAGTGATAAACAATATGTTTTGCCGATAATAAAATGTAATCAGTAATAGCCAATATGATAACTATGATATAGTCTGCTGGGAGCGATGAGGCTATTTGAATAACCATCCGCGGATGATACCGCAAGCGAAAGTATGGTGAGGGAATATGTCTGCAGAAAACGAATATCAACCAATTAATTGTGATGACTATGACAACCTCGAACTGGCCTGCCAGCATCATATGGTACTGGAAGTGACCTTACAGGGGGGCGATGTTCTGACAGGAAAAGCGACCGATTTGGTGCTCCGGAAGAAAGTAGAGTACCTTGTTGTCACGATTGACAACGAACTGCGGGAGCTTCGTCTGGACTCTATTGTCAGCTTCAGTCATCCCGAACTGGGAACAGTGGTTATTGATCACTCACCGTCCTGAATAACTCTGCAACCCCGTCCGCGGGGTTGTTTTTTTCCTGCATAATCATCAGTTTTGCCTCATCCGCTTCTCCCTCTTTCGTGACAAATACCCCGACCGCCGCTATCAGCGTATCGTTATACCAGAGCAGCGGTGTGCGTTCGCGCAGCCAGGGCGCAACGCCGCATTCCTGCCACAGCTTTTTGGCTGATCGCCCGCGATCACGGCCGCAGATATGATAATGCCCCTGCAAACCAAAACGGACAGTCACCTGTTCATCCGGGCGCGGCGGACGCACCACAGAAGCCACATCCTGTGTAGTGACCGTTTCCGCCATCCGCAAAATGCCGGCATCATCAGGCAGTTGCAGCGCAGAGTGCAGATCCCACGGCAGGCAATAGTCTGATAACCCAGCGGTTTTTTCTGTCACATGCAGTTTATTCTGATAACGGCGGATGGTGACCGGTTTCAGATAATAGCCCGGCTCTGCATCCGGTTTCGCCAGTGCCACTTCCTGCCAGAGCAGTGCCAACTGATGCTGTGACGGCATCTGCACACCACAGTGTTTCAGCCAGCGGCGCAGTATGCCGTTGCGTTTCGCCGTCCCGGCGCTGAGCAGCGGGATAAAAGATAACCCGTTATCCGCATCCGTTAACTGCATAAGTTCCGGCAGCAGCAGTTCATCCAGCAGGGCTTCCTGTTCACCGCAAAGCGCGGCACTGCGGGAAACTGCCTGAGCAAAGTGCGGCCAGCGGGCATTCAGTTGCGGTAATACCGCATGGCGCAGAAAATTGCGGTCATAACGGCGATCCTGATTACTGTCATCCTCGACCCAGGAAAGCTGATAATATTGTGCATACTGTTCGAGCTGAGCACGGCTGAAGGAGAGTAACGGACGGATCAGCGGATTGGCACCGAATGCCATCTGTTCCGGCATGGCGGAGAGACCGGCAGGGCCGCTGCCGCGTTTTAAGGCAAGAAAGAAGGTTTCGCTCTGATCATCCAGATGCTGTGCGGTTACCAGCGCCTCATCCGGAGCTATCACTTCACGGAAAGCCTGATAACGTGCGTCTCTGGCAGCAGCTTCGATCCCTTTTCTGCGGGGATCAACCTGCACGCGGCACACCTGAAACGGAACAGAGAGTGAATCACAGAATGTCCGGCAGTGTTCTGCCCAGTCATCCGCCAGCGGGTTTAATCCGTGATGAATGTAGACTGCCCGCAACCGCAGCGCCGGACGCTCAGCGGTCTGCCACTGCCGCAGAGTATGCAGCAGGACAACGGAATCAAGCCCGCCGCTCAGTCCCGCCAGGATTGCCTGCTGAGAGGCAAACACACGGCGGAACACGGCAGACAGTGATTCACAAAAGGCTGTATCCACAACTAGTTATCAGCAGTAGCCGTAGCTCATCAGGCGCTCATAGCGGCGATTAGCCAGAGACTCGCTGTCCAGTTTATCCAGCTCTTCCAGATCAGACAGGATCTGTGCTTTCAGGGATGCGGCAACCGCTTCATAATCACGGTGCGCGCCGCCCAGCGGCTCAGGGATCACATTGTCGATCAGTTTCAGCTCTTTCAGACGCGGCGCGGTGATCCCCATCGCTTCTGCGGCGATCGGCGCTTTATCCGCACTTTTCCACAGAATCGAGGCACAACCTTCCGGTGAAATCACAGAGTAAGTGCTGTATTGCAGCATATTCACTTTGTCGCCCACTGCAATCGCCAGTGCACCGCCGGAACCGCCTTCCCCGACCACGGTACAGATAGTCGGTACTTTCAGGCGGGACATTTCACGCAGGTTACGGGCAATCGCCTCAGACTGGCCGCGCTCTTCCGCGCCCACGCCCGGATAGGCCCCCGGGGTGTCGATAAAGGTGATCACCGGCAGATTAAAGCGCTCTGCCAGTTCCATCAGACGCAGGGCTTTGCGGTAACCTTCCGGTGCCGGCATGCCGAAGTTACGGCGGATTTTTTCTTTGGTTTCACGGCCTTTCTGATGGCCGATAATCATCACCGGACGACCGTCCAGACGGGCAATCCCGCCGACAATCGCTTTGTCATCCGCATATGCGCGGTCGCCTGCCAGTTCCTGAAAATCGGTAAAGATCAGTTTGACGTAATCCAGGGTATACGGACGACGCGGATGGCGTGCCAGCTGAGCAATCTGCCAGGCACCCAGGTCAGCGAAAATCTTACGTGTCAGTTCCAGACTCTTCGCCCGTAAGCGTTCAACTTCTTCGTCAAGATTGATATCGAGTGATTCATCCTGGCGGCTGACCGCGGTCAGCGAATCAATTTTCGCCTCTAACTCGGCAATCGGCTGTTCAAAATCCAGAAAATTAAGACTCATAATGTTCCTATTTTAGTCAAATTCTAATTCTACCTGCTCATTACCCAGCAGAGTCCGCAGATCCGTCAGAAGGGTATCGGTCGGGGTGACCCGCCAGGTGGCACCGAAACGCATCCGCGCTCTGGCATCGTCCTTCTGGTAATAAAGGTGAACCGGTATTGTCCCGGAGCGGTGCGGTTCAAGCGCACCGCGCAGCCGGTGCAGCAGTTGTTCGTCAATTTGCCCGTCCGTGAGCGAGATAGCAAGCCCGCGCGCATATTTTTCGCGTGCTTCGCTGATATCCAGCAGCTCCCTGACCACCATTTTAAGCCCGCCGCTGAAATCATCAAAGCTGACCTGCCCGGAAGCAATCAGAATGCGATCCTGTTCGAGCAGATGCTGGTAACGTTCCAGTGCATCGGAAAATAGCATAATTTCCAGCCGGCCGGAACGATCATCGAGGGTACAGACACCAATCCGGTTTCCCCGTTTGGTGGTGATCACCTTGGAAGCCAGCACCAGACCGACTACCGTGGTCATCTGACCACGCGGTGTCGGGTTAACATCTTTCAGACGTAAACCATGAGTATAGCGCTCAATCTCCTTCAGATAACGGTTTATCGGATGTCCGGTAAGATACAGTCCGAGTGTTTCCCGCTCCCCTTCAAGGATAATTTCGTCCTGCCATTTCGGAATATTGGCATAAGAGCGCTCTACCTGCTCCGGTGCCTCTGCCAGTACCCCGAACATATCCGCCTGACCGATGGCTTCCGCTTTGGCGTGCTGATCCGCTGCTTTCAGCGCATCCTCCAGTGAGGACATCAGCGCGGCGCGGTGCGGCCCCAGCCGGTCAAACGCGCCGGACATAATGAGTTTTTCCATTACGCGGCGGTTCAGTTTTTTGGTGTCCGTGCGGGCACACAAATCAAAAATATCCTTGAAATACCCGTCCTTACGGGCTTCCAGAATCGCTTCAATCGGGCCTTCACCGACACCTTTAATCGCACCGATACCATAGACTATCTCACCTTCATCATTGACATGGAAGTGATACAGTCCGCTGTTGATATCCGGCGGCAGGACTTTCAGACCCATCCGCCAGCATTCATCCACCAGCCCGACGACTTTTTCGGTGTTATCCATATCCGCCGTCATCACGGCAGCCATAAATTCCGCCGGATAGTGTGCTTTCAGCCACAGTGTCTGATAGGAAACCAGCGCGTAGGCAGCGGAGTGAGATTTGTTAAACCCGTAACCGGCGAATTTCTCCACCAGGTCAAAGATTTTCATGGACAGCTCGGCATCGATGCCGTTTTTCACCGCGCCCTCTTCAAATACCGAGCGCTGTTTTGCCATCTCTTCCGGCTTTTTCTTACCCATTGCACGGCGCAGCATATCCGCGCCGCCCAGGGTATAGCCCGCCAGCACCTGGGCAATCTGCATCACCTGTTCCTGATAGAGGATGATGCCGTACGTCGGTTCCAGTACCGGCTGCAGGGATTCATGCTGCCATTCCACATCCGGGTAAGAGATAGCCTCACGTCCGTGTTTACGGTCGATAAAGTTATCCACCATGCCCGACTGCAGCGGGCCGGGCCGGAACAGCGCCACCAGGGCTATCATGTCTTCAAAGCTGTCCGGACGCAGACGCTTGATCAAATCTTTCATGCCGCGGGATTCAAGCTGGAAGACCGCTGTGGTTTCCGAGCGCTGCAGCATATCAAAGCTTTTCTGGTCGTCGAGCGGGATAGCCGCGATATCCACCGGCGGCTTGCCTTTTTTCTCATTGCGCGGGTTAATCATGCCCAGCGCCCAGTCGATAATGGTCAGTGTGCGCAGACCGAGGAAGTCAAACTTCACCAGACCGGCATATTCCACGTCGTTTTTATCAAACTGTGTGACCGGGTTATTCCCTTCCGGGTCGCAGTAAAGCGGTGCGAAATCGGTAATTTTTGTCGGCGCGATCACCACACCACCGGCGTGTTTGCCGGCGTTACGTGTCACCCCTTCCAGGATGCGCGCCATATCGATCAGCGCCCTGACTTCCTCATCGGCCTCATACACCTCGCCGAGCTGCGGCTCTGCCGCAAAGGCTTTTTCCAGTGTCATACCGGGATCCGGCGGCACCAGTTTGGAAATTCTGTCGACAAACCCGTACGGATGCCCCAGTACACGGCCGACATCGCGGATAACCGCTTTTGCCGCCATCGTACCGAAGGTAATAATCTGAGAAACGGCATCACGCCCGTACATTTCGGCTACGTGATCAATCACGCGGTCACGTTTTTCCATACAGAAATCGACGTCAAAGTCGGGCATGGAAACACGTTCCGGGTTCAGGAAGCGTTCGAACAGGAGGTCGAACTCCAGTGGATCCAGATCGGTGATTTTCAGGGAGTACGCCACCAGTGAACCGGCACCGGAACCACGTCCCGGCCCTACCGGCACATTGTTATCCTTCGACCACTGGATAAACTCCATCACGATCAGGAAGTAGCCGGGGAAGCCCATCTGGTTAATCACTTTCAGTTCAACATCCAGACGCTCGTCATATTCCGGGCGGCGCTGCGCACGCACTTCCGGATCCGGGAACAGGAACGCCAGGCGCTCCTCCAGTCCCTCTTTCGAGCGTTTGACCAGATAATCTTCCGTGCTCATGTCCCCGGTCGGGAACTGCGGCAGGAAATACTCGCCGAGACGGATGGTGACGTTACAACGCTTAGCAATTTCGACGCTGTTCTGCAGTGCTTCCGGGATGTCGGCAAACAGCTCGCACATCTCGTCCTCACTGCGCAGATATTGCTGAGGGCTGTAGAGTTTCGGACGTTTCGGATCCGCTAACGTATAACCATCATGAATGGCTACGCGGATTTCATGGGCGTCAAAATCTTCACTGCTGATAAAGCGGACATCATTGGTCGCCACCACCGGCAGGGATTTCTCTGTCGCCAGCTGTACCGCAGCATGCAGATAGCTTTCCTCATCCTGCCGGCCGGTGCGGATAAGCTCCAGGTAGAAGCTGTCCGGGAAGTGGGTCTGCCAGAATTCCAGCGCCTGCTCCACCAGGGCGCTGTTACCGCGCAGCAGAAACTTACCCACATCCCCCTTGCGCCCGCCGGAGAGAATAATCAGCCCTTCTTTGTGATTAACCAGCCAGTCGCGCTGAATAGTCGGCCCCTGTGCACCATAGCCTTTCTGATAGGCTTCGGAGATAAGCAGGGTCAGGTTCTGATAACCGGTATTATTGCGTGCCAGAATCGTGAGTGACGCCAGTTCATCACCCAGCAGCTCGCTTTCCATCAGGAAATCCGCGCCGACAATCGGTTTCACCCCGGCGCCGTGCGCACTGCCGTAAAATTTAACCAGCCCGCACAGGTTAGTGAAGTCCGTAATCGCCATCGCCGGCATATTCATCGACGCCACTTTTTTGACCAGCGGTCCGGTTTTCGCCAGTCCGTCAATCATGGAATAGTCGCTGTGAATATTAAGATGAATAAAACGCGGTTCCGCCATTACGCCATCCTCACTTACTGATACCGGCCAGCGCGCGGCGGACCGGGCCAAAACTGGTGCGGTGATGCTCTGTCACCCCATACTGCGCCAGCATCTCAAGATGCAGCGCCGTCGGGTAACCTTTGTGTTTTGCAAATCCGTACTGCGGGAATTGTTTATCCAGCTCCGCCATTTCGCGATCCCGCGTGACTTTTGCCAGTATCGACGCCGCACTGATCTCCGGCACCAGCCCGTCACCCTTGATCACTGCCTGAGCAGGGACACCAAAATCCGGCGCTTTGTTGCCGTCCACCAGTACAAAACCCGGACGCACCGGCAACCCGGCAACCGCCCGCTGCATCGCCAGGAATGTGGCCTGCAAAATATTGATTTGATCGATTTCCGCCGCTTCCGCGCGGCCGATACTCCAGTACAGTGCCTTTTCCTGAATTTCAGCAAACAGGCGCTCACGTTTTTTCTCCGTGAGCTTTTTGGAGTCCGCCAGACCGTCGATCGGGTTCTGCGGATCAAGAATAACGGCGGCGGTTACCACCGCGCCGACCAGCGGCCCGCGGCCGACTTCATCGACACCGGCAATCAGTGCCGCGTCCGGATAAACAAAATCCATTAATTACTCGCTATATCTGATACGGCCTGTGCCGCCTGATTATCCGCATCAAGACGGATTTTCTGATGAAGTTCCAGGAAGGTTTCTCTGAGTTTATCCACGGCTTCACCGCCCTGCAACAGCGGCAGCAGTGCATTTGCCAGCAGATCACTGCGGCACTCATCCTGTAACAGTTCCGGCACGATCTCGCGCCCTGCCAGCAGGTTCGGCAGTGACACATACGGGGTTTTGACCAGTCGTTTCGCCAGCCAGAACGTGAACGGCTTCATGCGGTAGCCCACGACCATCGGGCATTTCGCCAGCATACATTCCAGTGCTGCCGTACCTGACGCCAGCAGTGCGGCGTCCGAGGCAATCATGGCATCACGGGCGCGGCCGTCAAGCAGGTGCACATCCAGTTCCGGGGCAATTTCCTGTTTGATAGCTTCAAATTCAGCGCGGCGTTTCGCATTTACCAGCGGCACCACAATCTGTAAATCCGGCAGTGCCTGCCGCAGCAGTTGCGCGGTTTTCAGAAAATCGCCGCTGAGCATCGAGACTTCCGCGTGACGGCTGCCCGGCAGTATTGCCAGACACGGCGCGGACGGATCCAGCCCCAGTGCGTCACGGGCAGCGGTTTTGTCCGGCTGCAACGGCAGTGCATCTGCCATAGTGTGGCCGATAAAGCGGCACGGCACATTGTATTTGTCGTAAAACGCTTTTTCGAACGGCAGGAAAGCCAGCACCAGATTGGTCGCTTTGGCGATTTTAAAGACCCTGTTCTGCCGCCACGCCCAGACTGACGGACTGACATAGTGGATCGTTTTGATCCCGGAAGACTTTAACCGTCCTTCCAGGGTGATATTGAAATCCGGTGCATCAATGCCGACAAAAACATCCGGCTTCAGTTCACGGAAGCGGCGGGTGAGATCACGGCGGATGGAGAGCAGACGCGGCAGGCGCCCCAGCACTTCCACAATGCCCATCACCGCCAGTTCTTCCATTTCATACCAGGTTTCACAGCCTTCCGCCTGCATCAGCGGACCAGCAACCCCGAAGAAACGAACATCCGGATATTTTTCTTTCAGTGCGCGCATTAAGCCTGCGCCGAGAATATCGCCGGAGGTTTCTCCGGCGACAATACCTATCGTGAGCGGACGAGGTGATACCGACATGGCAGCCCCCGCAATTACGGACGGATGATCCCGCGTTCAGCGGTATCCAGGAAGTCAGCGAAGGTTTTTACATGGACATTTTCTTTCGCCAGTTCAGCCAACTGCACTTTGGCTTCTGCCAGCGTCAGATTACTGCGGTACAGGACTTTATAGGCATTCTGTAACGCACTGATATCGTATTTATCAAAACCACGGCGTTTGAGGCCGATAGCATTGAGGCCGAAGGCGGTCACATGGTTACCCTGCGCGATTAAGAACGGCGGGATATCCTGCGCCACACCTGAACAGCCGCCGACCATCACGTGCTCACCGATACGGCAGAACTGATGAACAGCCGATAAGCCACCCAGGATGACATAATCATCCAGCGTGACATGACCCGCCAGGGTTCCGTTGTTGGCAATGATACAATGGTTGCCGATCACACAGTCGTGAGCAACATGGGCATTGATCATCAGCAGGTTGTCGTTACCGATACGGGTAACGCCGGTGTCCTGCGCGGTGCCGCGATGAATAGTCACACTTTCGCGGATACGGTTACGATCACCGATTTCAACGCGGGTCGGTTCACCTTTGTATTTCAGATCCTGGTTTATCTCACCAATGGAGGCAAACTGGAAAATCTGGTTATCACGACCAATTTTGGTATGACCATTAATCACAACATGGGACTTGATTTCAGTCCCCTCACCGATCTCAACATCCGCACCAATACAGCAGAAAGGACCGATGGTGACATTGGCACCAATAACGGCGCCGTCTTCGATAATGGAAGACGGGTGGATCCGGGCGGTTTTATCGATCATTTATTACCCCTCACGGCGGCGTGCACACATCATGGTAGCTTCGCAGGCAACTTCTCCGTCAACTTTCGCAACACCCGTGAAACGGGCAACGCCGCGGCGTTCCTTATGGAAAGTCACTTCGAGGATCATCTGGTCTCCCGGCAGTACCGGGCGTTTAAAGCGACAGTCATCGATGGCGGCAAAATAATACAATTCGCCCGGCTCTAATTTACCCAGGCTTTTGAACGCCAGAATGCCGGTGGCCTGAGCCATCGCTTCCAGAATAAGAACGCCCGGAAAAATCGGTTTGCCCGGGAAGTGCCCCTGGAAGAACGGCTCATTGAATGATACGTTTTTCACGGCACGTAAAAATTTACCTTCTTCAAAATCCAGCACGCGATCCACTAATAAAAACGGATACCGGTGCGGAAGAAGCTCTAAAATTTCATCAATTTTGAGAGTATGGTTGTCACTCATCAGAATACTCTTCCTGTCTCTTTGTCATATGTCTTATTAATAACACGGCCTGCTATACCCGTCACGCGGTTAGCAGGCCGCAAAAATACCGCAAAATGCGCTGTTATTTATCGTCGTTATCCAGCTGCCGTTCGACTGCCTTCAGGCGTTTATTCATTTCGCTGATGTTCATCACCAGCGCGGCAGTTTTACGCCATGTTTTATTTGGCTGTAACGGAATACCGGAGGAGTATACACCCGGTTCGGTGATAGGCCGCATTACCATGCCCATGCCTGTCACGACGACGCGATCGCAGATTTCCATATGACCATTAATGACGCTTGCTCCGCCAATCATACAGTTGCGGCCGATTTTCAAGCTCCCGGCCATAATCACACCACCGGCTACTGCGGTGTTGTCGCCGATTATGACGTTATGGGCAATCTGGCACTGGTTATCAATGATAACACCATTACCGATTACCGTATTTTCTAATGCACCACGGTCGATAGTAGTACAGGAGCCGATTTCAACCCGGTCACCGATAATAACGGAACCCAGCTGAGGGATTTTAACCCACTGACCGCGGTCGTTGGCATAACCGAATCCGTCCGCACCGATAACGGTGTTGGAATGAACCAGGCAGCCTTCGCCAATCACGATCCCGTGGTACACGGTGACATTTGCCCAGATACGGGTTTTGGCACCGATGGTGGTATTTTTGCCGACAAACGATCCTGCGCCGATGATAACATCGTCACCCAGAACCACGCCGGACTCAATGACAGCATTCGCACCGACCGACACATTGGCCCCGAGAGAGGCTGACGGGTCAATCACGGCAGACGGATGGATATTCTCAGCCGGAGCCGGTGTGGTATCCATAATCTGCGCCATATGCGCATACGCCAGGTACGGGTCTTTCACCACAAGGGCAGCGACCTGACAAAACGGTAAATCGTCTTCACGCAATACCACAGCACCCGCCTGACAACCAGCCAGTTTTTCCCGGTAACGGGCATCAGACAGAAAGGTAATTTGCCCGCTGTTTGCTGAATGCATAGGCGCGATACCGGTGATGACGAGATCGCCATCACCGTGTAACGTTGCATTCAACTGCTGAGCGAGATCAGCTAATCGAATGGAAGACATTAATTATTTAACCTGTTTCAGAACGTCAGCAGTGATATCAATGCCGGAAACAGAGTAAGCAACTGCGTTAGCATCGATCACAACGTCATATCCGCCTTTTGAAGCAACAGATTTCACTGCATCTTCAACACGTTTCATGACTTTGTTGCGCTCTTCCATCTGACGTTTCTGGAAATCCTGGTCAAATGCCTGGGCTTTTTTCGCGAAGTCAGCACGTTTGGTGTCGAATTCACCTGCCAGTTTCTGACGCTCGCTGTCTTTCATGGTCGCGCCGTCTTTCTGCAGTTTCTGAGCACGGGTCTGCAGATCTTTTTCTAAACTCTGCAGTTCAGTACCACGGCTTTTGAATTCGCTTTCCAGTTGTTTTGCTGCCGCTTCACGGCCCGGCATTTTCTGGACAACTTCACCGATGTTGACAACCGCGATCTTGTCAGCAGCCTGAGCAGCACCGGCAGACATCGCTAATACCATACCCACGCTGGCAGCAGTTAATAACTTTTTCACAATAAAACCCCTTAAACACCATTTACTGGTTGGATATTAAACCCAATGGTAAAGATTCCCTTTGCACACTGAGCGTACTGGTTATTACGCATGGTAACCCTGTACTGCAATTACCAGGTCTTACCGATATTAAACTGGAACTGTTCTGTCCGGTCACCCTGGTAGTCTTTGATTGGCTTCGCATAAGAGAAGACCAATGGTCCGAGCGGAGAAATCCACTGGAACGCAACACCAGTAGAAACACGGATGTTCCCTGCTTTACTGTAATCAGGAATACCATACTTCTGCATAAGCTCAGTATTGTCCCAATTGGTATCCCACACTGTACCGGCATCCACAAAGAGTGATGTGCGGACAGAATTCGTGTATTTTTCGTCGATAAACGGTGTCGGAGTGATCAGTTCCATACTGGCCACCGCCATCGCGTTACCCCCGATAGCATCACGGGACGGGCTGTCGCTGCGTAACTTATCGGATGCCCCGTCATAGTAGACTGCTTTCGGACCGATGGTATTGGAACGGAAACCACGGACGGTACCGGACCCACCGGCATAGAAGTTCTCATAGAACGGCAGTTCTTTGCCGCCGAGACCATCACCGAAGCCTAAACGACCGCGTCCCATCACAACCCAGCTGCCGTTTTCGTCAATCGGGTAGTAGCCGGTGGTATCTGCGATCAGTTTATAGTATTCGTTATCAGAGCCCGGAACCGTGACTTTCGCACTCACAGTGGATTTCACACCGGAGGTCGGGAAGTAACCACGGTCGAGGTTGTTATAAACCCACGCAGTTGTCAGGGTAAAGTCATCGGCACGGAATTCCGCACGATCTTTATAGTTCGGCTCTTCACCCATTGAGTGCAGATAACGCCACATATTAACCTGTGGTTCCATACGTGACAGGGTGTTATGCACATAACCCAGACCTAAACGGAGGGAGTTATTTTCGTTGATCGGGAAGCCGAGCGTTCCGTCCACACCATAGGTTTTGTTGGTGTAACCGGACAAGTCTGCATCATCCGCACGGAAGTCGTTGTAGAAAATACGGCCGCCGAGACTCACACCATCAACCGTGAAGAACGGGTCAGTCAGTGACAGTTCAGCGTACGTTGAGTAGTCGTTCTTACTGGCGTTCGCACCAACCTGATAACCGGTACCTAACCAGTTATCCTGGGTGACACCCACCTGGAAGCTGACGCCGCTCTCTGTACCGAAGCCCACACCAAAGTTCAGGGAACCGGTGTTACGCTCTTTGACTTTATAGACGACATCGACCTGATCCGGCACACCCGGCACACGCTGGGTTTCCACCTCAACGGTTTCAAAGTAACCGGTACGGTTCAGACGCTCTTTACCGGCTTCAACCAGATCGTTACCTAACCATGCCCCTTCCATCTGACGCATTTCACGGCGCAGAACGGAGTCTTTACTCACGTCGTTACCGGCGAAACGGATCTGGCGGACATAGAAACGGTTACCGGCATCCACATTCACATGCAGAACCACGGTTTTATCGGCTTCATTAATTTCCGGCTGGGTCATGACGCGCGGATACGCATAGCCGTAACGGCCGAGCATATTTTTGACATCATTCTCCATTTTGGTGACCTGAGCACCATTATAGAGTGAACCCGGCTCAATGGCGGTCAGCTCGGTGATTTCAGCGGAGTGACCGGCCGTTTCACCTGCAACCTGAACCCCGGCAATCTGATACTGCTCGCCCTCGGTCACGTTGATGGTGATATAGATACCTTTTTTGTCCGGCGTCAGGCTGACCTGAGTCGAATCAATATTGAATTTCGCGTAACCGCGATCCAGATAGAAGCTGCGCAGGGTTTCAAGGTCACCGGCCAGTTTCTGTTTCTGGTATTTCTGATCAGCCGCCAGGTTCCACCACGGTACATCATCACGCAGTTGGAAACGGTTAACCAGTTCAGCCGTGGTAAACTGAGTGTTACCGACGATATTGATTTGCTGAATAGTCGCGGATACACCTTCCGCAAAAACGAATTTCACATCAATACGGTTGCGCGGCAGTGGTGTGACAACGGCTTTTACCGTCGCGTTATACTTACCGACACTGTGATAGAAATCTTCCAGCCCCTTTTCAATGTTTGACAGCATCGTCCGGTCAAGGGCTTCCCCGACGCGGATACGGGATGCTTCCAGGTTCTGTTTGAGCATGTCGTCCTTCACGGATTTGTTACCCGAGAAGGTGATATTTGCAATGGTCGGACGTTCCTTCACCTGAACCAGCAGTACATTACCTTCACGCAGGACGCGGACATCTTCAAAGTTACCTGTCGCGAACAGTGCGCGAATGGTACGTCCGATATCCTCATCACTGGCCGTGTCTCCGACACGGACAGGCATGTTCAGTAATGCAGCACCAACGGCGACGCGCTGAAGACCTTCAAACTGAATGTCCTGAACCACGAATCCGTCTGAACCGTATGCAGTGAAGCTGCCAAGCAGCAGCGACGCTATGAGCAACTTTTTCATCGCCATCGTTGTTATGCGTTTTCCTTACCGGTCCCGGTCTTCCTTAATCAGAAGCGGGAGAAATCATTGAAAAGTGCAAGCCCCATCAACAGTACCAGTGCCATTACACCAATACGATAACTGAAGTCTTCTACACGCTCAGACACCGGCCCGCCTTTTATCTTCTCGATAAGCAGGAATAACAGGTGTCCACCATCTAAAACTGGCAGCGGGAACAGATTTATGATCCCTAAATTGACGCTGATGAGCGCCAGAAACATCAGATAATACACTAAGCCGGAATCGGCGGAAATACCGGCACCTTTCGCAATCGATACCGGACCGCTGAGATTATTCAGTTTTACATCACCGGTCACCAGCTTGCCGATCATTTTCACGGTCAGATTCATTAACTGCCAGGTTTTCCCGGTTGCCTCGGCAACCGCTTCCACCGGCCCGTACTGATGTTCCGTAATATACTGCGGGTCGAGCGGAATAACCTTTAATTCGACACCGGCAAAACCAATTTGTTTACTGCCGCCGCTGTTTTTTATCTCCGGTGTGAGAGGCACATTAATATGTTCTCCGCCCCGCTCAATCAGTAAATCGAGCGTTTTACCGGGACTATTACGTACAAAGAGCGTAAACGGCTGCCAGACCGTAAGCGGCTCCCCGCTTACTTTAACGATCCTGTCCCCCGGTTGTAAACCGGCTTTTTCAGCAGGCCCCCCGGGCGTCAGTGCATTAATCTCATTACTGACCTTTGCGGACACCGGCATGATCCCCAGAGACAGGACAGCATCCTGTTTTTCCGGATCAAATTTCCAGCGGGTGAGATCGAGGCGTTTTTCCGCCGGGGCTGACCCCGGTTCCGGAACCACATTCAGAACGGTAAAATCATCGCCGATTTTACTGATCATCGCCATCCGCACACTATTCCAGTCAGGCGTTTCGATGCCGTCAACGGCATTTAGTTCCATCCCGGGCAAAATATTTGCCTGTTCTGCGACCGACCCCGCGCGGATATCCGCCACGACCGGACGAACCGCCGGCACACCGATCATAAACACAATCCAGTACGCCACGATGGCTAACAAAAAGTTAGCGATCGGCCCGGCGCTGACCACCGCCGCCCGCTGGCCGACGGTTTTGTTATTAAACGCCTGATGGCGACGCTCCGGTGCTACCGGTGCCACACGCTCATCCAGCATTTTGACATAGCCGCCGAGCGGAATCATTGCGATGACAAATTCTGTCCCGTGTTTGTCTGTACGCCGCCAGAGTGCTTTGCCGAAACCGACGGAGAACCGTTCGACAAAAATACCGCAGCGCCGGGCCACCCAAAAGTGCCCGAACTCATGTACGGTAACCAAAATCCCCAGCGCGATAACAAACGCGGCTGAGTTCCAGATAAAAGTCATCATGCGTTTTCTGTCTGCTCCCGGTGTGCTTAAAAGCCGGAGAATACTAACAGGATCAGACCGGCAAATACCGGTACTGCCGCGGTCAGGCTGTCAATGCGATCCATCACGCCGCCATGCCCCGGGATCAGCTGACTGCTGTCCTTCACGCCGGACTGACGTTTAAACATGCTTTCGGTCAGATCACCGAACACATAAATCAGAACCACAATCACTGACACGATAATCAGGTTTTCCGGCAGTGTCTGTAACGGCGAATAGTGACTGAACAGCCAGGACACCAGACCGGCGGTAATCAGGCCACCGGCCAGACCTTCCAGGGTTTTGCCCGGCGAGACACGCGGTGCCATTTTGTGTTTGCCCAGCAGACGGCCGAAGGCATATGCCCCGGAATCCGCCGCCCAGACCAGCAGCATGACATACAGCAGCCACCAGGCCCCCTGATACACATCACCGCCCGCATATCCCTGGTTGCGCAGTACCATCATGCCGCTGTAAAACGGAACAATGGTCACCACACCGAAGATCAGGCGGATAATCACAGAATCTTTCCACAGCGCGGCGGATTTCGGGAAACTGATCACCAGCAGCACCGCACAGACCCACCAGACCAGCGCCGCCCACAGGCTGACCTGCACAGCGGCATCCGCCATCAGGTTATTCATATCCAGTGTCAGCTGCCACGCAGCCAGACCGGCGGCAAACAGCACGCCGGTGACAATACGCTGTCCGGCACCTTTCAGACCGGCAAACTGCGCCCATTCCCAGCCGGCCAGACCACACACGGCAATCACCACCCAGCCGAAATGCTGTGGCGCGAGCATAAACATCGCCAGCAGTACCAGCGGAATTAAAATAATGGCAGTAATTAGACGGTACTTAAGCAACATTTCCTCCCGGAGCCTGCTCAGACTGATCATCAGGTGTGGTTCCGCCGAAACGGCGCTCACGCTGTGTAAAAGAAGTCACCGCATCACTGAATGCGTTTTCATCAAAGTCAGGCCACAGCACTTCTGTAAAATAAAATTCGGCGTACGCAACCTGCCAGAGCAGGAAGTTACTGATACGATGCTCACCGCCGGTGCGGATCACGAGATCAATCGGCGGCTGGTCATGAAGCGAAATATGACGGCTGATATCCTGTTCGCTGACATCTTCAGCGGACAATTCCCCGCACTGCACCTGTGCTATCACCTGTTTTACACTGTGGGTGATATCCCAGCGCCCGCCGTAGTTGGCGGCGATATTCAGCTGTAAACCGGTGTTATTAGCGGTCAGCACCTGACCGCGGCGGATACGCTCCTGCAGACGCGGGCTGAACCGGCTGATATCACCGATGACGGATAATCTGACATTGTGTTTGTGCAGACTTTTGACTTCGTTGTCCAGCGCAAAGACAAACAACTCCATCAGTGAGTGGACTTCCTGTTCAGGACGGTTCCAGTTTTCACTGCTGAAGGCATAAAGTGTCAGGGATTTTATCTGGTTTTTGATGGCAAAACTGACCGAGCTGCGGACCGATTTGATCCCTGCGCGATGGCCGGAAACCCGCAATTTTCCGCGTTTTTTTGCCCAGCGGCCGTTGCCGTCCATAATAATGGCGACATGCTGAGGTCCCGGCTTTTCTGAGGCATTTTCACTGGATACTGTCACGCAAGTTAATCCTTTGAGGTATCGGTTAATACATGGCGTCAGACACAAAAACACCGTGCAGGTTCACGGTGTTGACTCTGTTTGTCAGTGATAACGTCATGGTGTTATTAACCGGTCATTAAAAATCTGATTTACAGAAATCGCAACGCTGAACTATATCACTTGCGCTATTCACCGACAAACGCAACCCGTTAATATAAATTAATTACTTCGCGATTTTTCCGATTGATTTACGGGTCAGTTCCCGCGCCTGTTTATCAATAATAAGGACATCATCAATTGACCGAGGTTCCGTGAACCGGTGATTTTCCACTACCATACGGTTTATTTGCGCGATATCTGTGAAACGGATTCTGTTTTGTAAAAATGCCTGCACAGTTTCTTCATTCGCCGCATTCATTGCCGTGGTTGCCGCCTGCCCGTCATCACAGGCTTCGATCGCCAGTTTCAGGCACGGGTAACGGTTATAATCCGGCTCAGTGAATGTCAGGCCGCCCATACGGGTAAAATCAAGGCGTTCAGCTCCGGCGGTAATACGGCCCGGATAACTCATGGAATAACTGATCGGGGTGCGCATATCCGGTGTGCCCAGCTGCGCGATAATGCTGCCGTCAGTATAGCGGACCATGGAGTGGATCACCGACTGCGGATGCACAATCACTTCCATTTGTTTTGCTGATGCATTAAAGAAATAACGTGCCTCAATATATTCAAGGCCCTTATTCATCATCGTCGCGGAATCCACGGAAATTTTACGTCCCATTGACCAGTTCGGATGTGCACAAGCCTGATCCGGGGTCATATTGGCCAGCTCAGATAAGGTGGTTTCACGGAACGGGCCGCCGGAGCCGGTCAGAATAATGGAATCAATACCCGCGGCAGTCAGGTCAGCATGCCCGAGAGATAACTGTACGCCGGTCGGCAGAGACTGGAAAATCGCGTTGTGTTCGCTGTCGATAGGAAACAGTTCAGCGCGGCTGGTGCTCATGGCGGCAAAAAACAGACGCCCGCTGGTAATCAGCGCTTCTTTGTTCGCCAGCAGAATACGCTTGTCCGCACGGATAGCCGCGAGAGTCGGCAGCAGCCCGGCCACCCCGGTAATAGCGGCCATCACCTGATCCACTTCATCAAGCTGAACCACTTCACAGATAGCGGCACTGCCGCTGAGTACCTCGGTTGCACTGCCGTGGAGTTTCAGCTGAATGCGCAATTCACCGGCAGCCACTTCGTCGGATAACACCGCATAGCGGGGTTTAAATTCCAGACACTGTTCAAACATCGTCTGAACATTTTTCCCGGCTGCCAGAACCACCGCACGGAACAGATCCGGGTGCTGACGAATAACCGAGAGTGTGTTTTTACCGATAGATCCTGTGGATCCGAGAATTGCCAAACCTTTCATGATAAATACTCAATGTTACTTTATCGTTATTTCGAATCGCAAAAGTATAGCACTTTGGTCAACAGAGAGTGAGAAGTCATTTCCGCAACTGATAAGTAAAAAAATAGTGCCCTCGGGCACTATTTTTATATGTTCTGTTCAGCACAGCATCCGAATCAGAATTCCATCAGCTCTTTTTCTTTTGCTGCCAGTGCATCATCGATTTTTTTGATAAACAGGTCAGTCATTTTCTGAACGTCGTCCTGGGAACGGCGGTCATCATCTTCACTGATTTCTTTATCTTTCAGCAGTGCTTTGACTTTATCGTTCGCGTCACGGCGGACGTTACGCACAGCAATACGACCCTGCTCAGCGTCACCGCGGACGACTTTGATCAGGTCTTTACGGCGTTCTTCAGTCAGTGCAGGAAGCGGAACACGGATAACCGTACCGGCAGATGACGGGTTTAAACCGAGGTCAGAGGCCATAATCGCTTTTTCGATAGCCGGTGACATTGAACGGTCAAACACAGTGATAGCCAGGGTGCGTGAATCTTCCGCAACCACGTTAGCTAACTGACGCAGCGGAGTCGGTGTACCGTAATATTCAACAACGATACCGTCCAGCAGGCTCGGGGAAGCACGACCGGTGCGCACTTTACTGATTTGGGATTTCAGCGACTCGACGCATTTTTCCATGCGTTCCTGCGCGTCTTTCTGGATTTCATTAATCACGTTATGAGTCCTTGGAAACGGGTAATTTTTCAGACCGTGCCTGTCGCGCGGCCCGCATTATAATTTTGGCGAATCGATTTATAAATGATACCGTCAAATTCCGCCGGTGTCCCGGCGTTTAGTCACGCGAAATCAAGGTACCTTCGTTCTCGCCCATCACGACACGGCGTAATGCACCGGGTTTGTTCATGTTGAAAACACGGATTGGCAGGTTATGGTCACGGGCCAGGGTAAAGGCCGCCAGATCCATCACTTTCAGTTCGCGTTCCAGCACATCCTGATAGTTGAGTTTTTCATACAGCACCGCATCCGGGTCTTTGGCCGGATCGGCTGAGTAAACACCATCCACTTTTGTGGCTTTCAGCACCACATCCGCTTCAATTTCGATCCCGCGCAGACAGGCCGCAGAATCCGTGGTAAAGAATGGGTTGCCTGTTCCGGCAGAAAAAATAACCACACGGCCGTGACGTAAAAGACTGATTGCCTCAGCCCAGCTGTAATTGTCACAAACGCCGTTGAGCGGAATCGCAGACATCAGCCGCGCATTCACATAAGCGCGATGAAGTGCATCACGCATTGCCAGACCGTTCATCACAGTTGCCAGCATACCCATATGGTCACCGACAACGCGGTTCATACCGGCTTCGGCCAGCCCTGCGCCGCGAAACAGATTGCCCCCGCCAATAACGACACCGACCTGAATCTGCAGTTCAACCAGTTCCTTAATTTCCTGCGCCATACGGTCAAGTACAGTCGCATCAATTCCGAAACCTTCATTCCCTTGTAAAGCCTCGCCACTGAGCTTCAGCAGAATACGTTGATAAACAGGTTTTGCATTGGTAGCCATGGTGTTCTGTCCTAAACAGATGAATTTATTGCCAGAGATACCCGGACGGATGCCCGGATGATAAACAGGGGTACTGCAGATAAAACAGAACCGCCTTCCGGCGGCTCTGATATGCAATGATTATTTGCTCATTGCCGCGACTTCTGCAGCGAAGTCAGCTTCAGCTTTCTCGATACCTTCACCCACTTCGAAACGGATGAATGCAGTCACGTCTGCTTTGTTTTCTTTCAGCAGGTCGCCGACAGATTTGCTTGGTTCCATAACGAACGGCTGACCGGTCAGAGAGATTTCGCCGGTGAATTTGTTCATACGGCCGATAACCATTTTCTCTGCGATTTCCTGAGGTTTACCGGACTGCATTGCGATATCCAGCTGGATTTGTTTCTCGTGAGCAACAACATCAGCAGGAACATCTTCAGGTTTGGTATATTCAGGTTTGCTTGCCGCAACGTGCATAGCAATGTGTTTAACCAGTTCTTCGTTTGCGCCGGTTGCCGCAACCAGAACACCGATACGTGCGCCGTGCATGTAAGAACCGACCATGTCGCCTTCTAAGATAGCAGCGCGACGGAAGCTGATGTTTTCACCGATTTTGGCAACCAGTGCAACACGCTGTTCTTCGAATTTCGCAACGATAGCTTCTGCATCAGCAGTTTTCTCAGCCATAACGAAATTCAGGATGTCCTGTGCGAATGCCAGGAAACCGGTATCTTTTGCAACGAAGTCTGTTTCACAGTTAACTTCGATCAGTGCGCCGAATTTAGCATCTGCGCTGACAGCAGATAAGATAACGCCTTCAGCAGCAACGCGGCCTGCTTTTTTCGCTGCTTTAGCCTGGCCGGATTTACGCATGTTATCGATAGCTAATTCGATATCACCGTTTGCTTCAACCAGTGCTTTTTTACATTCCATCATACCTGCGCCAGTACGTTCACGCAGTTCTTTTACCAATGCAGCGGTAATTCCAGACATGTTATTTCCTCGATGAGCTCGCAGAAACTGTTTCTGCGGGGAGTTGTTCGTATATCAGATGCGTATAGGGAGCCATGACGGCTCCCTAACCATTTGCAGCAATACCTGGTTAATAAGAGCGCTCAGAGAGCGGACTCAGATTATTCAGCGGCTAATTCTTCAGCCTGAACAGCCAGATCCTGTGAACGGCCTTCGCGGACAGAAGTCGCGACTGCGCCCAGGTACAGCTTGATTGCACGGATTGCATCATCGTTACCCGGGATGATGAAATCAACACCGTCCGGATCAGAGTTAGTATCAACGATAGCAAATACAGGGATACCCAGGTTGTTTGCTTCTTTGATTGCAATGTGCTCGTGCTCAGCATCGATAACAAACAGAGCGTCAGGTAAACCGCCCATGTCTTTGATACCGCCCAGGCTATTTTCTAACTTACCAAGTTCACGGGTACGCATCAGCGCTTCTTTCTTGGTCAGTTTGTCAAAAGTACCGTCCTGAGACTGTGCTTCCAAATCTTTCAGGCGTTTGATTGACTGACGAACTGTTTTCCAGTTAGTCAGCATACCGCCTAACCAGCGGTGGTTCACGAAGAACTGGTCACAGCTGATTGCAGCTTCCTGTACCGCTTCGCTTGCAGCACGCTTGGTACCTACGAACAGGATTTTACCTTTGCGTGAAGCGATTTTGTTCAGTTCAGCTAATGCGTCGTTGAACATCGGAACAGTTTTTTCCAGGTTGATGATATGCACTTTGTTACGGGCACCAAAGATGAATGGTTTCATTTTCGGGTTCCAGTAACGAGTCTGGTGACCGAAGTGAACGCCCGCCTGGAGCATATCGCGCATGGAAACAGTAGCCATTTTAAACCTCTGTAAATAATAAGTTGGGGTTATGCCTCCACGAATCCCATGCTTCCGACTCCCTGTCAGCGTTAAGCTTCGGAGCACCCCGGCGCACGTGCCGATTCGTGTGTGTTATAACAGTTGAGTTAATTTAAGTTTCCGGCAACCGGGCAAAATACACGGAATGCCGGCGCGCTTTATACCATAAAAGCCGCAGCGATACCACATTTTCTTCAGTTTTCATGCCGGCGGTTATCCGTTGTCCGCCGGGTTTCCGCGCAATGATTGGCATCCTTTTCTCCGGCTGATAACATACCGCGTTTCAGTACCAGTATTCCTAAGTAAAGTCACGGGGCATTCCCGGTTCGGATATCAATAATTATGGCAATCACAATCAAAACAGAAGACGACATCGCGAAGATGCGTGTCGCCGGTCGTCTTGCGGCCGAAGTGCTCGAAATTATCGCCCCGCATGTTGTGCCGGGTGTCAGTACCGGTGAACTCGACCGCATCTGCCACGAGCATATTACGGTAAAACAGCAGGCTATTTCTGCCTGTCTCGGCTACCACGGCTTCCCGAAATCTGTCTGTATCTCCGTCAATGATGTGGTCTGCCACGGCATTCCGAGTGAAGATAAAATCTTAAAAAACGGCGATATTGTGAATATCGATGTCACTGTTATCAAAGACGGATTCCACGGCGACACCTCTGCCATGTTTATCGCCGGAAAACCGACGATTCAGGGCGAGCGTCTGTGCCGCGTGACACAGGAGAGCCTCTATCTGGCACTGCGTATGGTTAAACCGGGCATCCGCCTGCGGACTATCGGCGCGGCTATCCAGAAATTCGCGGAAGGCCATGATTATTCTGTCGTGCGCGATTACTGCGGTCACGGTATCGGCGAAGGTTTCCACGAGGAGCCGCAGGTGCTGCATTATGACGGCGATGACGGCGGTGTGGTGCTGAAAAAAGGCATGGCATTTACCATCGAACCGATGCTCAATACCGGCGATTACCGCATCCGTACCATGAAAGACGGCTGGACTGTCAAAACCAAAGATCGCGGCTTATCCGCACAATATGAGCACACGCTGGTTGTCACCGATGACGGCTGTGAAATCATGACCCTGCGTAAAGATGAGGAAGGCGCGCTTTCCCGTATTCTCGTTGCGCAGTAACCGCCCTGTATTCATGTCCGGCGCACATGCCGGGCATGATACCTCCCCGCCGTCAGGACGCTGAGGAATAACCGGAATGACAACTTCCCCCCGGAAATCTGCCTGTATCATTATTGGTATTGTCACATTGATCCTGCTTGTCATGCTGATACCGTTTTATTTCCTGACCAAGTCATCCGGCTGGTGGCAGAAAGAGTTTGTCGCACGCGGGTATGCTGTCGGTGTGCAGATCCACCAGAATGTTTACGAACTGAATCTGTTTGATCTGGCCTTTACCAAACCGGTGTTTGATCACCAGTCAGTGTATGTCCCGGCAAGCAGCCTCGGCTCCTATTTCACACTGGTTGCGTTGTCACAACAGTCGTTTCCGACGCGGAAAAACATTCTGCTGCCGACGGAAAATCCCTATTTCAACGGCCGGATCAGCATCACTGCCCTGAATATTGATACCGCCGCGCTGGCAAGCGAGAGCAGACAGTACCTGAATGCCGGGGAGAGCTACCGCATCACCCGTCTGACTGCTTCACCGGACCGCTCTCTGTTCAGTTTCAGTACCGATGATAATGCGCCGGAAATACTGCAATCCTCCCCGTACCTGAAGGATATCGTCAATCAGGGCATGTGCCGCACTGACGGACAAAGCAACGGCTGCGGGATCGCCGAAGATACCTATATTAACCTCAGTGACGTCCTGCATAACTACTTCCGCAGCTGCCTGATTTACCGGGTGGATGATGAAAACAAACGCATTATTCTGCAGTTTATCCCGATGCCGGGCCCTGTGCTGATATAACCCCGGCGGACCGGCAAAAAACTGGTTATTTCCCCGCTGACGCAGTAACCTTGCAGCAGAACACCTCTGCCACAAGGATCCCGCATGGACAACGCCCGGAATACCGCATCAGCCCTGAAACCCGCCTCGCCGTTATCCTTTACTGATGATGATTTGCAGTTGCCTGTGCTGCGGGAGCACCTGGAGCATTACCGCCGCTGGCAGGCAGAGGCTTTCCTCGAAGGCCAGCCGGTTCATACCCTGCTGCTGACCCGCAGTGATTATATCGATCAGCTGCTGATCCGCCTGTGGCAGTTTTTCAGTTTTGATGAGGTGGCGGATTTCGCCCTGGTGGCGGTCGGCGGTTACGGTCGCCGGGAGCTGCACCCGTTGTCGGATATCGATATCCTGCTGCTGAGCAGAGCCCCGCTGCCGGAAGCACTCACGCCGAAAATCGGGGAGTTTATTGCCGTGCTGTGGGATCTGAAACTGACGGTCGGCCACAGTGTCCGTACCCTGGATGAGTGTATCCGCGAAGGACTCGGCGACCTGACTGTCGCCACCAACCTGATTGAATCGCGCCTTATCTGCGGCACTCTGCCGCTGTTCCTGCAGTTACAGCGGCAGATATTTAATGACAGCTTCTGGCCGTCACCGCGCTTTTTTGCCGCCAAACTGGCAGAGCAGAAAGAGCGCCACGCCCGCTATCACAGCACCAGTTATAACCTGGAACCGGATATCAAAAGCAGTCCGGGCGGGCTGCGTGATATCCATACCCTGCTCTGGGTGGCGCGCCGCCATTTCGGTGCGACGTCGCTGTATGAAATGGCCGGTTCCGGCTTCCTGACCGATGCCGAGCGGGAAGAGCTGAATGAATGTCTGGATATGCTCTGGCGCATCCGCTTTGCCCTGCATCTGTCTCTGAGCCGCTACGATAACCGCCTGCTGTTTGATCGCCAGCTCAGTGTGGCGGAGCAGCTCGGGTATGACGGCGAGCACAACCAGCCGGTCGAGCGGATGATGAAAGCCTATTACCGCGTCACCCGCCGTGTGTCCGAACTCAATGAAATGCTGCTGCAATTGTTCGACGAAGCCATTCTGCACGCAGGGCACCACGATACCCCCAAGCCACTTGATAAGGATTTTCAGCTGTACGGCCACCGTATCGGACTTATCCGTGATTCGCTGTTCAGTGAGGATCCCGCTGCCATTATGCGGATGTTTTACCGCATGGCCTGCGATGACACCATCACCGGCATTCATTCCGGCACACTGCGTCAGTTGCGCCATGCCCGGCGGCACCTCAGCCGTCCGCTGATGGAGTATCCGGAAGCCAGAGAGCTGTTTATCGCAATCCTGCGCCATCCGCGCGGTGTGAGCGCCGCGTTTGTTCCGATGCACCGCCACGGCGTGCTGGGCGCCTATATGCCGCTGTGGGGCAATATTGTCGGGCAGATGCAGTTCGATCTGTTTCATGCCTATACCGTGGATGAACACACACTGCGGGTGCTGGGAAAAATCGATACTTTCAGGCTGGAATCCGAGCGGGTGAATCATCCGGTGTGTGTGGATGTCTGGCCGAAACTGCCGCAGCCGGAACTGCTGCGCCTGGCGGCTCTGTTCCACGATATCGCCAAGGGCAGACAGGGCGATCATGCCGTTCTTGGTGCGGCAGATGCACGGGAATTCTGTGAATATCACGACCTGAATGAAGCAGACACAGATCTGGTCAGCTGGCTGGTGGAAAAACACCTGCTGATGTCGGTGACCGCGCAGCGCCGGGATATTCAGGATCCGGAAGTGATCCGCACCTTTGCCGGTGAGGTGCAGAGCACAGAGCGGCTCCGTTACCTTATCTGCCTGACCGTTGCCGATATATGGGCGACCAATGCCTCGCTCTGGAACG
Source organism: Morganella sp. HMSC11D09 (assembly GCF_001807955.1). Classification (NCBI taxonomy): domain Bacteria; kingdom Pseudomonadati; phylum Pseudomonadota; class Gammaproteobacteria; order Enterobacterales; family Morganellaceae; genus Morganella; species Morganella sp. HMSC11D09. Next base: position 32,414 of record NZ_KV791647.1, read on the forward strand.
GCTGGCGGCGCAGTCTGCTGCGCGAACTGTTTATCAGCACCGAAAACCAGTTATTACGCGGAGTGCATAACAAACCGAATCTGCGCCAGCGGATCCGCCACCACCGCGACCGTGCACTGGCCCTGCTGCGTCAGGACGGTGCCGATGAGCAGAAACTGAACCGGTTCTGGTCGCGCTGTCATGCAGATTATTTTCTGCGCCATACCCCGGAACAGCTTGCCTGGCACGCCGGGGCACTGCTGAAAAATGATATGGCATCACCGCTGATCCTTATCAGTAACCAGCGCAGCCACGGCGGCAGTGAAATTTTTATCTGGTGCAACGACCGCCCTTCCCTGTTTGCTTCGGTGGTCAGCGAGCTGGATCGCCGCAATCTCAGTGTCCAGAACGCCCAGATTTTCACCAACCGCGACAATATGGCAATGGATTCCTTTGTGGTGCTGGAGCCGGACGGCAAGCCTCTCGCCGCCGATCGCCATGACACTATCCGTAAAGCACTGGCCTGCGCGGTTACCACAGATTATGTACCGAACCACCGCACCCGGACCGCCCCCGCCAAATTGCGCCATTTTGATGTGCCGACGCGGGTGAAGTTTATTCACAATAAACGCGGCCTGCGCAGCTACATGGAATTATATGCGCTGGATAAACCCGGACTGCTGGCGCAGGTTGGTCAGATTTTTGCCGTACTCGGCCTTCAGCTGCACGGCGCGCGCATCACCACAACCGGCGAAAAAGTCGAGGATATTTTTATTCTGACGGATAAGGATAATAAAGCGCTGGATAAAAATATTCAGGAAGAACTGACTGAACGGTTGACAAAAGCCCTCAATTCAAAGGATAAAACAGAGTAAATTCATCAAAGCACCAGATAAAAGGAAACGAACACCGATGCAGCAATTACAGGCCATTATTGAATCCGCCTTTGAAGATCGCGCCGCTGTGACACCGGCAACTGCCACCCCTGTACTGCGTGACGCAGTTAATCAGGTGATTGAGTTACTGGACAGCGGAAAACTGCGCGTCGCTGAAAAAATCGGCGGCACCTGGGTGACACATCAGTGGCTGAAAAAAGCAGTGCTGCTCTCTTTCCGTATCAGTGACAATCAGGTGATGGACGGGGCTGAATCCCGTTACTTTGATAAAGTCCCGATGAAATTCGCGGATTACGACCAGGCGCGTTTTGAGCGCGAAGGGTTCCGTGTGGTACCGCCTGCGGCAGCCCGCCGTGGTGCGTTTATCGCCCGCAATACCGTACTGATGCCATCTTACGTCAATATCGGTGCCTATGTGGATGAAGGCACGATGGTGGATACCTGGGCGACGGTCGGCTCCTGTGCGCAGATCGGTAAAAACGTGCATCTCTCCGGCGGTGTCGGTATCGGCGGGGTATTAGAGCCGTTACAGGCCAATCCGACCATTATCGAGGACAACTGCTTTATCGGCGCACGTTCCGAAGTGGTGGAAGGAGTGATTGTGGAAACCGGTTCCGTGATTTCCATGGGTGTGTATATCGGCCAGAGCACCAAAATTTATGATCGCGAAACCGGCGAAATCCATTACGGCCGTGTCCCGGCGGGCTCTGTGGTTGTCTCCGGTAATCTGCCGTCAAAAGATGGCCGTTACAGCCTCTATTGTGCGGTGATTGTCAAAAAAGTAGATGAAAAAACGCGCGGCAAGGTCGGAATTAATGAATTGTTACGCACCATAGACTAATCTCAGAAATAGCGGATAATAACTCCGCTATTTTTTTATCCGTGCATCTTATCTTCCGCCTTTTGCGGCGGGAACAGGACAGAATAACAATCAATAGGTGGCGCACATGTACGACAATTTAAAAAGTCTGGGAATTACGCATCCTGAAGATATTGATCGCTATACTCTTCGTCAGGAAGCGAACAACGACATTCTGAAAATCTATTTCCGCAAGGATAAAGGCGAGTTTTTCGCCAAGAGCGTGAAGTTTAAGTACCCGCGTCAGCGCAAGACTATCCAGGATGCACAGGGTTTCAAAGAGATTAATGAGATCAACAGCAACCTGCGTTATGTCATCGAAGAGCTGGATACCATCTGCCAGCAGACCGAGAGCGCGATGCCGGAAATCGATCTGAAACGTAAGATCCTGGACGATCTCCGCCATCTGGAGCATGTGGTGTCCAATAAGATCGCTGAAATTGAAAGCGATCTGGAAAAACTGACCCGCAAGTAACCGGATGAAACAGTGCCGCAGTGCTGCAAAGCCGCTGCGGCGTTGTTTTCCGTGATCAACTGACCAGTGCCGCCCAGGTTTTCAGCCACGGCTGTGCAAACTCTTCCGGTGCAGCGACTTCCGCGCCGTCAATCACCAGCATCTCGCCGATGCGCTGCGCATGCTGCTCCTGCAGTAACTCATTGAACTGACGACCGCCGCCGGCAAAATTATCATAACTGCTGTCACCCAGCGCGATAATACCGTAGCGCAGTGACGGCTGATAACCGATGTCATCCCGCAGACCGGCAAACAGTTCGCGGATATTATCCGGCAGATCGCCCTGCCCGGTGGTGGAGGTGATCACCAGTGCCACATCCGTGAGATAATCTTTCCACTGTGACAGTTCCGGTTCATCAAATAACACCACTTCATGACCGGCCTGCTCCAGAATGGTCTGTGCCTCTTCACCCACAGCCAGCGAGTTGCCGTAAACTGTGCCGATAAAAATACCGATACGTGCCATTATCCGTCCTTTTTCATCAGTAAAATCAAATTATTAATAAATCAGGGTAATGTCCAGCCAAGCTGTTCCGCCACCCGCTGCCAGGTTTCATCGAAACCGGCATGCAGTACCAGCGGTTCTCCGCTGACCGGATGTGTCAGCGCCAGTTCAGATGCATGCAGCATCAGCCGGCGGCTGCCGAAATGTTCTGTGAATCCCCGGTTCTGACGCAGATCGCCGTGTGCGGTATCACCGATAATCGGATGCCGCAGATGCTGCATATGGCGGCGCAGCTGGTGTTTACGTCCGGTTTCCGGTTTCAGTTCCGTCAGGGTAAAACGGGATGTCGGGTAACGCCCGATAGCCACCGGACACTCCACTTTCGCCAGCGGGCGGTAGTGTGTCACCGCCGGTTGCGCCGGTTTTTCCGCCGCAAATTTATCAGCGATTTTATCCAGCTCTTCCACCAGCGGGTAATCCAGCGTCGCCGTTTCCTCTATCCAGCCGCGCACCACCGCATGATAGGTTTTCTGCATTTCATGCCGTTCAAGCTGCTGTGACAGCAGGCGCGCCACCTCTGATGACAGCCCCATCAGCAGCACGCCGGAAGTCGGTCTGTCGAGACGGTGAACCGGAAAAACATGCTGGCCTATCTGGTCGCGCAGTGTCTGCATCACAAACACTGTTTCATGACGGTCAAGCCAGCTGCGGTGTACCAGCCATCCGGCGGGTTTATTCACCGCGACGATATGTTCATCCTGATAACAGATTTCCAGTAATGTTTTTTCCGGTAATGGTGTGTCCTGCAATGGTTGTGTCACGCGAAAAGCCCGTCCAGCGCCCGTAAATGGTCAAGCAGCACCAGATAGCGTGCAGCCTGTTCGTCCCCTCTGTAGTGCTCTTCAAAATACGGGGCTATCTGAAAGGCGGACGGCAGTGCCGCGCCCTGTTCAATCATGGCATACAGGCGCGGGATAAGGATCCACTGTAACCACTCATGGGCATTCATGGTATCCACCGCAAACGGCAGTTCGCTTTCAAATGCTTCTGCTGCCGGAGGCTGCCCCTGCCACAGATCGACGGCGCGCATCTCGTTCTCGATGTCCGTCAGGATCGCAGTAATCTGCTGATGTTTTGTCATAACTGAAACCTGTTTACGCTGTAAAATTCATTTTCCGCAGCCAATGCCGCTGATATCTGTAGCGTAACATTGAGGTCAGATAAGTAAAAATCAATTCCTGTCCGGAAGACATAAAAAGGCATAACGGGGATTAGCGGGGGGATTAAAAACGAGGGGGAAAAATCCCCCTCGTTTCTAATAAAATAACATCCTGTCTCTGCTGAAAATACATCCGTGTATTTCCGTCCACTTCCTTATGGGCACAGACAGCATGCCGCAGCACTGCGTGACAGGCAATAATACCGGCGGGAAATCACGGTAGTACAGGAATATTAATTCAATGAATTTACTGCTTATTTTCAGTAAACCATGATTTTACGGCAGACCGTATTACAGCCATCACCGGTAAAATCCCACACCGCTGTCAGTGATATTTATGCTGTGCATACCGCCGTCAGCTGTGACAGAAATGATGCCGTATCCGCCGCCAGCACCCGGCGCTTTGTGGTACCGAACGTTTCGAGGATCACTTCACCCTTCAGGTTACAGACAGAAATCATGTCAAATTCTGATTCCAGTGTGGCGATAAACTGTGTCGGCGGCAGTTTCAGACGGCGCTGCGTGACCAGATGACCAATCAGGTTTTCCTGTAAGCGGATAAAATCATCCTCACTCCAGACCTGCACCAGACTGAGCTGAATATCCTCAAAAACAGCCTGCATATCCCCCGCAAACTGCTGCGTGTAGAATTCACTGATATCCGGGTGCAGCTGAATATCCAGCGCTTTCTCAACCGGCTGCAAATGCTTGTGTGTAGTGAATTCCGCCGGTTCCCAGTACACACACTCATCACCGGTGCGGATAATACACGGGGAAGGAATACCATAAAGATCGTGACTGATCGGCGGTAAACCTGTTTTTTCCTGCCATAAACCGACATAATGCCGGGTAAACTGATGTAACGCCTGAGAAACTGTGCGGGTCATATCGCAAAACCTGTTAAACATAAAAGTATCATGCCGCTATAGTAACGTATGACAGACTGTATTGGCGACAGGCGGTACTATTTTTCACCTGAGGTAAAAGGGTTATTTATGTCTCTGTATGAAGGAAAGGCAGAACTGGCGTCACTGACGCTCGGTAAAAAAACCGGTTATGAGCAGCATTACAATCCCGCTCTGTTACAGGGTGTACCGCGCAGCCTCAACCGGGATGCCCTGCATCTGCATGCGGATAATCTGCCTTTTCGCGGTGCGGATCTGTGGACCCTCTATGAGCTTTCCTGGTTGCAGCCGAACGGCGTACCCTGCATTGCGCTCGGCTATGTTTCCCTCGATGCCGCCGGGCTGAATCTGATTGAATCCAAGAGCTTCAAGCTCTATCTCAACAGCTTTAACCAGACGGTATTTGCCTCTGCGGATGATGTCCGCCGCACACTGGAGCAGGATTTAAGCGCCTGTGCACAGGGAAAGGTGACAGTGGAGTTGCTGCACCCGGATCAGTTCACCGGACAAAAAATCATTGATTTTACCGGCGAGTGTATCGATTATCAGGATATTACGATTACTGATTATCAGTTCAGCAGTGATTATCTTATTGATGCCGTCAATGAAAATGACGATGTCGTTGAAGAAACGTTAGTCAGCCACCTGCTAAAATCAAACTGCCTGATTACACAGCAGCCTGACTGGGGCTCCGTCGCCATACAGTATCGCGGCCCCAAAATTGATCGTGAGAAACTGCTGCGGTATCTGGTGTCATTCCGCAACCATAACGAGTTTCATGAGCAGTGCGTTGAGCGGATTTTTACTGATCTGAACACACACTGCCGCCCGGTTGCCCTGACTGTCTATGCCCGTTATACACGGCGCGGCGGGCTGGATATCAATCCGTGGCGCACCAATACGGACTTTACACCGTCTGCGGACCGTCTCGCCCGTCAGTAAGGCAGACAGCGCGCAACCTGTACGACTACAATTTATCCACGGGATAACAAGGAGTTTTACTTGATCACACATATCAGCCCGTTAGGCTCTATGGATCTGCTTTCCCAGCTTGAAGTTGATGTTCTGAAACGGACAGCAAGCAGTCACCTGTACCGTCTGTACCGCAACTGTTCGCTGGCGGTACTGAATTCCGGCAGCCAGATGGATAACAGTCATGAATTACTGTCCCGTTTCCCGGATTTTGATATTAACGTGCTGCGCCGTGAGCGCGGGGTAAAACTCGAACTGGTGAACCCGCCGCAGAATGCGTTTGTTGACGGCAAAATTATCCGTTCACTTCAGGCTAACCTGTTTGCCGTGCTGCGCGATATTCTGTTCGTACAGACCCAGATCACCGATGCCGAGCGCTGCCGCGGCCTGAATCTGGACAACAGCGCGCATATCACCAACCTGATTTTCTTTATTCTGCGTAACGCCCGCGCCCTGCATATTGATGAAGATCCGAATATGATTGTCTGCTGGGGCGGTCACTCCATCAATGAAACCGAATACCTGTACGGTCGTAAAGTCGGTAACGAGCTGGGACTGCGCGAGCTGAATATCTGTACCGGCTGCGGACCGGGCGCCATGGAAGCGCCGATGAAAGGCGCGGCTGTCGGCCATGCCCAGCAGGGTTACAAAAACAGCCGTTTTATCGGTCTGACCGAGCCGTCCATTATTGCTGCCGAGCCGCCTAACCCGCTGGTGAACGAACTTATCATCATGCCGGATATCGAAAAACGGCTGGAGAGTTTTGTCCGTCTGGCACACGGGATCATCATCTTCCCGGGCGGGGTCGGTACGGCTGAAGAACTGCTCTACCTGCTGGGGATCCTGATGCATCCGGAAAACAAAGATCAGGTACTGCCGCTGGTACTGACCGGGCCGAAAGAGAGCGCCGACTATTTCCGTGTGCTCAATGACTTCGTGATCAACACCCTGGGCGAAGAAGCCACCCGCCATTATCAGATCATTATTGATGATCCGGTGGAAGTTGCCCGCGTGATGAAACGCGCCATGCCGGAAGTGAAAGATAACCGCCGCAGCACTGGGGACGCTTACAGCTTCAACTGGTCGATTAAAATTGCCGGTGATCTGCAGCATCCGTTTGAGCCGACACATGAAAATATGGCCGCGCTGAACCTGTACCGCAATCAGGAGCCGGAAAAACTGGCGGCAGATCTGCGCCGTGCGTTCTCCGGTATTGTCGCCGGTAACGTGAAAGAAAACGGTATGCAGGCCATCGCACAGCACGGGCCGTTCAAAATCCACGGCGAGGAAGCCATTATGCAGCGGATGGATGTCATGCTGCGCGGATTTGTTGAACAGCACCGGATGAAATTACCGGGTGGCACGGCTTACGAGCCATGCTACGAAATCATCCGCTGATACTTTTTATCTGAACTGTTTCCCCGCCGCCGGCGGGGAAATTATATATAGCGACTATGATCCATTTACTGATTATCGATGCAATGAATCTGATCCGCCGGATCTACGCCGTGCAGAGCCAGTCCGGCCTGCTGGTCTGTGAGCAGGCGCTGATACAGATCCTGAATCATGCACAACCGACACACGCGGTCACCGTCTTTGATGAGGACGACCGCAGTCACAGCTGGCGTCATCAACTGCTGCCGGGTTACAAAGCGGGACGCAGTGAGATGCCGGAGGTTGTCCGGCAGGAACTGCCGCTGCTGCGGGAGATGTTTGCCCGTCACGGCATCCGGGCATGGCATTCCGAAGGGGATGAGGCGGATGACCTCGCCGCCACACTGGCGCACAAAGTCGGTCAGGCGGGACACCGGGTGACGATTGTCTCCACCGACAAAGGCTATTGCCAGCTGCTCTCCCCGCAGATTCAGATCCGCGACTATTTTCAGAAACGCTGGCTCGATATGCCGTTTATTGCCGCCGAATTTGGTGTTACCGCGCAGCAATTACCGGACTTCTGGGGCTTAAGCGGCATCAGCAGCAGTAAAATTCCCGGCATCACCGGTATCGGCCCGAAAACAGCGGCCACACTGCTTAGCACCTTTGCTGACCTGGACTCACTTTACAGCGACATTGACCGGGTACCGGAAAAATGGCGTCAGAAACTGATCGACGGAAAAGCCATGGCTTACAGCTGCCGTGACGTCGCCACCCTGAAGCGGGATCTGCATTTACAGGGCAATCTCAGCCAGTTGCGCTTACCAGCGGGAAACAGCAGCTCTTAAACCAGACAACGGAGTGCCTGTGTTTACTCAGCTTCGTTCGGAATAATCCCGGTCAAATTTAGCTTAAGTTAAAATCGTTAGATAAACCGGCGGACATCCCCTACACTCGGTTTTATTAATATATTAACCAGCTAGCGGATGGCTTATGTTTACGAAAGCACGCATTATTTTAGGGTTTTTTGCTGTTATTGGTTTGCTGATGCTGATGGGCGGCAGTTACTTTTACCTTTCCGGTTATTCACAGGAAAAAAGCGGAATAGTGGTCACCGGACAAATTATCGATCTGTCTGTTCATCGCTCTGATGACGGTACTACTTATTGTCCTGTGGTGAAATACACTGACGGGCAGGAAGAGTATGTCATGGAGTCCTCTTATTGCAGCAGCGGTTACCACAATGCACCGGGTGACGATATTGATGTTATTTACCAGCCGGGCAACCCGGATAACGCGGTGATCCACTCTTTCGGCGGTCTGTACGGAGGAGCCGTGATTCTTCTCGGAATGGGTGCGGTATTTGCACTGGTCGGTACGCTGCCGCTGATTATCATGTATCTGCGGAGTAAATCCGGTCAGCGCCTGCTGCGGGAAGGAATGCCGGTCAAAGCCCGGTTCAGTGAAGTGATCCTGAATACCACGATCAATATCAACGGCCGCAGCCCGTTTCAGATTGTGGCACAAATGCATGACACTGCGGCAAACACGGTGAAACTGTATTACAGCCACAATATTGCGTTTGACCCGTCACCGTTTATTAATCAGGAGTTTGTCACCGTTTATGTGGACAAGAAAAATCCTGATAAATACTACATGGATATCTCTTTCCTGCCGAAAGTGAAGTGATACAAAAAAAATCCCGGCAATCATTGCCGGGATTTTTCATCAGAAGACCCGATCCGGGTTATATGCACCCCACACCCGCTGGACATGCACCGTAATTTCCTCACGGTCATGATACAGATGTTTCGCGTGGATCAGCGCATTCACGCCCTGCTCTTTCATTTCAGCAGCCATTTTTTCGAGGATATGAGATACCTCTTCATAGCGCTTTTTCATCGGCAGTTTGAGGTTGAAAATCGTCTCGCGGCACCAGCCGTTAACCATCCAGGTGGTCATCAGTGCGGCCACTTTCGCCGGTTTTTCCACCATATCGCAGACCAGCCAGGTAATATTTTTGGATGTCGGCACGAACTTAAAGCCGTCCTCACGGAGATGGCGAACCTGACCGGTTTCCATCAGACTTTCGGCCATCGGGCCGTTATCCACGGCCTGAACACGCATACTGTGTTTCACCAGCTGATACGTCCAGCCGCCCGGGCATGCCCCCAGGTCCACCGCCTGTAATCCGCCTTCCAGGCGCTCTTCCCATTCGTCGTACGGAATAAACATATGGAATGCTTCTTCCAGCTTGAGGGTGGAGCGGCTCGGTGCATCTGACGGGAACTTCAGACGCGGGATCCCCATGTAGAACGCAGAGTTATTATTCGAGTAAGAATAACCGACATAGCAACAGCCCGGCGCGATAAAGAAAACGTGAATGACCGGACGGCCCCGGTTCTCTTTTGCCTGCAGCAGTTTTTCCTGACGCAGTGCCGAACGCAGCGGTACCGTGAATTTACGGCAGAACTTCATCAGCTCTTTGGCTTCGTTGGTGTCAGGCACTTCGACGCGCAGATCACCCGCACGCTCCACCACGCCGGTCAGCATCCCCATGATCGGCGAAATCCGGTCATTTTCGGGTAAGTTTTTCAGCAGTTCGCCGACAACTATCATCTGACGGGCAAAAATCAGTTCTTTAAACGGGATCTCTTTTGCAATGCGATCGGCATCATCCGGCTGATAGCATTCAAAAATGACATAACCGCTGTTCTCTTTCACCCGCGGGAAACCAAAAATCTCAAGACGCCCGGCTTTATCCGTGATCTCAGCTGCACACTCTTTTTCAAAACCCGGACGGCAATATAATGCTATTTTATTCATGGCCGGAAGCCACTTTCCTTAGACGCAGCGCGCCAATCAATACACAAAACCAGCCTAACAGGAAACTTACCCCGCCAACCGGCGTAAAATAGGCAAAATATTTCATCTGTAACAGCGCCATACAATACAGGCTGCCGGAAAACAGCAGAATGCCGATCCCGAAAAACAGTCCGCTCCAGTAAAACCACAATACCACTTTGCGCATCAGCACAGCGGCGAGCCCCATCAGGGCGAGTGTATGTGAGATCTGGTACTGGAGACCCAGATTAATCCAGTCCATCTGGTGCTTTGCCAGAACCGGTGTTAAAAGGTGCGATCCGATTGCGCCGAATGCAACATAAAAAAAGCCGCTGAAACCGGCAAAAATTAACATCAACCGACTATTCATTTGCCATACCTTATGTGAAGTTCAGGTTAATCCTGCTCACTTGTCATCCAACCTAGTTTTTCCTGTTCACTCGCCGCCTGCGCCATAATCCACTGACGGAATGCTGCGATTTTACCGGAATCAGCCTGACTGTCCTGACACACCAGATAAAACGCATTCTTACTGACCAGAATATCTTTAAACGGGCACACCAGGCGACCGGCATCCAGTTCATTTTTTGCCATAACATTATTGACCAGTGCCACGCCCTGCCCGTGCACTGCGGCCTGAATCACCATCGCACTGTGGCTGAAAATCGGCCCGTGCTGCACATTAACCTGCTGCTGCAAATCCGCCTGACGGATATACGCCTGCCAGTCACGGCGGGATGAATCATGCAGAAGTGTATGATACGACAAATCGGTCAGCGTTTTGAGCGGCCGTTCACCGGTCATCAGTGACGGCGCGCACACTGGGATCAGATATTCCGCATACAGCCGGTCTGTACGCAGACCCGGCCAGTTACCCCTGCCGTAAAAAATCGCCACATCCACATCATCGGCCAGTTTATCTTCTTCGCGGTCAACCGCCTGGATCCGCACATCAATGCCCGGATAGGCCTGATGAAAGCCGGACAGACGCGGTACCAGCCACTGGATCGCGAAACTCGGTGACAGACTGACTGTCAGCGCCCCTTTGGCACTGCGTGCCTGGAGTTTGCGCGTGGCGTCGTTTATCGCGGAGAAGATTTCCTTAATATCGAGATAATAACTCTGCCCCTCTTCCGTCAGCAACAACGAACGGTTCCGGCGGCGGAATAATTTCAGCCCGAGGAAATCTTCCAGGCTTTTCATCTGATGGCTCACTGCGGCCTGGGTCACAAAAAGCTCTTCCGCCGCCTTAGTAAAACTTAAATGGCGGGCGGCAGCATCGAAGACACGCAAAGCATTGAGCGGAGGCAATCGTTTGGACATTTTCTGGTTTTTCTGTCAGATCCGGATACCGGTAACGTAAGTTTAGTCGGGATTAGTTTTTGTAATCCGAAGCATTATAAATTGTCCCTTGATGATACACCAGCAAATACCTATAGTATGCCCACTTCCTAAGCCGGAACGAAAAGTTGAACGGTAGCGATACTGCAAAACTTTTGGCTATGTGGTTGTGATGTTGTGTTTGCAAGTTGTCCGGGAGTTCCGGACATAGTAGCTTAAGCTACTGTTTTTTTCACTTCCTGTACATTTACCCTGTCTGTCCATAGTGATTTTTTGAATGCACCGCCGATTGCGGTGCTTTTTTTTGCCTTCCGTCCGCAGATACGTTTTCCCCGTCTGGAAAGCCGCCACGATGTTGATTATAGTAAACCGTCGCTGACGGTGCTACCGCCGCGATCCGGCCGGTCACCACCGGGCTCCCGCCTCTGATGTACCGGATACCGCACTTTTTGCATAAGCTCTGTTTATCTCAGACTGCCGTTGATAACACTGATGAAAACCTTTTCTCCCGATACATTCCGCCGCGCCTTTCCCGGGACTGCCGGTGACACTGTTTTTCTCGACAGCGCCGCCACCGCCCTTAAACCGGAGGTGATGACACAGGCCACCGCCCGCTATTATCAGCATGACAGCGGCGCGACTGTTCACCGCAGCCATCACCGGCAGGCCAGAGCCGTCACTGAACAGTTTGAGCAGGCGCGTGACGCTGTGCGGCAGCTGATTCAGGCTGAAGATGCCCGTAGCTGTATCTGGACAAAAGGCACCACCGAATCCCTGAACCTGGTCGCTCAGGGCTTTTTCCGCCCGCGTCTGCAGCCGGGGGATGAAATCATTGTCAGTGAGCTGGAACACCATTCCAACCTGATCCCGTGGATCATGCTGGCACAGCAGACCGGAGCAACCCTGGTGAAATGGCCGCTGACAGCGGACAAAACACCGTGCTGCGATCAGTTGGAACACCTGCTGTCACCGCGCACCCGGCTGGTGGCGGTCACACAGATGTCCAATGTTACCGGCTGTCAGCCGGATATTGCCCGCGCGGCGCAGCTGGCACATCGGCACGGCGCACTGATTGTCGCTGACGGTGCTCAGGGCGTGGTTCACCGTCCGCTGAATGTTACTCTCAGTGATGTTGATTTCTATGCGTTTTCCGCCCACAAACTCTATGGCCCGAACGGGCTGGGTGTGCTGTACGGCCGTCCGGAGCTGCTCAGTGATATGCAGCCGTGGCAGGGCGGCGGTAAAATGCTGACGGATACCGACTTTTTCAGCTTCACCCCGGCTCCGGTTCCCGCCCGTTTTGAAGCAGGAACACCTAATGTGGCCGGTGTTACTGCGTTCGGGGAAACCCTGCGCTGGCTGGATACAATCGATCTCACCGCCGCCCACGATTACACCATTGCACTGTGTGACAGTGCAGAACAGCAGCTCGCGGCACTCCCCGGTTTCCGCAGTTACCGCAGCCCCGGCAGCCCGCTGCTGGCCTTTAATATCGATGGTATTCATCACAGTGATATCGCCACGCTGCTGGCGGAAAAAAATATCGCCCTGCGCCACGGGCAGCACTGTGCGCAGCCGCTGTGTCAGGCTCTGGGCACGGAAGGCTGTCTGCGGGTCTCCTTTATGCCGTATAATCAGCCGGATGATGTCCGTCAGCTGGTGCAGGCGGTACAGTTTGCCCTTGAAATTCTGGCTGACGACTGAGAGAAAAAGATGACACACACATTCCCGGCACACCCGTTCGGCCACACTATCCGCCGTGAGCAGCTCACGGAAACCTTTTCCGCCTGCCGCTCATGGGAGGAAAAATACCGTCAGCTGGTGATGCTGGCACGTCAGTTACCGGCACTGCCGCCGGAAAGCAAAGGTGAAGAGACAGAAATTAAAGGCTGTGAAAACCGCGTCTGGCTGGATGGCACACTCAGCAGTGACGGTACGCTGCATTTTTGGGGGGACAGTGACGGACGGATTGTTAAAGGCCTTCTGGCAATACTGCTGACCGAAGCGGAAGGTCTGACACCGGCTGCTCTGTTATCCGCGGATTTATCCGCAGCGTATGAACAGTACGGACTGAGTGCGCAGCTCAGCCAGTCCAGACAAAACGGGATTCAGGCACTGATTGATGCCGCCCGCGCCATTGCTCAGCGGTTCAGCGCCTGAAAGGCTTATTCCGCCGCAGCACGCTCCGCTTTTGCCACCAGTTTTTTCAGTGCATGAGAGACCGCCACAAACCCGAAGGATGCCGTGACCACGGTGGCGGCACCAAACCCGGCGGCACAGTCCATCCGCATACTCCCTTCCGCACTGTTTTTCATACCACAGGCCGCGCTGCCGTCCGCCTGCGGGTAACGCAGCGGTTCTGTCGAGAACACACAATCAATCCCGAGCCGCCCTTTGCCGTTTTTACGCACACCATAATCTGATTTCAGACGTTCACGCAGTTTCGCCGCCAGCGGATCCTGTAAGGTTTTCGCCAGATCCGCGACCTGAATCTGTGTCGGATCGATCTGCCCGCCCGCGCCGCCGGTGGTGACCAGCGGAATTTTATTGCGGCGGCAGTAAGCCAGCAACGCCGCTTTCGGGCGGACGCTGTCGATAGCATCAATCACATAATCAAACCCCGGGCTCATCATGTCTGCGACATTATCCGGCGTGACAAAATCATCCGTACAATGCACCTCACATTCCGGGTTGATAGCCAGGATCCGCTCCCGCATCACCTCAATTTTCGGCTGTCCGACCGTGCCCTGCATGGCGTGGATCTGCCGGTTGGTATTGGTTATGCACACATCATCCATATCAATCAGTGTAATGGCACCGATTCCGGTACGCGCCAGTGCTTCCGCAGCCCACGAGCCGACACCACCGATGCCGACAACACAGAAACGGGACCGGGCAAATAAACGGAGTGCCTGCTGACCATAAAGACGGCCAATACCGGCGAAGCGCTGTAAATACGCATCAGATAAAGAAGTTTGTGTCATCGGGAACCTGCGGTGTCAGTCACGGAAAAAGAAGGAATTGATGCCGGTGCATACATCGTAGTGAAGTATACACCGCACAAAAGGAAGACTACAGCGCCGGATTCAGGATCGGCGGGATCCCTTTTTTCAGTACCCAGACGCGGCCGTAGTGATTGTAGAAACCAGCCATCAGCCCGGCATCGTGGCCGATACCGTGGTAAATATCGAAGTGATGCCCCTTGATAGCCCCGCCGACATCCAGCGCGATCATCAGGCGCATATCATAACGGCCGGTAAAATTGCCCTGATTATCCAGTACCGGGACTTCCGCGAGCAGCGTGGTACCCGGCGGGATCAGTGTTTTATCCGAGGCCACAGAGGCTTTGGCAATCAGCGGTACCGCGCTCGCCCCTTTCACCGGTGCAAACTGCTTCGGTGTGAAGAAGACAAAAGAGGCGTTTTGCTCCAGTAATTCCTGCACTTCCTGCGGAGAGTGATTATCGGCCCACTGGCGGATCGCCAGCATCGACATATCTTTCTTCTCCACCTCGCCGCGATCGATCAGAACACGCCCGATACTGGTATAACCGTGCCCGTTCTTCCCGGCATACGCGAAAAAGTTCAGCTCAGAACCATCACCGAAATCAATATAAGCACTGCCCTGAACATCCATCAGGAAATTATCCATCAGTGAGTTGCTGTAGGCGAGGACATAGTTATCACTCAGCGCGCCGTTATAAATCTGGGCCCGGCTCGGCAGACGGCTGCCTTTTTTCGGCGGCATGCGGTAGATAGGATACTGAAACTCCCCCTGACGGGTATGACGGGCCTGAACGACCGGGGTGTAATAGCCGGTAAACTGCACATTTCCGTAGTTATCTTTGCCTTCCATCTGATAGCTGTGCAGGTTGAACTGCCGCAACTGTGCGGTATCCGCACCGGAGCGCAGCCAGTTTTCAACCGCACGGAAGTTCTCGCTGTACTGATTGTACAGGCGTGGCGAGGTTGTCCGGATGGCTTCCACCTGTTTCAGAAAGTCCGGGCCGTTGACCGGCACACCGGGACTGTTGACGTTCGCCACTTCCTGTAAATTCTGTGTCAGATGCCCGTCTTTATACTGCTGACCTTTATCTGTCGGACGCGATTCACAACCAACCAATAAAGAAAATAATACGCCGCACAACAAATACCTGCCGGTTTTGCTCATACCCATCCGCCAACCAATAATTTGAATTAATGCAATATGTATGCGAACGATATCAAATCGCTTTTATTATGCAACCGCTTTAATTTTTGCTGCTGAACAATCATCCGGTCAAATGAATAAAAAACACGCAATCAGCCGGATAATTAACCAAATCAGGGGGTAGCATAGCTTTTTATCAAGAAAAAACTTGCATCAGCTCTCATCCTGAGTATAGTAAGCGCCTCACAGACGCGGGATGGAGCAGCCTGGTAGCTCGTCGGGCTCATAACCCGAAGGTCGTCGGTTCAAATCCGGCTCCCGCAACCACCCTTCATATCATTAACAAATTCGGACGCGGGGTGGAGCAGCCTGGTAGCTCGTCGGGCTCATAACCCGAAGGTCGTCGGTTCAAATCCGGCTCCCGCAACCACTCTTCTGACAAATTCTCTGTCAACTTTTCCTGAAAACACACAAAATTCATTCCTGAAAACGATTTTTTTCAGTGCATAACTATGTCTGTACTGTATCTGTCCGTTTCACACCACATCCTTGTGATGCACAATTTCTGTGATAAACCGTATTTTCAGTTGCGTCGTGCGACAGCCCCGCCGTTGGCAAAATACGCCTTAATCCCCAGGAAAATAGAATTTGCCATCTCCTGCTGGAATTTGGCCGTTTTCAGCAGACGCTCTTCCTCAAGGTTACTGATAAACGCCGTTTCCACCAGAATCGACGGAATATCCGGTGCTTTCAGCACCGCAAACCCTGCCTGATCAACCGTGCGCTTATGCAGTTTGTTGACATTTCCCATCCGTTTCAGCACTTCTGAACCGAATTTAAGGCTGTCTTTGATACTCGCACTCTGCACCATATCAAACATGGTCTGGTCGAGGTATTTGTCGCCGCTTTTGCTGACGCCCCCGATTTTATCCGCATCGTTCTGGGTCTGAGCCAGATATTTTGCGGTATTACTGGTTGCCCCGCGCGTCGAAAGCGCAAAGACCGACGAACCTCTGGCAGAGCGGTTGGTAAAGGCATCCGCATGGATTGAGACAAACAGATCCGCCCGCATTTTACGGGCTTTCGCCACGCGCACCGACAGCGGGATAAACACATCCTCGTTGCGCGTCATATAGGCACGCATACCCGGCTCGCGATCGATAAGCGACTTCAGGCGGCGGGCAATCTGCAGCACCACATCTTTTTCGCGGGTTTTGTATTTCCCGATAGCACCGGGGTCTTCCCCGCCGTGGCCCGGGTCAATCATAATAACAATCGGCCTGTCCTGACCGGCTTTACCCGGTTTCGGCGTTTCACGCGGCAGGCTTTCTTCGAGATCACCGCGGTTGTAATCTTCCAGCAGTGCCAGCAGAGGATCGTCTTCTGTCGCAGCACCATTTTTCGGATAAAAATCAAGCACCAGACGGTTTTTAAACTCAGCGACCGGGGTCAGTTCCAGCACCTGCGGGCTCATCGCCTGTTTCACTTCAAACACCAGGCGGACAGTCTGCGGATCATTCTGACCGACACGGATCAGCTTCAGATGCGGATCGCGATCCTGCACCTGCTTATCCATCCCTTTCAGTACACTGTTGAGGTGCACATTCTTCAGATCGACAACAATACGTTCCGGGTTCTGCAGTGAAAACTGCTTATATTTCAGCGGATGATCCGACTCAATAGTCACACGGGTATAACTGGATGCCGGCCAGATACGCACCGCCACAATCTGTGACGACGCCGCAAAGCCGAACGGGCTGATACTCAGCAGACAAAACGCCGCAGCTCCTTTCAGTAACAGACGGCGCGACGCATCATGTTCAGAATGACTCATGAAAAAATATCCATAGCGTAAATCAAATCAACAATAACCGGTGCGGGTTATGAAAACCGGAAAATAAAGAAGCAGAACAATTTATTCCGTAAATAATTTAAACGGCACTTTATCTAATCATTTGCGCCCTGTCATTATGCATTTTTGGCTTATATGGCGATAACGCGGCATAAAACCCGGTGAAATCTTAACCGGCGACCAAAATTTACGCTTGCTATTCCTTTGCAAAAAGAATAAAAATACATAAATTACGAATAAAAATTCACTTGCGAGGGTGTTATGAAAGAGCGCAGTATCGAACTGGTGGACGGATTCCGTCAGTCGGTTCCTTATATTAATGCTCACCATGGCAAAACATTTGTGGTGATGCTGGGCGGCGAAGCTATCGAGCATGAAAATTTTCCCGGTATTGTTAATGATATCGGCTTACTGCACAGCCTCGGCATCCGCCTGATTGTGGTGTACGGCGCCCGTCCGCAAATTGAAAAAAATCTGCTGGCCCATCAGTGCGAGCCGGTTTATCACAAAAATACCCGAGTGACAGATGCGCGGACTCTCGAGCTGGTCAAGCAGGCAGCCGGACAGTTACAGCTCGATATCACCGCCCGTCTGTCGATGTGTCTGAGCAACACACCGCTGCAGGGCGCGCATATCAATGTGGTGAGCGGAAACTTTGTGATAGCCCAGCCGCTGGGGGTGGATGACGGTATTGATTACTGCCACAGCGGGCGTATCCGCCGGATCGATGAAGATGCTATCAACCGTCAGCTCAATAACGGCGGTATCGTGCTGATTGGCCCGGTGGCGGTTTCTGTCACCGGTGAAAGCTTTAATCTGACCTCCGAAGAAATTGCCACGCAGATTGCCGTCAAACTGAAAGCAGAAAAGCTGATCGGTTTCTGCTCTGCGCAAGGTGTGGTGGCGGATGACGGCGGGATTATCTCCGAAATGCACCCGAATGATGCAGAGCACTATGTACAGGCGCTGGAAGGCAGCGGCGATTATTACTCCGGAACCGTCCGTTTCCTGCGCGGCGCAGTGAAAGCCTGCCGCCGGGGCGTGAAACGCAGCCATCTGCTCAGTTACCAGGAGGACGGCGCGCTTATCCAGGAACTCTTCTCCCGCGACGGTATCGGGACACAGATTGTGATGGAAAGCTCGGAACAGACACGCCGCGCCAATATCAATGATATCGGCGGGATCCTCGAGCTTATCCGCCCGCTGGAACAACAGGGCATTCTGGTGCGCCGCTCCCGCGAACAGCTGGAAATGGAAATCGACAAATTCACCATTATTGAACGCGATAACACCACGATTGCCTGTGCCGCCCTCTATCCGTATCCGGAAGAGAAAATCGGTGAAATGGCCTGCGTAGCGGTGCATCCCGATTACCGCAGCTCCGCACGGGGCGAGGAACTGCTGCACCGGGTCACACAGCAGGCAAAGCAGATCGGGCTGGAAAAGCTGTTTGTGCTCACCACCCGCAGCATTCACTGGTTTCAGGAGCGCGGCTTTGTCCCGGCAGAAATTGAAAACCTGCCGGTCAAAAAACAGGCGCTGTATAACTATCAGCGGCGCTCAAAAATCCTGATCCTCGGTTTTCAGTAATCCGCCGGACTAACGTAAACGCCCGCTCAGCCCGCTGTACCGCTGAGTCGGCGTTTTCACTGCCCGCTTAACACACTCTTCCCGGCTGTATATGGTCAGAAACTGCTTCGCCCGCGTCAGTGCCGTATACAGCAATTCACGGCTGACCAGCGGCGAAGGCTGCACCGGCAGCACCAGCGCGGTATGAGCAAACTCAGAGCCCTGTGATTTATGCACTGTCATCACATACGCCGTTTCGTGTGCCGGAAGACGACTCGGGCGGATACTCCGGATAGTGCCGTCCGGCAGCCGGAAATACACCCGCAGCTCATGGTTTTCATCCGTCAGCATAATCCCGATATCACCGTTGAACAGCCCCAGCGGGCTGTCATTACGGCTTATCATCACCGGTTTGCCGTTATAGGCGCGGTGCCGGTGTATCAGCGGACGGCGGATATGCCCCTGCTGATGCAGCAGCCGTTCAATACGCTCATTCAGCCCTTCCACACCGAACGGTCCCTCACGCAGCGCACACAACAACCGGAACTGACTGAAGGCATCAAGCACCGCTGCAGGATCGGCATGCTGTTTCACCAGTGATAAAAACGGCAGATAGGCTTTCATGGTGTCTGTCAGTACCTGAGCATAGCCTTCTTCATCCTCCAGCGGCACATAACGGACATCCGGCCGCTGCCCGCCGAGAACCGCCATGGTTTCCCGGATATCGCCGTTGTTAACTGCGGTGGCCAGTTGCCCGATGCCGGAACCGGCATCAAAACGGAAACTTTTACGCAGCAGGCAGAGGTGATCCTGCACATTGACCGGATGCGCCGGCGACTTATCCGGCAGCACACAGCCGGTCATAGCCTCCAGCGCCTGCCGCCGCTGTGGTGTGTAACCGGATTCAGCAAAACGGCAGATATCCCCCAGCACCGCCCCGGCTTCCACCGAAGCCAGCTGATCTTTATCCCCCAGCAGGATCAGAATAGCGTTCTCCGGCAGTGCATCAATCAGTGACGCCATCATCGGTAAATCAACCATGGATGCTTCATCCACAATCAGCACATCCGACATCAGCGGGTTTTTCTGATGATGGCGTAACCGGCGGCTGTCCGGCTGAGCGCCCAGCAGGCGGTGCAGGGTTTTGGCTTGCTCCGGCATCATGGCCCGCTGTGCATCCGTCAAATCAAGCTGCGCGATCGCCTCACCCAGTGATTCAGTCAGGCGGGCTGCCGCTTTGCCGGTCGGTGCTGCCAGTTCAATCAGCAGCGGCTCAGCGGCGGATTGCACCAGTGCCGCCAGAATACGGGCAACGGTTGTGGTTTTACCGGTACCGGGCCCGCCGGAAATAACGGAAGTCCGGCTGCTGACCGCTACCGCTGCGGCAATTTTCTGCCAGTCCTCCGGTTCTTCCGTACCGAACAATGCATCCAGAACCGGGCGCAGTTTCTCTGCATCAGCAGAAATCCGCTGAGGCCGGGAGAAAAATTCCGCCACCCGGCATTCATACTGCCACATCCGGTGCAGGTACAAATTCTCTTCTGACAGCACAACCGGTGCGGGAAGTGAGCCATCACTAACCGCATCAGAGGCAGACAGCGCCGCTTTTATCTCCGGCAGTCCCGGCTCATTCAGTGCCTCCCAGACAGACTGCATGATCTCCGCATGCCGTCCGCCCTGTTCCGCTGCGGGAATAATCCGCGACAGCGGCAGGCAGACGTGTCCGCCGCCGGTTTGTGCACTGAGCAGGGCAAAGACGAGTTGCAGCAGAGGATGACTGTCCGGTGCCAGCATGGCGGCGAACTGACAGTCCAAGGGACGCAGGATCTGCTCTGCACACAAGATTTGTAAGTGAGTATTCATTAACCTTCCTCCCCTTTAAACAGGGCATCCAGTTGTTCCGTGAATGCCTGCTCCGGGCGATAAAACCAGATCCCCCGGCCGGGATGGTCCGGTGTCATGCCGCGCAGAAAGAGGTAATACACACCGCCGAAATGCGTCTGATAGTCATAATCCGGCAACCGGTGGCGCAGATAGCGATGCAGCGCCAGCGTATACAGCTGATACTGCAAATCATAGCGGTGTTCCAGCATCGCCTGCGCCAGTGCGTCCGGCTGATAATCTGCGTGACTGTCACCCAGATAGTTTGATTTATAGTCCGCTATGTAATATTTACCGTCGTGATAAAACACAAGGTCAATAAAGCCTTTCAGCATACCGGTCACTGCCGCGAAATCCAGCGGTGGTGCCTGTGCTGACAGCGGATCATACTGCCGCGTCAGTGCATCCAGTTTTTGCGCGGTCAGGTCGCCGTCTATCGGCAGGAAAAACTGCATTTCATCCTGTTTATAACGTACCGGGATTGCACTGAGCACCGGCCCTTCCGCAGACAACGGTGTATTAACCAGATCCGTGAACCAGGTTTGCAGGAACGGTGCCCATTCAGCAGAGAATCCGTATGACAGCAGTTGCTCCCTCAGCCACTCAAGTGAGGGCTCACTATCAAATTCAAGCTCTTCAAACAGGCTGTGCAGGAATGTCCCCGCCATCGCACCGCGCGGGAAGGTACCGGCGGTTTGTGCCGTTCCGGTTTCGTCCTGCACTTCACCGAGCGTATCTGTATCCAGTGACGGGCTGAGAGAACGGATCATCGCCATCATCTCTTCCTGTCTGTCCTGTGTATACACAGTGCCGCCGGACGATGCACCGTAACTCAGGCCACTGTAACTGGTCACACGCCAGCGGCTGCTGACATTCCGGGTAAACGGCTTCACCGCCAGGGACGGCGGCTGTGACATACCGGGCTGCCACAGTTGCAGTTGTGGTTCTGTTATCCGGGTGACAGCAACCGGGCTGTCGCCCTGACAAAAAGCATCAAGCCGCTCCGCCAGGGTTTTGCTGTCACATGCCTGTCCGTTCTGAAGCAGATACCCCAGCCCGTTAAGATGCAGGTCGGTATTACCTGTTTTTTTGCGGTTCCCTCTGATAATCGGCGCAACACCCAGGCTGCAATGGTAAACCGCCCGCGTCACCGCCACATACAACAGACGTAAATCCTCTGCCAGACGTTCTTTATCCGCCAGGGCAAGCTGTGTTTCATCCGGTGACAGTGTCAGGCACGGCTCGAAGGTGGTTTCATCATGATAAAGCCGCTGACCACCCGCCTGAAAATTACAGATAAACGGCAGCCACACCAGCGGGTATTCCAGCCCTTTGGATTTATGGATAGTGCAAATCTGAACCAGATGCTGATCACTTTCCAGCCGCATCTGCTGACTTTCTGACTGCGCATCCGGGCGTAATACCTGTTGTGCCAGCCAGCGCACCAGGGCGTGTTCATTTTCCAGCGTCAGTGATGTTTCCTGAAGTAACTCACTGATATGCATGATATCGGTTAAGCGCCGTTCACCGTCCTGCCCCGCCAGAAGATTTTCCGCAATCTTCCGCTGACTGAGCACCCGGCGCAGCATCGGCAGAACGCCCTGCTGCTGCCAGATCTGACCATAACCGGCGAACTCGTCCACCAGCCTGTCACGGGCAGCTTCATCCTGATTCAGTGCATCAATTTGCGCAGCATTCAGACCAAACAACCCGGATGCCAGCGCACTGCGCAACAACCGCTCCTTTTCCGGATTCAGCACCGCCTGGAGCAGCCACAGCAACTCGCGGGCTTCCGGTGTGTCAAACACGCTGTCGCGGTTTGAGAGAAAAACAGACGGGATCGCCCGCTGGTTAAGGGCATCTTTTATCAGTTGTGCTTCCCGGCGGCTGCGTACCAGCACGGTAATATCTGCCGCACTGACCGGCCGTTGTTTCCCGGGCTTGCCAATCAGTGCCGTGCCGTTTTGTCCGGCATCCAGCCAGTCGCGGATCTGCCCGGCACACACTCCCGCCATTGTCCGCTCATAATCCCCGCTGCTGACCCCCTCTGCGGCCTGCCACCAGAACTGCACCGCCGGTTGTGTTTTTCCGCCGATAATAAAAGCGGCCTCATCATTATCCGGTGCGGAACTGACCGGCTGAAACGGGATCTGTTTAAAGCAGAAAGGCTCATCCGCCTGTAAAAACAGCTTGTTGACGCTGTCGACCATCGTCTTCGCGGAACGGAAGTTAGTCCCAAGAGTGTAATGCGCACTGACATCCTGCCGCGCTTTGATATAGGTGAAAATATCCGCGCCGCGGAAGGCGTAAATCGCCTGTTTCGGGTCACCGATAAACAGCAGCCCGTATGGATCTGCCGGTGTGCCGTTGTCACCGGTGTTTTCCTGATAGATAGTGCGGAAGATCCGGTATTGCTGGGGATCGGTATCCTGGAATTCATCAATCATCGCCACCGGAAAACGTCTGCGCAGTGTCTGCGCCAGCAGAGCGCCGTTTTCCTGATGCAGCGCGTTATCCAGCCGGGTCAGCAAATCATCAAATCCCATCTCGCCCCGGGCCTGTTTCTCCTGCGTGATGGTCCGGCGGATCTCATACACCGCGCGGGTAAACAGGATATCCTCCAGCGTCAGTGCCTGTGCTGTCAGTTCCTCAATCGCAGAAAACACCGGATGTGACGGCGGCGTTCCGCCTTTTTTGGTTTTTTCATCCAGCACTGCCTGACTGAAACGTTCTATATTTTTCGGCAGTGCGTAATGTGTGGTTTCGGTTTCCTTCGCCCAGTCATCAATGCCGGCAATCCATCCGGGCACCAGATTAGCGCGGTAACTGCTTTTATTCAGATCAGAGTTCTGAATAAGACTGACAAAATCAACATCACTTTCCCGCCAGCACTGTTTGACCTCATCAATCGCGGCGATAATTTTTTCATGGCGGGAAAGTAATGTTTCATCCGATTCCGGTGCATCTGTAATTCCGGGCAGTTCCCCCTGCAGCCAGGGGTAAATATCCCGCAGCAGCGCCTCAGGATCAGACCAGAGCTGTGTAATGGCTCTGGCCAGTTCAACCGGCAGCGGGTAACAATGACGCCGCCAGAAGTCCTCGCAGGCCTGTTTACGGACAGGATGCTCATCCTGAATCAGCGTTTGTTCAAAGAGCACGCCGGATTCAAAGGCGTTGTGTGTCAGCATACGCTGACAAAAACCGTGGATGGTAAAAATGGCGGCTTCATCCATCTGCCGTTCAGCCAGCAGCAGGCGCTGAGCAGCACTTTGTTTATCCTCAATCAGCGCCAGAAGCGGACCGAATCCGTAATCCTCCCCCGGTTCCCCGCCTTCTTCATGACGCAGACAGGCGATCCGCAACTTATGGATGTTCTCACGGATACGCCCCCGCAGTTCATTGGTTGCCGCTTCGGTAAAGGTCACCACCAGGATCTCTTCCGCCGATAACGGCCGGACAAATGCCCCTTCACCAATACCCAGCAGCAGACGCAGATAGAGCCGGGCCAGGGTATAAGTTTTCCCTGTACCGGCAGAGGCCTCAATTAACCGCTGCCCCTGCAGCGGTATTGTCATCGGGTTTAAAGATTCAGCCGCCATCGTTTTACCGGATTTCTTCTTTAACAGGTAACAGCGCCTGGAAAGCCGTGACAGACGGATACGTCGTCCATCCGGCCGGTTTCGCGTAATCATCCGCTTTGCCGCCGGTACCGGTCACCTGAGAGTAAAGCGCCAGTCCTTTTTTCGACATCACCGCGTTCTCATAGAATGTCACCACATCCTGTTTGGTCATTTTCTTCACTGCCGCAATCGTCTGCTCGCGGGTGTTGAAATCAAAGTAATTATTTTTGAAATCAAATGAATAACGGGATGCTTCTTCCTCAAAGGTTTCCGGCGGCTGTGTCATTTCGGTCAGCAATGCATTGCGGTATTTATCAAACTCCGCATTATCCAGTGCTTTCAGGCGTTTTTCCGCATTGATATAAAAATCATCAAAGCGTTGTGACAGATAAGCCGGATTCTTTTCATTGCTTTGCAGCAGGAAACCGATCCCCCACTGGCGGCCGAAGTTCGGGTTAAATGCAAACAGGGCATACCCCAGCTGTTCCTGTGTCCGCAACTGATCATAGAACCACGGATGCAGAATTTTCGACAGCACAGACGAGAATGCAGCACCTTCCGTCCGTGAATAACCGTCCGGAATAAAGATATTGGCCAGCGCGTTATCTGTGCTGTTGGCTTTTTCGTCAAAGTTTGGTTTCAGGGCTTTATCAATCACATAGTAATCCCCGACCCACCATTCCGTACCCTGTGAACCGAGCTGTGCCTGAGCTTTCGATGCAATCTGCTCTGCCTGAGGTGCTGTCAGATTACCGAACACAAACATCTGGAGCGCCCCTTCACGGATAAGACGGTTACGGTACTGCGTGATGTCACTTTCGGTAATGGTGTCCAGCGCTGCGAGGCGTTCTTTATCTTCGAAATAAGGCACTGATTTCAGACGGCTGAACGGACGCATTGCCATTTCATAGGCTTTGCCGTTATCCGATACCGCAACCTGCTCACGATACCAGGATTTCGCCTGTGCAAGCTCCGATACTGACGGTGTAAAGGACTGGTATTCACTCACTGCGGTGGTCAGCAGTTCCGGCAGATGCTGGGAATAACCACTGACGCTGATATTCAGACCGTCGTCATCACTGATATTGATCCCCATTCCTGCCACACTGGCCTGATAGCTGAGCTGATTCAGTTTCAGTTCACTGACATAACTGAGCAACGCGCTGGTGACAACATCTTTGGCTGTTCTGCCGGCATTCCGGTTACGCAGTTCCAGCGCGATAATTGCCTTCGGCTCATCCGCAAAATAGCGGCTCGGCATATAGAACAGACGCAGTTTTGCAGTGTCTGTCAGCTGTACCGGTTTTTGCTGTTCCTGCCGTTTGATCAGGTCAAAATTATCCGGAATAAACGGGTTCAGTGCAGGCAGAGAGAAACGGAAATCACCTTCAGATTTACGCCATTTATCCAGTTGAGCGGCAGTCACTGCATCCACCTGATAAGGCGCATCAACGAAATAGGCTTTTTTATTGCTTGGTTCCTGCGGGCTGGTATACCAGATGCGGGCTTTTTCCGGTGTTAAATCCGCAAGGCGGGCTTTGATGGCGGCAGGATCCCAGTCATCAGCCAGATAGCCGACATTCAGAACATTTTTTACCGGATATTCCATCATCGTATTTGCCAGTGATTCAACATAGTTCATATCACGGACAACCGAGCTGTAGCGGAATGCCAGCATATTCACGCGGGCGATTTCATCGAAATAGTCTTTATTGATCCCTTTTTCTTTAATCAGATTCAGGTACGCAAAAACAGCGGCGGTAATTTCATCGCGCTTCGCCATGCCCTCATCAGTCAGTGAGACAGAGATAATAAACACGCCCTGGTTACGTGCCAGGGTTGAGGATGCCGATGCACTGACGCTCTCCGCCAACCCGTTGGATATCAGCCAGTTCACCAGCGTACCTTCACTGCGGCTTCCCAGCAGATACGCAATATAGGTATCTGTCTGCTTGCGGAAATCTTTGCTGTTGTTGTCGATGACAAACTCAAAATCCAGCGATTTCTGCGGCTGCGCAGGAACATAGTGAATGATTTTCTGCTGCTCGGCTGCGGTGATCAGCGGAACGGTAATCTGCGGAACAGCTGCGTGGCGATCCGGAATCGTGCCGAACGTCTCATTGGCCAGTTTTGCCAGTTCTTCCGGGGACTCCGGTCCGTAGATAACAGCTTTCATCAGATTGGATGAATAATAGGTATTATAAAACTTCAGCAGCTCTTCATGCAGGATGCTGCCGGGCTTATCTCTAAGGGTTTCCAGGTTACCACCGGAAAAACGGGAAATCGGATGTGCCGGGTTCCAGGTTTCCGCCCGGACCTGATACATGCGGTGCCCGTCACGGGAACGCGCCATGGTCAGCTCGGCGTTAACCGCATTACGTTCTTTATCCGCATTCACCGGATCCAGCAGCGGTTCTGCCAGGGCATCAGCCAGCCTCTCCGTTGCCCCTTTCAGCGCATTATTTTCCACTTCAAAATAGAAGTCAGTGTAATTGGAGCCGGTACTGGCATTATGGCTGCCGCCGTGCTTCGCCAGATAATCACTGAAATTACCGGGTTCAGGGAAACGTTTTGAGCCCATCAGCACCATATGTTCCAGATAGTGCGCAAGACCCGCCTGGCTCTGCGGCTCATCCATACTGCCGATAGCCAGACTGACCGCTGCAGCTGATTTACGTGCGGTTTTATCGGAAATCAGCAGAACCGTCATATTATTTTTCAGGGTGATTGCCTGATACTGACGCGGATCGTTGGCGCTTTTCTCAATCTCTCCGGGCAGAACCTGCCAGTTATTCTGAGCAAGTGCATTGGCACCGGTAAAAAAGAAAAGCAGCGTAAAAATAAACTGCACTAGTTGTTTAGGCATCAGCCTCATTCTCCCTGTTTTTCTGATGTTGAAACATCGGCAAAAAGAGTTGTTGTGAAAATTGCTTTATTGCATCCATAAGTGCTTCATCAAAATGGCGGAATGCGCGGACGACATAATCGTCCTCCGCCTCACCGGTAAACTGATATCCCCCCTGCAGTGTCTGCAGAAGCAGTAAACCGGCTTTATGTTGGAGTGCATCATCATCAGAGAGTTCACCGGTGTTCTCATCCGCCAGTGTGGTCAGCCATGCCCAGCCGCTTTTGACAAAGACAGGCAGCGGCTCATTCAGACCACGGACAAACACATCCAGCAGCTGACGCAGATAGCCCTGCGCCTGCTCTGCCGTCAGCGGCTCAAAGATCCACACCGTATCACCGCGCCCGTACATCCGGCTGTACTGCTGCCGTCCGCTCAGGCTGTATGTCAGATGTTCAATCCACAAACGCAGCCCGTCAGCGGCGGTAAGTGCCGCCGGACGCCAGCGGAGCAGCCCGTTCTCCTGAACTCCGGTCAGTTGCCCGCTGTAAGTATACGGCCCGGTAACATAGTGAAACGACTCAATATCAGATTCTGTCCGTGCATTACGGATTTTCTCCGCCAGAACATCCATTTCCTGTAATTGTTCTTCCCAGTAAACCTGTGCAAACGCCCCGGCCGGCAGTTCCCCCGCCGCCTTCAGTATGCGGAAGACCCGCTCTTCCGGTTCGCCGTCCACCAGCGCATCAAGCAGCCGGGTGTTAAACCCGTAACGCTGTAAATTATCAACACTGAACGGTTCTTCTTCCGGCAGAGCCACATCCTCAATATCAAAATGGACATTCAGACGCTGCTGAAAAAATGCCCTGACCGGATGACGGTAAAACCTCAGCAGCTGATCAATGGTTATTTCTGTTATATCTTCTGACGGAACCGGGACATTAAACGGCCCCTGCGCTTCGCCCTGCCGTAATGCTGCCGGTAACCACTGCGGCGAAAAGCTCTGAAATTCCGCGCCCTCCCGGTAGTTATCCGCCGCAAACGGAACCCTGGTGTGCCGGACAATCAGATGATTTTCCAGCGCTTCCCGGCTGGTATCCAGGTCAGCAAACCGGTCTTTCTCCAGACAAAAACTGAGACCGGCATATTCCAGCAGTTCACTGACCAGCACTGACGGGTTACGCTCTTCATTATCGCGGATAGATCGGCCGATATAACTGATATATAAATATTCTTTTGCTGACCCCAGCGCCTCCAGGAAAAGATAGCGGTCATCATCCCGGCGTTTGCGGTCACCCCGGCGGCTTTTTTCCGCCATAAGATCAAACCCCAGCGGCGGGATTGTCCTCGGGTACACACCGTCATTCATACCCAGCAGGCAAATAACCTTAAACGGCACAGAACGCATCGGCATCAGCGTGCAAAAGTTTACCGCTCCCGATAAAAAGCGCTGGCTGATTTTCTCGTCATCCAGCCGCAGAGAGAGCTCATCCCGGATCAATGCAAGCGGAACATCGCCGTCATAACAGGCTTTAACCCCCTGATCCAGTACCTGCTGCCACTGCTGTAACACCATACTGAGCACCGGTTCGGTATCCGGTGTCGTCATGAAAAAGGCAGACAGAAGCTCAGAACCGGTTTCACGCCATTGTGCCGGTGTCCGCGGTTCACTCAGTATTTTCTGCCACTGCCGCAACGTATCAATAAAAGCAGCCAGTTGTCCGACCCGGTCCGCTGACATACCGGAAACCTCGTCATACGGCAGGATCCCGCGCCAGGTACCTTCCTCCTCTGCCATGGCATAGCCCAGCAGCATGCGTTCCAGCCCGAATTTCCAGGTGTTCTGGCCAAAAACCGGCAGTGAGAAAGATTCAATATTATGGTCATCCAGCCCCCAGCGGACACCGGATCCGCTGACCCAGCGGCGCAGAAGCGGTAAATCGCTCTCATCCAGCCCGAACTGCTGCGCCACCGCCGGGACTTCCAGCAGACTGAGTACATGCTCTGAGGTGAAACGGCTCTGCGGTAATTCCAGCAGTGTCAGTACTGCCTGTAATACCGGATGAGCCTGGCGGGCTTTACGGTCTGAAATAGCAAACGGCAGATAGCGGTTTTCATTCCCCTGGCCAAATACCGCCTGAATATAAGGAGAATAACTGTCGATATCCGCCACCATCACAATAATGTCGCGGGGAGTCAGTGACGGATCATTTTCCAGCAGGTTCAGTAAATAGTCCTGCAAAATCTCGACTTCCCGCTGCGGACTGTGGCAGGAATGGAATGTCAGGGAACGGTCATTATCCGCAATCACCCGCCGCCGCTTACTGGTGACAAATTCCTCTTTGTTTTTTCCCACCACACTGCCGTCTTCCAGATTAAGAATATCCTGCTGAACAGCAGACAGCAGTGTATCTGCAGGGCGGTCGACAAAGGCTTTAATAGCATGGATTTCTTCAATTTCTTCCAGGAAAAACAGATTATCCCGGCCGGGACGCCCCCACGATGCCAGCAGCGGGTTACCGGTATTCTGTTCCCCGTCAGCCTCAAAATCGAACAGTGAAGGTGCATCCTCATCCGATTTAAACCAGCTGACGGCTTTTTTATCCCAATAACTTTGCGGCTTGCGCGCCAGCATACGCCGCAGTGCAGCCGGGCTCTGTAAATCGCCCCAGTAATACTGGCAGGGATTGGTAAACATCAGATGGATATGGGTATGTTGCCCGAGCGCCCGCAGAGCCTGCAGATAGACCGGCGGTAATGCGGAGATACCACAGATAAAAAGTCGGGGCGGCAGATTGGAAACCACTTCCGGATCACCTTCATTGAGCACATCAATAAAACGCTGATAAAGATTGGCACGGTGCCATTCCGGCTGCCCCAGGCTGCGGGTTAGTGTCTGCAAATCCTGCCACAGGCATTTCTGCCAGGACTGGTTCTGGCTCAGCCCGTCAATCAGTTCATTATTTTCCCACGCCGTCAGCCAGTCCGGCCGGTAGACAAGATACTGGTCAAATAAATCAGCAATACGTCCCGATAGCTGATGCAGTTTGCGTTTATCCCCGTCATCATCAAGATAATGGCGCAGCGGGGCAAAATCCGGATCATCAAGGCGCTGCGGCAGCAGTGACATCAGCTTCCAGGTCATTGCGCCCTTACTGAAGGCACTCTCCCTCGGAATGTCCGGCAGGACACGGGTAAACATATCCCAGATAAATGTGGCGGGCAGCGGAAATGTTATATTCGCGGCAATACCCAGTTTTTCTGCCAGACTGATTTGCAGCCACTGAGACATCCCCGGGCTTTGCACCAGCACGGTTTCAGGACAAAAAGGATCATTAATTTTATCATTATCAATAATATGGCATATCAGATCTTTCAGCAGGTCCAGATCATTGGAGTGATAAACTGTAAACATTGTCCTGTCCTTACATACATTGCCATCTGCCGGCAGTTAACCGGCGCTCTCCCGGAGAGACCAGCCCGATAGTAACGGAAATACAGCCCGGTGACACATTTTCCTGATAACTTTCCCATTTCTGCAGGGGAGATAAATGAGTCTGCATCATCTGCCGTAATATTCCGGGATCAGCCGTAAAACGCATCATCTGATGCAGATGACGTACCGTGCTGACATCCGCATACTGCCGCTGTTTTCCGCTGTGCAGCAACTGATAATAGCGTAATAATCCGGTAATCAGAATCGCAAAGATAAAGGCACAAATCATCACTTCCGGTAGCGACATTCCGCGTTCATTCATTGTTTTCTCCCGTTTCAGTATGCCGGTTGCAGCCGGGTTTTAAATCCGGCGGGCAAAAATCACTCCATCCCTGCGGCAGGGCTGTCAAAATCATGTTGCCTCCTTCTTCCCTGGCACTGACCAGCTGATAATGCGTGATATTTTGTTCAAACCAGGGAGAAAATATACTGCCCTGTAATAACAGCTTGTTGGCTCTCAGCCGCCGCAAACAACTCTTCAGTGCCGGGTCCGGTGCTGTCCGGCAGTAAAACTGTGTTTCGTTCAGTGCTTTCCGGGACCACGCCAGTGTCAGCCCCCATTCCAGTGCAGAGGCCGCACCGGCATCCGCCCGGTAAAATGCCGTTTCATCCTGACCGTTACGCCACTCTGTCTGATAAAAGCGATGTAAAACAGACAACATCATCAGTGAAATTCCCAGCAACAGCATAATCATCAGCAACAGGGCATTGCCTCCGGAGTGACCGGCTTTCTCCCCGCCGGATCTACAGGTGGTAATTAGGCATGACAATCAGGCTTTCTCCGGTTCGCTGTATTAAGGGCATGTCCCGTCCGGTGAGTGTCAGGGTCAGTTTCAGGCCATTTTTTCCGTACAGTTTTACCGGCGTGACCAGAAACCGGGAAACATTCACATAGCGGCTATCCGTGACCTTTTGCCAGCCGGTATCCCGGCAGCTGCGGGCGTCGCGCGTCCATTCCAGTGCCTGCTTATTCAGACGGTAGCCGAAATGCTCCCCGATTTTACGGACATTCCGCTCCCAGCGGCCATTGTGATTGAGGTCGTAAGCAACAATGATGCAACTGCCGTCTGTCTCGCCGCGCCGGGCGGCAATTTCCAGCGGTTTGCCCTGACAGTGCCCCCGGCAGAATGCCGTCCGCCGGAGATCTTTTTCCAGCCGCAAAAGGGTTTCCCGCATTATCGTATCCAGCTTGTATTGCCGGTATGTGTTCAGTACATCCTGCCCCAGCGCCGGAAAAAAGCGGGTGACCGTGACCAGAAGAATTGCACTGACAGCCATTCCCGCCAGCATTTCAAATAGCAGTGAACCCTTTTCCCGCCTTTTATTCAGCATGACGGTACTCCGGATATCGTGTCCGGCGTGCACAACCGTATACGGCCCGGGGCCGAGATAATCAGTTTTATCTGTCCCTGCGTATTTTCCAGTAAAAAGCTGGCAGCAGAGGCGGTATGCCGGGTTCCCCAGAACAATACGGTACCGGTCGTGCCGGAAACAATCCGGACACCTTCCATCGGTGTGAATCCTTCCGGATCATCATCACACCGTGCTGCGGATACCTGATGACAGGCCCGGCTTTTCTCACCAAACGTAACCGCGATTTTCCGTGTTTCGTTCAGATAGGTTGCTTTCAGTTTATGGCTGCTGAGATATTGCTGAAACAACGCAGCCGTTTCTGTCAGATAACGCCGCTCTCTGTGGCTTTCCCATGAAATATTAATAAATGAAACAGGTAATGCCATAATAAATAAAACAATAATGACTTCCATCAGCGATATCCCCCGTTCTGTCAGCATGTATTCATCCGTTCGTTTTCTCTGCCGAAAAAATAACGGATTTACCACTCCCGGAAAGACAAAACCGAAAAAAATGCGATGCAACAGGAAAAAAATTCTGCGGAATACTGCAAATTCACATTCATTTTTCGTGTTGTACGGAAAAAAATTATCTGCCAGAGAAAAAAGTGTGGAGTGAACAAAATGAAGGCGCTAAAAAGTACAGACACCACCGCTCTTTAACAATACGGAAATTAACTGATATAAAAACCGGCCGCCGGTACTGTATTTGATCAGTACCGGTGAGCCGGAAATAATCAGATAAAGAATAAAAAAACCACTAATGATTTTTATAAATAACAAAAACATTAACTTAATTATTAATATGGTTAATAGATTTAATACTGATAAAAAATCAAAATAATATTATCTTGTATTAAAAAAATGAAAATAATGTTATAATATAAAAACCATATACTGCGTCAACAGGAAAACGAAAGTGGAACAATATTTAGACATTGCAAAGCGGATTCTGGAGGAAGGGAAATGGATTGAGAATAAACGGACAGGTAAAAGATGCCTGACAATTATTAATGCCGATTTCACTTACCACGTTGACAAAAATGAGTTCCCGCTGGTGACCACCCGCAAGGCATTCTGGAAAGCCGCAATTGCAGAGATGCTGGGTTACTTACGCGGATATGACAGCGCCGCTCAGTTCAGAGCCATCGGCTGTAATACCTGGAACGCTAACGCCAATGAAAATACCGACTGGCTGGCAAACCCGAACCGCAAAGGTGAGGATGATATGGGTCGCGTTTATGGTGTTCAGGGACGGCAGCTGAAAGTATCCCCGACAGAAGCACAGTATGATTTATTATTATCATTAAATGATTCCGGAGATAAAGAAGGTGTTAAAACTCTGATTAATGAACTGCGAAAAAATACATTCGATCAACTCCGTAAAGTCTATGATAATTTAAAAAAAGGAATTGATGACCGCGGTGAAATTATTTCATTCTGGAATCCCGGTGAATTTAATCAGGGTTGCCTGAGACCCTGCATGTTTATGCATCATTTCTCCGTTCTTGATGGCACATTATATTTAAATAGTTATCAGCGCAGTTGTGATTATGCACTGGGTTATGTTTTCAATGCGCCGCAATGTTATTTCCTGCTGGCTATTATGGCTCAGATAACCGGCCTGAAATGCGGTAAGGTTTATCACAAAGTGGTTAACCTTCATTTATATGAAGATCAGCTGGAATTAATGCGTGATGTCCAGATTGCACGTAAGCCATTTGCATCACCGAAACTGCATATTAACCCTGACATTAAAACGCTGGATGATTTAATGACATGGGTAACCACCGATGACTTCACAGTGACAGATTATCAGCACCACGACCCGATTAAATATCCGTTCTCTGTCTGAGAAACCATTAAACAGCCGCGCATAAAAAAACTGCATCCGTTACGATGCAGTTTTTTATTACTCACTAAAGCCTGATCTATTCCGGTGCGTTCTGTTTTCCGGTATTACTCTGCTTTTTATTACCCGGGCATTTGTATGCCCATACCATCATCAGTACACCAATAATAATCATCGGCACAGACAAAATCTGCCCCATGCTGATCCCGCCGAATAAACCAAGCTGGGCATCCGGCTGGCGGAAAAATTCCACAATGATACGGAACAGCCCATAGCCGATCAGGAACAGACCTGACACACTGCCCATCGGGCGGGATTTACGGACAAACACATTCAGAATAATAAAGAGGACGATCCCTTCCAGCAGCATTTCATACAGCTGCGACGGGTGACGCGGCAGAACGCCGTATTGCTCAAGCACCGGCATCAGAGACGGATCAGCAGCAGCCAGTTTCACGTCTTCACTGTAAGACGTCGGGAACAGAATGGCCCACGGTGTATCGAGTGTCACACGCCCCCACAGTTCGCCATTAATAAAGTTACCGATGCGCCCCATACCGAGACCAAACGGAATCAACGGTGCCACAAAGTCAGCAACCTGTAAAAAATGACGCTTCGTGCGGCGGGCAAACCACCACATAGCAATAATAACGCCCATCAGTCCGCCGTGGAATGACATACCGCCATCCCAGACTTTGAACAGATACAGCGGGTTTTCTGCAAACAGCGGGAAGTTATAAAACAGCACATAGCCGATACGGCCGCCCAGGAAAACCCCCACAAACCCGGCATATAACAGTGTTTCAACTTCACTGCGTTTCCAGCCGCTGCCCGGTTTGTCTGCACGCCGGTTGGCCAGCCACATGGCAAACACAAACCCGACAAGATACATCAGCCCGTACCAGCGTAACGCCACCGGCCCCACAGAAAAAATAACAGGATCAAAATCCGGAAATGCCAGATAAGTGTTACTCATCGTACCTCACACTGTGTGTTGTATCCGGCTGCGGTTACAGCTCTGCCTGCCGCAGACCGGGATATATGACTGTAAGGACGGAAACACCTTATGCCCCGGGATGTGCCGGTTAAGCACTACCCCGGATAAGCTGTCCCAGCCCCTTGTTCTCAATAAACAGCTCCGCTTTTTCACGGATCTCAGCCGCTGTCTGTGCATCCAGCAATGATGCCAGCAGCGGCTCCAGTGCTCCGGCATCCAGATGCCGCAGCAGATACTTAATACGCGGGATACTCCGCCCGTTCATACTCAGCTGACGGTATCCTAAACCAATCAGTATCATTGCACCTAACGGATTTGCCGCCATTTCCCCGCAAACCGAGACCGGGATCCCCAGCCGGGTGGTTTCAGTCCGGACAAAATTCAGCATACGCAGGACCGCCGGATGGAGCGAGTCATATAATGGTGCAACATGTGTATTATTCCGGTCAACCGCCAGCAGATACTGGGTTAAATCATTCGTACCGACAGAAATAAAATCAATATATTGTTTCAGCTCCGGCAGCATAAACAACAATGACGGCACTTCCAGCATCACACCTACCGGCGGACGTTCCACCCGTTCTCCGGTCAGTACCGATACTTCCTCACAGGCACGATCAAGCAGGCGGATGGCCTCTTCAACCTCCGCGAGCCCGGAAATCATCGGGAATAATATCTTCAGATTATTCAGCCCGATATTGGCCCGCAGCATGGCCCGCAACTGGATAAGAAAAATCTCCGGCTGATCCAGCATCACACGGATACCGCGCCAGCCCAGACACGGGTTTTCCTCGCTGATAGGCATATACGGCAGCTGCTTATCCGCACCGATATCCAGTGTCCGCAATACTACCGGTTTCCCGGCAAAGAGTTGCAGCATATCCTGATAACGGACTTTCTGCTCTTCTTCTGACGGAAAACCATTATGCACAAGAAACGGTATCTCCGTACGGTACAGTCCAATCCCGTCAATACTTTTGACGATTTTTTGCTCATACTTCAGACTGAGCCCGGCATTCAGCTGAACGGAAACCCGTTCGCCGCTTTTCAGTGCAGCTGAGCGGCTGAGCTCATCCTCGGCCAGTTGGCTGATAGCCTGCTCCTGCTCAATAATCTGGCTGAATTCCTGTGCTATCAGCGGCTCCGGTTCGATATACACCACGCCCCGGTAGCCGTCGAGGATAAGCAGGCGGTTGTGTAACAGTTCCGGCTGAATATCCGCGCCCATGATAACCGGAATACCCATCGCCCTGACCAGAATGGCGGAATGGGAATGTGTTGCCCCGTCACGCACCACCACACCGGCAAGCTGTTCCTGCGGAAGCTCTGCCAGCAGGCTGGCACTCAGCTCGTCAGCCACCAGCACAAAGCGTTCCGGCCACTGATTGCTGCCGGTAAAATTATCATCAAGATGGAATAACAGCCGCTGCCCGAGTGCACGCAAATCCGTGGCCCGCTCCCGCATATAGCTGTCCTGAAGCCCGGCAAACCGGCCCGCAAATTGCTCAATGACCGTTTTGACTGCCCATTCGGCCACAAACCCCTGCTCCACAATACTGTATAACCCTTTTTTCAGTTGCAGGTCATTCAGCAGATGGGAGTAGAGATCGAAAATAGCGGCACTCTCTTTTTGTGAGGCGGCATTAAAACGCTTGCTGATACGGCGGCACTCTGCCGTGGCATCCTCCAGCGCTTTATTCAGGCGGGCACGCTCCTGCACGCGGTCCAGTGCCGAGGCTTCAGAAACATTCTCAAGCACCGGCTGTGAACGATCTTCCCAGCCATAGGCCATCACAATCCCGGAAGAAACCGGAATTGCCTGGATCCGGGTCTGGCGGAACTGCCCGAACAACCCTTTGGTCTGAGCCTGAGCCAGCAGCACGGCAAGCTGCATCGCCAGAGTGACAATAAAAGACTCTTCCGTTTCACTGAACAGGCGTTTTTCTCTCTGCTGAACCACCAGCACGCCCAGTAACTGACGGCGGTAAACCACCGGCGCACCGAGAAATGCACGCAGGTTGTCTTCTTTAACCTGAGGGAGATATTTAAAACCGGGATGTTCGCGGACATCCGCGATATTGATAAGCTCAGCGCGGCGGCCGACATGACCGACCACACCTTCGCCGAAAGCAAGGCTGACGGCACGGCCGCGGGGCTTTTTCAGCCCCTGCGTTGCCATCAGATAAAAACAGTGATGCTGATTATCTGCCAGGTAGATGGAACAGACATCCGTTCCCATCGCCTGACAGGTTTCTTTAACCAGAAGCTCC
The DNA here is from genome assembly GCF_001807955.1 of Morganella sp. HMSC11D09. Classification (NCBI taxonomy): domain Bacteria; kingdom Pseudomonadati; phylum Pseudomonadota; class Gammaproteobacteria; order Enterobacterales; family Morganellaceae; genus Morganella; species Morganella sp. HMSC11D09. The sequence goes on from NZ_KV791647.1 coordinate 69,645, forward strand.
AGCGCTTCCGCGAGATCGGCGGCGGCAGCCACTTTTTCAATCACTTCACGTAAACGCGTCAGCATCCGTTCCCCCTAATTCTGGCGCCGGCGACGGTAGGGAAACGGTGCCCGCACAGCCGTCGCTTCGCTGTTGGCAGGCATCACAACGGAAGAAAACTCTTTCATTACGCGGCGGTATACATCACGTTTGAAAGAGACCACCTGACGAACAGGATACCAATAGGTGACCCAGCGCCAGCCGTCAAATTCCGGCGACTTGCTGCGGGTCACATTGACCTCTTTGTCCTCGCAGAGCAGCTGAAGTAAAAACCAGCGCTGCTTCTGACCGATACAAACCGGTTTGGTATCCCAACGCACCAAACGTTTGGGTAATTTGTAGCGCAGCCAGTTGCGGGTGACCGCCAGGATACGCACATCTTTACGCGTTAAACCAACTTCCTCATACAATTCACGGTACATGGCCTGTTCCGGTGATTCGCCGGGATTGATACCTCCCTGAGGAAACTGCCACGAGTGCTGTCCGTAGCGGCGGGCCCATAAAACCTGGCCTTCCTTATTACAAATTACAATCCCGACATTCGGGCGGTAGCCATCATCATCAATCACTCGACTACCTCAGAAAAAAACTGAAAGATAGCCAATTGTTTCACACTCCCATCATGGGGTAAACCTCTGCACTCAAAATCCTTCAGCCCGCCGCATTTCCGGCTCTGACAGAAGAAAAACAACACGCCACGTTAACGGTTCCGGACAGTGGCAAATTCCTGAGAAAAACACTACACTATTCCTCTCTCAACGGGGTGCAGCTCCGGCTTTCCGGCCGGTGTTGCTGAGATAACACCCGAGGAACCTGATCCGGTTAATACCGGCGTAGGGATTTGAGCCGCCACTGCTGACAGCACAGCCTGTCGCCATCATGCTGCACTCAGATCCTTTGCTAATCCTTCCCTTACAGGAGCGCAAAGTGTTACAGAAACTGACCAGAAATATCATCGCAGGCGGCCTTGCTGCTCTGTTCTCTTTCCAGGCGGCTGCGGATAACAGCAAGCCGGTTCTGACTGTCTATACCTATGACTCATTTGTTGCTGAGTGGGGACCGGGGCCGGAAATTAAGAAAAACTTTGAAGCGCAATGCAACTGCGAACTGAAACTCGTCGGTCTGAGTGACGGCGTGACGCTGCTGAACCGTCTGCGGATGGAAGGTAAAAAATCACAGGCCGATATCATCTTAGGTCTGGATAACAACCTGATGCAGGCGGCTCTGGATACCGGACTGTTTAAAGAAAGCAATGTTGATCAGTCAAAACTGGTGCTGCCGGTCAAATGGGAAAGCAAAACCTTTATTCCTTATGACTATGGCTGGTTTGCTTTTATCTACAACAAAGACACCCTGCCGAACCCGCCGAAAAGCATGAAAGAACTGCTTAACAGTGATCAGAAGCTGACCATTATTTATCAGGATCCGCGCACCAGCACACCGGGACTGGGATTACTGCTGTGGATGGAAAAACTCTACGGGGATGATGTGGCGGCACAGTGGGCCAAAATGGCGAACAAGACCCTGACGGTCACCAAAGGCTGGAGTGAATCTTACGGCCTGTTCCTGAAAGGTGAAGCTGACCTGGTACTGAGTTATACCTCTTCGCCTGGTTACCACATGCTGGCAGATAACAAAGATAACTATGCCGCAGCACTGTTTGAGGAAGGACATTATCTTCAGGTGGAAATGGCAGGTGTACTGGCCTCCTCAAAACACCCGGCACTGGCGGAACAGTTCATGCAGTTTATGCTGACACCGGATTTCCAGAAAACGCTGCCGACCACCAACTGGATGTATCCTGTGATTGATATGCCGCTGCCGCCGGTTTACGACAAAATGCCGAAACCGGCGAAAACGCTGGAATTTGATGCAAAAGAAGTGGCGAAAGAGCGCAATCAGTGGATACGGATATGGCAAAACGCAGTCAGCCGTTAATTGCCGCGTACCTGATACCGGGCACACTCGCGTCCGGTCTTCTTCTGGTCGTTGCTGTCAGTGCCTTCGGGGCGCTGTGGTTTAACACACCGGATACAGACTGGCAGCAGATATGGGATGACAGCTACCTGTGGCATGTCGTCCGCTTTACCTTCTGGCAGGCTTTCTTATCCGCACTCTTTTCCGTTATCCCGGCTGTTTTCCTGGCCCGGGCACTCTGGCGCCGCCGTTTCCCGGGACGGACGGTCTTTCTGCGGTTATGCGCGATGACGCTGGTACTGCCCGTGCTGGTAGCCGTATTCGGTATTCTGTCAGTTTACGGACGTAACGGCTGGCTGGCACATATTTCCGGTTTTCTGGATCTGGACTATACCTTCTCCCCGTACGGATTACAGGGCATTCTGCTGGCGCACATCTTCTTCAATATGCCGCTTGCCACCCGGATGCTGTATCAGCAGCTCGATAATATTGCCACGGAGCAGAGACAGCTCGCCGCTCAGCTTAATATGAATGAATGGCAGCATTTCCGGATTGTGGAGTGGCCTTATCTGCGCCGTCAGTTGCTGCCGACCGCCGCACTGATTTTTATGCTCTGCTTTGCCAGTTTTGCCACGGTGCTGGCACTCGGTGGCGGCCCGGCGGCAACTACCATTGAACTGGCGATTTATCAGGCACTGAATTATGACTTTGATATTGGCCGCGCTGCCCTGCTGGCGCTGATCCAGCTGGTGTGCTGCATCGGGCTGGTGCTCGTCAGCCAGCATTTGTCCGGTCATTTTTCTGTCGGCTTTACCCAGTCACTGCAATGGCGCAACCCGCAGGACACGCTGCCGCGCAGACTGGCTGACGGCCTGATCATCCTCTGTGCCCTGCTGTTTCTGCTGCCGCCGTTTTTTGCCATCATCGCGGACGGTCTGAATCCGGGATTACTGCCGGTCCTGCAGCAACCGGCACTGTGGCGAGCTTTTTTCACCTCGCTCGGAATTGCGCTGGCTTCCGGTTTTATCTGTGTGCTGCTGACCATGATGCTGTTATGGAGCAGCCGTGAACTGCGGCTGCGGCAGGCGGTCAGAGCAGGACAGGCCATGGAGCTTTCCGGGCTGGTGATCCTCGCCATGCCGGGAATTGTACTGGCTACCGGGTTTTTCCTGCTGCTCAACAGCACGACCGGCACCACTGATTTGGGAGCAATTCCATACGGGCTGGTGATCCTGACCAACGCGCTGATGGCGATTCCGTATGCACTGAAAGTGCTGGATAACCCGATGCGTGACCTGGCTGAACGCTATAACCCGCTCTGTCTCTCGCTGAATATCAGCGGCTTCAACCGGCTGAAACTGATTGAACTGAAGGCTCTCCGTAACCCGCTGGCACAGGCGGTGGCATTTGCCAGTGTGCTGTCGGTCGGGGATTTTGGCGTGATCGCGCTGTTCGGCAATGAAGATTTCCGCACACTGCCGTTCTATCTTTATCAGCAGATCGGCGCTTACCGCAATGCGGATGCCGCGGTCACTGCACTGATCTTGTTTTTACTCTGTTTCGGGCTGTTTACCGTTCTGGAACGTCTGCCGGGGAAACGCCCATGATTAATTTTGATCATATTCTTTACCGCTATCAGCAACAGACCATGAATTTTCATTTTTCTGTTGCCGCCGGAGAAAAAATTGCCATTCTCGGCCCGAGCGGAGCAGGTAAAAGTACCCTGCTGTCACTGATTGCCGGGTTTCAGTTTGCCGAAAGCGGTACTATTCTGCTGAATAATGAAGATCACACCCGCACCCCACCCGCTTCACGCCCCGTGTCCATGCTGTTTCAGGAAAATAACCTGTTTGCTCACCTGACGGCGGAGCAGAATATCGCCCTCGGTTTTCATCCCGGTATGAAACTGAATGCGGAGCAAAAAGTACAGCTGGCACAAATCGCTGAACAGGTTTCGCTGACACCACTGCTGAAACGGCTGCCATCACAGCTTTCCGGCGGTCAGCGCCAGCGGGTGGCACTGGCACGGTGCCTGGTGCGTTCCCAGCCGGTTTTGCTGCTGGATGAACCTTTCTCCGCACTGGATCCGGCACTGCGCAATGAAATGCTGGCACTGCTGGAAACCATCTGTGATTCACGGCAGCTGACACTGATGATGGTCTCCCACAATACAGATGACGCGGCCAGAATCGCGCCCCGCGCGATGGTGGTGGATAACGGTACCATTGCCTTTGACGGCAGTACCGCCGCCCTGGTCAGCGGTGAGGTTCCCCAGGCTCAGATCCTCGGTATCCGTCCGTAAACCGCACCTTAAATACTGTATATATCCACACCACTCTGCTATAGTTATTTTTTCATCAGCAGAACGGACAAAATGATGGCAGGGCACAACAGTTTTCCCTCCCGTCAGGTGGCAGCACCGGCGGAAGCCGGTTTTATTCTGACCCGTCACTGGTCTGATACCCCGCGCGGTATTGAGGTCCGTTACTGGCTGGCGACAGATAACGGGCCACGGCATGTTTCTGTTCCGCTGCAGCAGGCTGTCGGCTTTGTCCCGCACCGGGAGCTGGCGGAAAGCCGTCCCTTCATTAACAACATTCCCGGCGCCACACTGACAGCACGTCCGCTAAAGGATTTTCATCAGGATGATGTCAGTGCCGTTTACTGCCGCCAGTACCGCCAGTTACAGCAACTGGAAAAACAGCTCGGCGAACAGCATCTGCACCTTTATGAAGCGGATATCCGCCCCTGCGAGCGCTATCTGATGGAGCGTTTTATCACCGCCGCTGTCTGGGTGCAGCCACAGCCGGATGGTCATGTGCTGATGAAACCGCATCCGGATTACCGCCCGGCGCTGAAAATCGTTTCTCTGGATATCGAAACCACGGAGTTCGGTGATCTTTACTCCATCGGGCTCTCCGGTTGCGGTGCTGATACTGTTTTTATGCTCGGCCCAGAGAACGGCACACCGCTGACCAATCCCGATTTCACACTGGAATATGTCCCGCGCCGCCCGGATCTGCTTCACCGGCTGAACCAGTGGCTGGCGGAGCATGATCCGGACATGATAATCGGCTGGAGCCTGATCCAGTTTGATCTGCGCATTCTGCAGCGCCATGCGGAAAAGTATCAGATCCCGCTGATTTTCGGCCGCAATAATGCCCCGCTCTCCTGGCGGGAGCATGGCTTCAAGCCCGGACAATTTTTTGCCGGTGCCCCGGGGCGGCTGATTATTGACGGTATCGATGCCCTGAAAGCCGCGACCTGGCAGTTCCCGTCTTTCAGTCTGGAGGCGGTGTCTCAGGCATTACTCGGCGAGGGCAAAGACAGTGATTCCCCGTATGACCGCATGGATGAAATCAACCGCCGTTTCCCTGAGGATAAACCGGCGCTGGCACGGTATAACCTTCAGGACTGCCGTCTGGTCACCCAGATTTTTGAGCACACCCATCTGACAGAATTTTTACTAGCGCGGGCTGCCGTAACCGGCCTGGCACCGGATCGCATGGGGGGCTCTGTCGCCGCCTTCACCCATCTTTATCTGCCGCCGATGCACCGTAAAGGCTATGTCGCACCGGATCCCGGCGAAAAACCCGGTGAGCCGATACCGGGCGGCTTTGTGATGGAATCTGCCCCGGGATTATATGACTCGGTGGTGGTGCTGGATTTTAAAAGCCTGTATCCCTCTATTATCCGCACTTTTCTCATCGACCCGATTGGCATGGTCGAAGGTCTTGCCGCACCGGAACAGGCGGTTCCCGGGTTTAAGGGGGCGTATTTTTCCAGGGAAACCAACTGCCTGCCGGATATCGTCAACCGAATCTGGCATGAGCGGGACATGGCAAAACTGGCAGGGGATAAGCCGCTGTCGCAGGCACTGAAAATTATTATGAATGCGTTTTGTGGTGTTCTGGGTGCCGCCGGATGCCGTTTTTATGATCCGCGCCTGACCTCCTCCGTCACCATGCGCGGACATGACATCATGCGCAAAACCCGCACTATTATTGAGTCTCTGGGTTATCAGGTCATTTACGGCGACACCGATTCCACCTTTGTCTGGCTGAAAAATGCGCACAGTGAAGCCGGTGCGGAACGTATCGGACGCTGGCTGGTGGAAGAGATCAATCAGTGGTGGCAGACACATTTAAAGGATGAATACGGGCTGACCTCTGCCCTGGAAATTGAGTATGAAACCCACTACCGGCGTTTTCTGATGCCGACAATTCGCGGAACTGACCTCGGCAGCAAGAAACGGTATGCGGGGCTTTCCGGGGATAACATGGTCTTTCGCGGGCTGGAGACGGTCCGCAGTGACTGGACACCGCTGGCACAGCATTTCCAGCAAACTCTGTACCGGCTGATTTTCGATAAAATGCCGTATCAGCAGTTTATCCGTGATTATGTCCGCGACACACTCGCAGGCTGCTACGATGACCGGCTGGTGTATCGCAAGCGCCTGCGCCGTCCGCTGGCGGATTATCAGCGTAATGTGCCGCCTCATGTCAAAGCGGCCAGAATGGCGGATGAGTATAATGTCCGCATGAATCGTCCGCCGCAGTACCAGCGCGGTGCGGGGATAAGCTATATCATTACCCGTTCCGGGCCGCAGCCGCTGGAAATTCTGACGGCACCGCCGGACTATGAGCATTACATTAATAAGCAACTGATGCCGATAGCCGACGCCATTCTGCCTTTCCTGGAGGATGACTTCACCACCTTGTTAACCGGGCAATTGTTGATGCCATTTTAATTTTGCCATTTTACAGGTGACGATGCGGATCTTATGGATTAACATAGCGCCCCTTTACTGCTTTTAACACCGGAGCAGAGTGATGCAGCTGACGCTGCTGTTCTGACTGGCGGTGTTTTTTCCCGGTGAATACAATACCGTTTTTGTATCACCGGTAATGATGTCCACAGCATTTTTCTAATTAGCCCTGAATAACAGAATCGAGCCAAAAATATGCCGTTTACTCTTGGTCAACGCTGGATAAGCGATACTGAAAGCGAGCTGGGATTAGGTACAGTTGTATCTGTCGACGCCCGGATGATCACCCTTCTTTTCCCTGCCACCGGTGAAAACCGTCTCTATGCCGCAGCCGATGCCCCTATCACCCGTGTGATGTTCAACGAAGGGGATACCGTTACCAGTCACGAAGGCTGGCAGCTCAGTGTGACCGCCGTTGAAGAGAGCGACGGATTATTAACCTATACCGGGCAGCGTACCGATACCGGTGAGGACAATGTCCGCCTGCGCGAAGTGTTTCTCGACAGTAAACTGACATTTAATAAGCCTCAGGATCGCCTGTTTGCCGGGCAGATTGACCGTATGGATCGCTTTGCGCTGCGCTACCGTGCCCGCAAATTCCTGAGTGAAGAGTACCGCCGCGCCACCAGCGGCCTGCGCGGCATCCGCGCCAGCCTGATCCCGCATCAGCTGTTTATCGCCAATGAAGTCGGTAAACGCCACGCGCCGCGTGTTCTGCTGGCGGACGAAGTGGGCCTGGGTAAAACCATTGAAGCCGGGATGATTATCCACCAGCAGTTAATGGCCGGACGCGCCGAGCGTGTGCTGATTATCGTGCCGGAAAGCCTTCAGTACCAATGGCTGGTGGAAATGCTGCGCCGTTTCAATCTGCGGTTTTCTCTGTTCGATGACAGCCGCTACACCGAAGCACAGCACGAGAGTGACAACCCGTTTGAGACCGAACAGCTGGTCTTGTGCTCGCTGGATTTTGTCCGCAAGAGCAAGCCGCGTTTTGAACACCTGGCGGAAGCCGGCTGGGATATGCTGGTGGTGGATGAAGCACACCATCTGGTCTGGAGCGAAGAAGCGCCAAGCCGTGAGTATCAGGTGATTGAAACCCTGGCAGAAAGCATTCCGTCTGTACTCCTGCTGACCGCTACTCCGGAACAGCTGGGTATGGAGAGCCACTTTGCGCGTCTGCGCCTGCTGGACCCGAACCGTTTCCATGATTTCGAAACCTTTGTTGCCGAACAACAGAAATATCAGCCGGTTGCCGATGCGGTCACTCTGCTGCTCGACCGCGCACCGCTGACCAAAGATCAGCAAAATGCCATTCATGACCTGATCGCCGAACAGGATATTGAGCCGCTGCTGAAAGCCGCCAATACCGACAGTGAAGACGGCGAAAATGCCCGTCGCGAGCTTATCAGCATGCTGATGGACAGACACGGCACCAGCCGCCTGCTGTTCCGCAACACCCGCAACGGTGTGAAAGGCTTCCCGCGCCGCGAACTGAAAGCCATTAAAATGCCGCTGCCGGCACAGTATCAGACCGCGATTAAAGTCGCCGGGATCATGGGCAGCAAAAAAACCACTGAAATCAAAGCCCGTGAAATGCTCTATCCGGAGCAGATTTATCAGGAATTTGAAGGCGAAAACGCCACCTGGTGGAACTTCGACCCGCGTGTTGAATGGCTTCTCGGCTTCCTGCTGGCAAACCGCAACGAAAAAGTGCTGGTAATCTGCGCTCAGGCCGCAACTGCTCTGCAGCTGGAGCAGGTTCTGCGCGAGCGCGAAGGCATCCACGCTGCGGTTTTCCATGAAAATATGTCCCTGCTGGAACGCGACCGGGCGGCGGCCTACTTTGCCTCCGAAGAGGAAGGCGCACAGGTGCTGCTCTGCTCTGAAATCGGTTCTGAAGGGCGTAACTTCCAGTTTGCCAATCAGCTGGTGATGTTCGATCTGCCGTTTAACCCGGATCTGCTGGAGCAGCGTATCGGGCGCCTCGACCGTATCGGTCAGAAACGCGATATTCAGATCAGTATTCCGTATCTGGAAAATACCGCACAGGCCGTGCTGCTGCGCTGGTTCCACGAAGGTCTGGAAGCCTTTGAATATACCTGTCCGACCGGCCGCACCATCTATGACCGCTATTACGACAGACTGATTAACCTGATGGCAAACCCGGCGGATCTCAGTGGTTTTGATGAATTTATCGCGGAATGCCGGAAGACTCATGATGTCCTGAAACAACAGCTGGAACAGGGCCGTGACCGCCTTCTGGAAATGCATTCCAACGGCGGCGAAGCCGGTAATGAGCTGGCCGCTGAAATTGCGGATCAGGATGAAGATACCGAACTGGTCACCTTTGCCCTGAATCTGTTTGATATTGTCGGCATCAATCAGGATGACCGCAGCGATAACATGATTGCCCTGACTCCGTCTGATCATATGCTGGTGCCGGACTTTCCGGGTCTGCCGGAAGACGGCTGCACCATCACCTTTAAGCGTGAACAGGCATTGTCCCGCGAAGACACACAGTTTATCAGTTGGGAACACCCGATTATCCGCAACGGTCTGGATCTGGTCCTGTCCGGTGATACCGGCAGCTGTGCGGTCTCCGTGCTGAAAAACAAAGCCCTGCCGGTCGGCACACTGCTGACAGAGCTGATTTATGTGGTGGAAGCACAGGCTCCGAAGAATCTGCAGCTGACCCGCTTCCTGCCGCCGACACCGGTGCGTCTGCTGATGGATGTGAAAGGCAATAATCTGGCATCTCAGGTGGAGTTTGAAAGCTTTAACCGCCAGTTGAATGCCGTAAACCGCCATACCGGCAGTAAGTTTGTCAATGCGGTGCAAAATGAGGTGCATCAGGTGCTGCGTCTGTCCGAAGACGTTGTTGCCGGTCAGGCCCGTGAGCTGATTACCGCAGCGAAAGCAATGGCTGATCAGCACCTTACTCTGGAACACGACCGCCTGCTGGCACTGAAATCGGTTAACCCGAACATCCGTGATGACGAGCTTGATGCCATTGAAGAAGAACGTCAGCAAATCCTGTCACATCTGGATGATGCCAACTGGCGCCTGGATGCTATCCGGCTGATTGTCGTTTCGCATCAGTAACCTGTATCCCGGCAGAGAATGTCTGCCGGGTCTCTGATTTGGTGATCCCATGCTAATGGAACCCTATAACCCGCCTGCCGATCCCTGGCTGCACATCCTCTGGCAGGATGAAAGTATCATTGTGGTGAATAAACCAAGCGGACTGCTTTCCGTACCCGGCCGTGCGCCCGAACATAAAGACAGTGTGATGACACGCATTCAGCGTGATTATCCTGCCGCAGAATCTGTTCATCGTCTGGATATGGCAACCAGCGGTATTATTGTGGTTGCGCTGACCAAAGCCGCCGAGCGGGAGCTTAAACGGCAGTTCCGCGAACGGGAACCGAAAAAAACCTATGTTGCCCGTATCTGGGGACATCTGGAGCCGGAAACCGGCATGGTGAATTTACCGCTGATTTGTGACTGGCCGAACCGGCCGAAACAGAAAGTGTGTTTTGAAACCGGCAAACCGGCTCAGACAGGTTATGAAGTGCTGGAATATGAGGAAAATGCCACGCGGGTAAGACTGTTTCCGGTTACCGGGCGTTCGCATCAGTTGCGGGTGCATATGCTGGCACTGGGACACCCGATTCTGGGGGACCGTTTTTATGCACACGATGAAGCAAGAGCCGCAGCGCCCCGGCTGCAGCTTCATGCAGAGGCGCTGTCTGTCACACATCCGGCAAACGGCAAGCCGATGCATTTTACTTGTAAATCAGATTTTTAGTGGATTAACACGGTCACCGAATTCATTGAGGCAAGAATCAGGCAAAGTGCTAATCCCGCTACTCCGATAAGAACACGGGTATTGGCCATGGATCATATCCTTAACATATTTAATAAAATATTTACGTAATTTTTCAACTGCATTTATATTTTATAGCAATTATATGAAAAGAATATGATCCGCCCTGCACTTTCCCGGCAACATGTTTTACACCTTTAAAACGGTATTAAACGGGATTATTTAAAGCCTTTCTCTTTTTTAATGAGATCATATGCTGCCTGGATAGATTGCGCTTTCTCTTTCGCCAGCTCCATCATTTCCGGTGGTAATCCCTTCGCCACCAGTTTATCCGGGTGATGTTCACTCATCAGCTTGCGGTAGGCGCGTTTGATGACAGTACTGTCGTCGCTTTCTTTCACGCCCAGCACCCGGTAAGCGGCGGCAAGGTCTGCGGTCTGATCGCGGTAATAACCCTGCTGAGACTGCTGCTGCCAATTACCGCTCTGTGCCCCGCCGTGCATCTGCGCCTGCATCATTGCCAGTACATTTTCAAACTGATGACGCGGGATCCCCAACTCTTCGGCGATCACCAGGAGTACCTGGCGTTCATTCGGATGCAGCTCCCCGTCACCAAACGCCGCCTGGATCTGGATTTCCAGAAACATGCGCAGTAAATCCGCCCGCCCGTAACAGGCGCGGCGTAACTGGCGCAGTGCATCGCGCAGCGGGAAACCGGCCGCTTTACCTTCACGGAAAGCATTCTGAGCCTGAGTCCGTGCACTGCCGTGCAACTGCATGCGATCCATCAGGGCGGTGGCCAGATAAATGTCTGACTCCGTTACCCGGCCTTTTGATTTGGTCAGATGCCCCAGAATCTGAAAGGTTGTACTGAAAAAGAGTGCCTGTCTGGACTGATTGTTGCTGAATGAGCCACCCAATTGCTGACTGCGGACTTTATCAATCGCATGACCAATAAGAAAGCCGAGAAAAATACCCCAAAAACCGGCCCCTGACGCCATGCCTAATAAAATTCCGATGATTTTTCCCAAATAGTGCATATACTCCTCAATTCAACAATGCCCTTGGCGCAATTTTGCATTATCATACTACCCATTCTGTACGATGCCTAACGCCATTTGGATACGTGAACCTGTTTCACGCGCGCTCTTTTTTCGTGTAAATTAGGCTTTTGGCGTTCGGGCAATGTGCTACCGAGGACGGAATTGCAGACATACTTATGAAGAAGAGTTATCCAACCCTGCTGGCCACCATTATCTGGGCAGCGTTATACAGTCAGGCTGCACAAGCCGCCACACTTGCCGAGCAATGTATGCTGGGTGTTCCGGTGTATGACGAACCGGTTGTTGACGGTAAACCCGGCGATTTTCCGGTCAATATCACTGCACAAGGTGTGTCAGGCGAATATCCGCACGCGGTAAAATATGATGGTGGCGTTGATATCCGCTCAGGTAACCAGAATCTGAAAGCGGATGAAGTCGAAGTTACCCAGAGCGGTGAAGAAACTAACCCTGTCCGTATTGCGACAGCGACTGGTGATGTCCGCTATTCTGATCCGCAAATCCGTCTGAAAGGGCCGAAAGCGTGGCTGAATCTCAATAACAATGATGCTGATGTTGAGAAAGGCGATTACCAGATGGTCGGCCGTCAGGGCCGCGGTGATGCCGACAAAATGAAGCTTCGCGGCGAAAACCGTTATACCATCCTCGAAAACGGGGTCTTTACCTCCTGCCTGCCGGGCAATGACAGCTGGAGCGTCAAAGGCTCTGAGGTCATTATTGACCAGGAAGAGCAGGTTGCGGAAATCTGGAACGCCCGTTTCCGTGTCGCCAATGTCCCGATCTTCTACAGCCCGTACCTCCAGTTACCGATCGGTGATAAACGCCGCTCCGGTTTTCTGATCCCGAACGGCAGCTATTCCAAATCATCCGGCCTGGAATTTACCCTGCCGTATTACTGGAATATCGCCCCGAATTACGATGCCACTATCACGCCGCACTATTTCAGTAAACGCGGCCTGAAAATGGATAATGAATTCCGTTACCTGACACAGTTCGGTACAGGCACACTGGCCTTTGATTTCCTGCTGGATGACTCGCAGTATAAGAAAGACAAAGAAGCTGCCGGTGATGCAGAGTGGGCGAAACGTGATTCCAATGACCGCTGGTTATTCTACTGGGGTCACAGCGGGTCATTTGCCCAGGACTGGTGGTTCTCCTCTGACTACACCAAAGTCAGTGACTCGCGCTATTTTACCGATTTCACTTCCGCTTACGGTAACTCCACTGACGGCTACGCCACACAAAAACTGGCTGTGGGTATCCGAAAATCGAACTGGAATGCCACCGTAACCGCCAAACAGTTCCAGATCCTGACCAACAATGATAATGCAACATCCTACCGTGCTGAGCCGCAGTTGGATCTCAATTATTATAAAAATGACCTCGGGGTATTTGATTTTCGGGCCTACGGTCAGGTCTCCCGCTTTACCAGCGTAGGTAAAAATAATCCGGATGCCGTCCGTATTCATGCGGAACCGACACTCAGCATGCCGCTGTCTAACGGCTGGGCCAGCTTCAATACTGAAGCGAAACTGATGGCAACCCATTATGATCAGGATATTCCTGAAGTACTAAAGAACTCCGAACTTGAAAAAAATGTTACCCGGGTGCTGCCGCAGTTTAAAGCTGATGCGAAGATGATCTTCGAGCGGCCGATGTTCTTTAATGACAGCTTCACCCAGACATTAGAGCCGCGCGCACAATACCTGTATGTCCCGTATAAAAACCAGGACAATATCAATAACTTTGACTCCACACTGATGCAGTCCAGCTACAACGGTCTGTTCCGTGACCGCATGTACAGTGGTCTGGATCGCATTGCATCCGCCAACCAGGTCACCACCGGGGTAACCAGCCGGATTTATGATGATGAATTAGTTGAACGATTTAATGTTTCTGTGGGTCAAATCTACTACTTTGAACGTCCGCGTACCGGTGACTCTCAAAATACTGTCGTGGATGAAAAAGATGAAACCGGTTCGATGGTCTGGGCAGGTGATTCCATGTGGCGTTATAACGACAACTGGGGCCTGAAAGGCGGTATTCAGTATGACCGCCGTCTGGGCAGTGTCTCCATGTCCAACGCCACTCTGGAATACCGTCAGGATGCCGAGCGTCTGATTCAGCTGAATTACCGCTATGTGGACCGGGACTATATTCAGGCGATGCGTCAGCATACCCGGTATGGCGAAAAATACGTTTCACCGCGGAACCAGCAAGGCATCTCTCAGGTCGGTATTGTGGCCAGCTGGCCAATTGCGGAGCAGTGGGCCTTTGTCGGTCAGTATTACTATGACACCAAAGAGAGCCAGCCGGCCAGCCAGTTAGTCGGTCTGCAATACAATACCTGCTGCTGGGCGGCAAACGTCGGTTACGAGCGTAAGATTATCGACTGGAAAAATGACGCCAGTGAGTACGACAATAAAATCACGTTTAATATCGAATTACGCGGTATGAGCAGCAATTACAGTCTGGGCAGCCAGAAAATGCTTGAGCGCGGTATTCTGCCGTATGTTCCGGCATTTTAACCGCCTGAGCTGACACAATTTTCACATGCCGTACCGGCGGTACGGCGATACGAAACATGATGGGATACTTATGAAAAACTGGAGAACACTCATTCTCGGCCTGATGTTCACGGCAAGCACAACCTCATTCGCAGCACCGCAGCAGCTTGATAAAGTTGCGGCAGTCGTGAATAACGGTGTGGTTCTGGAGAGTGATGTCAATAATATGCTTCAGACTGTCACCATGAATGCCCGCAATGCCGGTCAGCAGATTCCGGATCAGGCAACATTACGTCAGCAGATTCTTGAACGTCTTATCATGGACAATATCGTGATGCAGATGGCCGGACAGATGCAGATCTCTATCCCTGACCAGGCGGTTGACGGCGCTATCGAAGATATCGCCCGTCAGAACAACATGACCCTTGCCCAGATGAAAGATCGTCTGAAACGCGACGGCATGAGCTATGACAAATACCGCAGCGATATCCGCAAAGAAATGATGATGGCGGAAGTCCGTAACAACGAAGTCCGCCGCCGTGTGGTGATCCTGCCGCAGGAAGTTGATTCTCTGGCAAACCTTATCAGCACGCAAAACGCTGCGGATACTGAACTGAACATCAGCCACATCCTGATCCCGCTGCCGGAAAACCCGACAGAAGAGCAGATGAATGCAGCAAAAGAAAAAGTCACCACCATTATGAATGAACTTCAGCATGGTGCCGATTTCGGTAAACTGGCGATCACCTATTCTGCGGATCCGCAGGCGCTGAAAGGCGGTAATATGGGCTGGAGCCGTTTACAGGAGCTGCCGGGTCTGTTTGCCGAGCGCCTTCAGACAGCCAAAAGCGGTGAGATTGTCGGGCCGGTGCGTTCCGGTGTCGGCTTCCATATTCTGCGCGTGAATGAAGTCCGCGGAAACAGCCAGCCGATTTCTGTGACTGAAGTGAAAGCCCGTCACATTCTGATCAAACCGTCACCGGTGATGACCGATGACCAGGCCCGCAGCAAACTGCAGCAGATTGCCGCTGATGTGAAAAGCGGTAAAACCTCCTTTGATGCTGCGGCAAAACAATTCTCAGAAGATCCGGGCTCTGCCCTGCGTGGTGGTGAGTTAGGCTGGTCAATGCCTGATATCTACGACCCGGCTTTCCGCGACGCACTGATGAAACTGAAAAAAGGCGAACTGAGTCAGCCTGTCCGCTCCTCTTTCGGCTGGCACCTGATCCAGCTTGAAGATACCCGCAACGTGGATAAGACCGAAGCGGCTCAGAAAGATCGCGCTTACCGTATGCTGTTTAACCGTAAATTCAGCGAAGAATTACAGAGCTGGATGCAGGAACAGCGCGCCGGCGCTTACGTGGAAATTTTAGATGGCAGTAACAAATAAGCTGAAACCTGTCGTTATTACCCCCGGCGAACCTGCCGGGGTTGGTCCTGACCTGACAGTCGCGCTGGCACAGCGCGACTGGCCGGTAAAACTGGTGGTCTGTGCTGACCCGCAACTGATGCAGCAACGCGCACACGTCCTGTCACTGCCGCTCACCCTTGAACCTTATTCACCGGATACCGCCTGTCAGCCGCAGCGTGCCGGCACACTGACTATTCTGCCTGTTGAACTGAAAGCGCCGGCTGTCGCCGGTGAGCTCAACGTGGCAAATGCCGCTTATGTGACCGAAACACTGGCTCGTGCCTGTGACGGCTGTTTACAGGGTGAATTTGGTGCTTTGATTACAGGTCCGGTGCACAAAGGCATCATTAACGATGCCGGGATCCCGTTTATCGGCCACACAGAATTTTTTGCCGACCGCAGTCACTGCAAACGTGTGGTGATGATGCTGGCCACCGAAGAAATGCGGGTGGCGCTGGCGACCACGCATCTGCCGATTTTACAGGTGCCTGCAGCCGTTGACCGCACCTGCCTGCATGAAGTGATCACTATCCTCAATCATGACCTGCGCACCAAATTCGGTATCGCGCAGCCACATATCATCGTCTGCGGTCTGAACCCGCATGCGGGGGAAGGCGGCCATATGGGGTATGAAGAGATAGACACCATTATCCCGGCACTCGATGAGCTGCGGGCGCAGGGGATTTCCCTGGAAGGTCCGCTGCCGGCAGACACCCTGTTCCAGCCGAAATACCTGGAGCGTGCGGATGCCGTGCTCGCCATGTATCACGATCAGGGCCTGCCTGTGCTAAAATATCAGGGATTCGGCCGTGCCGTGAATATCACGCTGGGACTGCCGTTTATCCGGACCTCTGTCGACCACGGCACAGCCCTGGAACTGGCAGGTACCGGCAAAGCAGATGTGGGTAGCTTTATCACCGCATTAAATTTAGCGATTACAATGATTAAAAACAGTCAATGAATACACGAGTCCATCAGGGGCATTTTGCCCGTAAACGTTTCGGGCAGAACTTCTTAACCGATCAATTTATTATCGACAGCATTGTCGCGTCGATTAACCCGCAACCCGGCCAGGCGATTGTTGAAATCGGGCCGGGACTGGCTGCACTGACTGAGCCGGTCGCCGATCGCATGGACAAAATGACGGTGATTGAAATTGACCGTGATCTGGCCGCTCGTCTGGCCAGCCATCCGTTTTTACAAAGCAAACTGACCATTATTCAGCAGGATGCCATGACCGTGGATTTCACGGCACTGGCACAGGAACGCGGCCAGCCGCTGCGGGTGTTCGGTAACCTGCCGTACAATATCTCCACGCCGCTGATGTTCCATCTGTTCACGTTCACTAACGCAATCAGTGACATGAACTTTATGCTGCAAAAAGAAGTGGTTAACCGTCTGGTTGCCGGTCCGGGCAGCAAAACATACGGCCGTCTGAGTGTCATGGCACAGTATTACTGCCAGGTCGTTCCGGTTCTGGATGTGCCGCCGACGGCATTCCGCCCGGCACCAAAAGTGGATTCAGCGGTTGTCCGTCTGATCCCGCACCGCGAAAATCCGTATGTGCTGAAAGATGTCGCGCTGCTCAGCCGTGTGACCACGCAGGCCTTTAACCAGCGCCGCAAAACGATCCGCAACAGCTTAGGTGATCTGTTCAGTCCGGAAACCCTGACTGAGCTGGGTATTGATCCGGCCACCCGTGCAGAAAATATCAGTGTTGCGCAATACTGTCTGATGGCCAATTACCTGGCGGAACATCCCGCCTCATAGGGGATTCATCATGAATAACGACCCGAGAATTTGTATTCAGGTTCAGAGTGTTTATATCGAAAGTCAGTCTGAACCGGATGCGGAACGCTATGTTTTCGCGTATACCGTTTCTATCCGTAACCTGGGTCGTGATCCTGTGCAGCTTATCAGCCGCTACTGGCGTATCACTAACAGTGAAGGCCGCCAGACAGAAGTTCAGGGGGAAGGTGTCATCGGTGAACAACCGGTGATCCGGCCCGGTGAAGAGTATCGTTATACCAGCGGCACAGTTCTGGAAACACCGCTGGGCACCATGGAAGGTTATTACACTATGGTGGATCACGAGGGTGCGGATTTCATCAGTGAGATCCCTGTTTTCCGGCTCGCAATACCAACCTTTATTCACTGATTTTCTATGGCAACCTATCTTATCGGCGATGTTCATGGCTGTTACCATGAACTTCGCGCATTACTGGCTCAGGCTGATTTTGATCCGCTGGCTGATACCCTGTGGCTGACCGGCGATCTGGTCGCCCGCGGCCCTGATTCACTGGATGTCCTCCGCTATGTCAAAAGCCTGGGTGACTGCGTCAGGTTGGTACTCGGCAATCATGATCTGCATCTGCTGGGGATCTACGCAGGGATCAGCCGTAACAAACCGCGCGATCATCTGAACAAACTGCTCAGCGCGCCGGATCTGGATGAGCTGATCAACTGGCTGCGCCGTCAGCCGATGTTGCAGGTTGATCATGAGAAAAAACTGGTCATGGCACACGCGGGGATCACCCCGCAGTGGGATCTGGATACCGCCATTCTGTGTGCCCGTGAAGTGGAAGCGGTTCTCAGCAGTGATACCTATCCGCTGTTCATTAATGCTATGTATGGTGACCTGCCGAATGACTGGTCACCTTCCCTCACCGGCCTGCCGCGTCTGCGTTTTTCCACCAATGCCCTGACCCGGATGCGTTACTGTTTCCCGGGCGGACAGCTGGATATGGTCTGCAAAGATAAACCTGATCAGGTTTCCGCGCCGCTGAAACCCTGGTTTGCCCTGCCGTCAAAACTGCCGGAAGGCTACAGTGTGGCCTTTGGTCACTGGGCGTCACTGGAAGGCAAAGGAGCACCACGCGGTATCTATGCACTGGATACCGGCTGCTGCTGGGGCGGACAACTCACCATGCTGCGCTGGGAAGATCACTGCTATTTCTGGCAGGAGTCTTTTGCGGTGCGGGATGAGGATGATGACTGACCGGCCACCGGTAACAGACAAGAAAAAAGCAGAGCCGGTGGCTCTGCTTTTTTTATATCAGCATTATTTATGAAATAATACGAATCAACTGATTAATCAGCTCTTACGGCGCTCTAAGATTTCAAAGCAGAAACCGTGAGAGTTTGCTTCATCCGCGTCATGATATTCCATAAAAGTGGAGTCCCACTCATCCGGCTCATAGTCAGGGAAGTAAGTATCCCCGCTGACTTCCGCATCAACGTGTGTCAGATATAAACGATCCGCCAGCGGCAGGAATTGTCCGTAGACTTTACCGCCGCCCATCACCATGATCTCGCCGTCTGTTTCTTTCTGTGCAATCGCCAGTGCTTCTTCCACAGACTTCGCCCAGACCACGCGATCATCGTTGCCCGGCGTACGGCTGAGCACGATATTGAGGCGATCCGGCAGAGGGCGGCCGATAGATTCATAAGTCACACGACCCATGATCACCGGTTTATTCACCGTATTACGTTTAAACCATGCCAGGTCTTCCGGCAGTGTCCATGGCATCGCATTTTCCATGCCAATAACCCGATCCATAGCTAAAGCAGCGATCAAGCTAATGTTCATTCATTTCACCTTAGGGCTGAGAGAAATTTTGCCGTCACTATACGTAAACTACTCAATGCCGTCGACTGAATTCAGTGTTTCATCAATACAAATAATTTATTTGTCTTCACACTTGAAGGTGAGTCATACTTTTACTCTGCATTCAGGTCTTTTTCAGCAAGGATATACCACATGTATGACGCCACTCTGATGGTCACCACCATCGCTGCGCTCGGTATGATCTCCCCGGGCCCGGACTTCTTTCTGATTGTGAAAAACGCAGCCCGTTACCAGCGTGCCGCCGCCATGATGACCGCATTGGGCGTGCTGTCTGCGATCGCCATTCACATGACCTACTGCGTGGCCGGGCTTGCAGTGATCATCACCACCACACCGTGGCTGTTTATGATCCTCAAATATGCCGGGGCGGCTTACCTTATCTGGATAGGGATCAACAGCCTGCTGGCACGTGCCGGACATACCCTTGATACCGGGGACGGCTCACATCAGCGCATTTCTTATAAGAAAGCCTTTATGCAGGGATTCCTCTGCAACCTGCTGAACCCGAAAGCCACACTCTTTTTCCTTGCTATTTTTACCCAGGTACTGGATATCAATTCCGGATTTGGTGAAAAACTCTGGTATGCTGCTATTGTGATGGGACTGGCGGTGGTTTACTGGCCATCGCTGGTACTGCTGATTCAGAGTGCTCCGGTACGCCACGGATTGGCGAAAATTCAGAAATATATCGATAAGGTCCTTGGCGTCGTCCTGATTGGCTTTGGCGTCCGGGTCGCAATGAGCTGATGATTATGATAATGAAAACAGATAAATACACTTTTCAGCCGGAATTTCAGAATGTGATACAGGATGCAGTACAGTCCCTGTGTACTGCACTGCCGGGTATTCTGCACAGCATCTATGTTTACGGCAGTGTGGCTGAAGGCCGCGCTGTCCCGGGCCGCTCTGATCTGGATCTGACCCTGGTTTTGCACCGGCCGCTCAGTGCGGCGGAAAAAACCATTCTCCGTTGTCTGGACAAAGCACTGACCGCGCGTCACAGCAGTGTGTCAAAAATCGGGTTTGATACCGGCCTGCTGTCAGAAGTGACCTCTGCGGAAGAACAGCCGGTCTGGGCTTACTGGCTGGCACACTTTTGCCTGCCGGTCTGGGGTGATGACCTGACACTGAAACTGCCTGTCGTGACACTGAACCGTGAGATTATACACGGCATTAACGGTGATTTTCCGGTACTCGTCCGTACCAACCTGATGCAGTTACAGAAAAGCCCGCCGCTGACTGAGATCCGGCGGATAAAACGGGAAACCGCGCGGCGTCTGCTGCGTGCCACCGCCCTGGTGTGGAATGACTATGAGACCTGCACTTACCCGCTGCCGCTGCCGCAGATGGCCGGAAAAGCGATTGCGCTGTATCCGGAAAAGCGCCACGCGATCACCTTCCTGCTGGGGCAGACCGAAGAACCGGATACCGGCATCATTCAGTTTATCGCAGTAGCAGGGACATTCTCCCGCTGGCTGCGGGATGAGGAAAAACGGCTGCTGAGCCGCTGAGAAAACCATAAAAAGACCGCTGATTATTCAGCGGTTTTTTTATATCCGGTATTTTAATACTGGGAAGAAGGTTCGATTTCCAGCTGCCCGGTAACCCCTCTGTCAGCCTGCTCCAGGAACTGGCTGTAATAGAAGAACGGGAAGTGGGAATACGACGGCTGCATCATCTGCACCAGCAATTCACTGCGCCCGTCAATCCAGACAGTATCTTTCCAGCCGTAATCCTGCGGCTGCGGGGACTGACCGTTATGGTTGATCACCTTAAAGCGGACACCGCTGATATGGAACGGCTGCGGGGTATCGGTTGTGACAACCCAGCGCTCCCAGTTGCCCTGCTGTGTGCGGATATCAGTGCGGCTCATATCCCACATCGCGCCGTTAATCCCCGGCGGTGACAGACTGAGTGACACATCGCGGTTACGGACACCGGTCGTGATTTGTGTCGGATCCTGAATCAGGGTGGTTGGTAAATTATCCGTTACCAGCGAGATCAGGCCGGTTGCGCGGATAGTCAGCACATTGGTATTCACCAGTGTGTTTGATGTCTCAAACAGACTTTTAAAACGCTCTGTCAGAGTAGCAGATTCCCCGGCCGTGATAGTCAGTGTTTCTGTTTTTGACATATCGATCAGCACTTCACGCCGTTCACCCGGTGACAGGGACAGCACCTCAACCGCCACTGGTGACGGCAGCAGCCCCTGATCAGAGGCAATCATATAGAACGGACGGCCGTCACTGAGTTTCAGTTCAAAGCGGCGGGCGTTTGCGGCATTAACCATGCGCAGCCGGATCCAGCCTTTCGACACTTCCAGATACGGATCTTCCGCACCGTTGACGATCAGCCGGTCACCGATAAACATACCGTCACTTTCTGTGCGGTACTCCGGTGAACCGAAGGAATCCAGGCGTTTATCCTGAATGATCAGCGGGAAATCATTGACGCCGTACTCTTTCGGCAACGGCAGATTACGGCTTTCCTCATCATCCACAATCCACATGCCGGCGAGCCCGTTATAAACGTGCGGCGCCATCCGGTTCGGGGTATTGGCATGATACCAGCAGGTTGCAGCCGGCTGGCGCACCGGGATCACCGGCGACCACTCGGTATTCGGTGAAATCAGACGGGCAGCGCCCCCTGCGACAGTACCGGGCACCAGCAGCCCGCTGACATTGACCGCAACCGGCTCTGACAGGCGGTTGCTGTAAATCATTTTGATGTCATCGCCGTTACGGACGCGGACAGTCGGCCCGAGATAACGGCCGTTAAAGCCCCAGACACTGGCCTGAGTTTTACCGTTAAATGACCAGTGTGTACGCTGCATCGTCAGAAATAACGGCTGTCCGTTGCGGCTTTCCAGCAATGGCGGAACAGGTAACGGCTGACTGCCGCCCTCATCTGCCGCGCGGACAGACAGAGGCAGTGAGCCTAAACACACAGCTAAGCCGGATGCTTGAATAAACCGGCGCCGACTCAGGGTCATAGCATCTCCGAAAAAAACGTTTCCATGATTTTTATGATTTGTGCCGAACACCCGTATGCCGGTGAGCAGACAGAGACATCCGTGTTATCGTTTCATGAAGGGCATACGCTTAACAACGGAGTGTTAAGCGTATGATATAGCGGATGAAGAGCAATTCCTAAACTTATCTATGATAAGTTGCAAAATAATAAGGCTGGTATTGTATAACCAGCGTGACAGTCACGGAAATTAAGCGTCTTTACGACCCTTTTGTTTTTCCATTTCAATCACTTCCTTATCCAGCTCCGCGATACGTTTGATCATCATCTGGCGGCAATCTTCGGCCAGTTCACGCACCTGTTCACGGGTATATTTTGAGGTATCAACCGGCGGCAGCATTTCCACAATCACCACACCATTATCCCAGCGGTTCAGTTTAATACGCCCCTGAGTGGTGGACACACATACCGGCACCACCGGCACACCGGCGGCCATTGCCGCGTGGAAAGCACCGGTTTTAAACGGCAGCATACCGCGGCCCCGGCTGCGCGTGCCTTCCGGGAACATCCAGACAGAGATATTGCGTTTTTTGATCTGATCCGCCACCTGGGTAATGGTGTTATGGGCCTTGCTGCGGTTGCTCCGGTCAATCAGGATATTCCCCGAAATCCAGTACAGCTGCCCGAAAAACGGGATCCAAATCAGGCTGCGTTTACCGACAGTCACCGTGCGCGGCTGCACCGCATTCGACATGGTGATCATGTCATAGTTGTTCTGGTGGTTGCCCACATACACACAGGAACCGTAGTGTTTCGCTTCTTCCGGAATGCGGTACACCATTTTGATGCCGAAAACATGAGAAAGCTTGCCGTACATGCGGCCGAAAGTCATCACATGCTTCGGGTTACGCGGGCTGGTCAGGCAGATAAGAATGCCGGCCAGACTACCGAAAATACAATAAAAAATAACGATGATGATACGTAAAATGGCTAACATGCGTCCCCCGCAAAATGGCCTTTTAAGAAAAGCGGGGCAATCATTGCCCCGTGAATAGTATCGCTGTTAATACCGGATATTACGCCTTCGGCTCCGGTACAGAAATATCAATCCGTTCGATCTTTTTCTGCATGCCGCGCGGCAGTGCCGTACCACGGCGTCCGCGCTCAGCACGGAATTTCTGCAGATCTTCCGGACGCAGCATCAGTTTACGCTTACCGAAATGCAGTGTCACACTGGCATCCGGGCGGATCACAAACAGATGTGCCAGACCGTCTTCCCCGGCTGCGGCCGCCGCAGAGGTAATGGAGATAATTTTGTTCCCCTTCCCTTTTGACAGCTGCGGCAGGTCACCGACAGGGAACAGCAGCATCCGCCCTTCCTGCGATACTGCCAGCAGAAGGTCGTTTTCCTCGTCATTCACCTCAATCGGCGTCATGACTTTCGCGTTATCCGGCAGCGTGATCAGTACTTTCCCGGCTTTGTTTTTCGCGACCAGGTCACTGAATGTACAGATAAAGCCGTAACCAGCATCCGAGGCCATCAGGTACTTCTGATTTTCATCGTTCATCAGTACCTGTTCAAACACGGCACCCGGCGGCGGTGTCAGTTTGCCGGTCAGCGGCTCGCCCTGACCACGGGCACCCGGCAGTTCCAGCGGATCGAGCGAATAACTGCGCCCGGTGGAATCAAGGAATACCACCGGCTGATTACTTTTGCCCCGTGCCGCGCCAAGGAAGGTATCACCCGCTTTGTAGTTCATGCCGGACGGGTCGATATCATGGCCTTTGGCGCTGCGCACCCAGCCCATCTGTGACAGCACAACCGTCACCGGTTCGGACGGCAGAATGTCATGCTCGCTCATGGCTTTCGCCTCTTCGCGCTCGTTGAGCGGGGAGCGGCGATCGTCACCGTACTGTTTAGCGTCCTCCTCAAGCTCTTTTTTCAGCAGCGTGTTCATACGCCGCTCAGAGCCGAGAATAGCCTGTAATTTATCTCGTTCTTTGGCCAGCTCATCCTGCTCGCCACGGATTTTCATCTCTTCGAGTTTGGCTAAATGGCGTAATTTCAGTTCGAGGATGGCTTCCGCCTGAGTATCACTCAGCCCGAAACGATCCATCAGTACCGGTTTCGGCTCATCTTCCGAACGGATGATTTCAATCACTTCATCAATGTTGAGATACGCGAGCAGCAAACCGTCAAGAATATGCAGACGGCGCAGTACTTTTTCCAGCCGGTGATTCAGGCGGCGGCGCACCGTTTCGCGGCGGTAAACCAGCCACTCATTGAGGATCTCAACCAGCCCTTTAACCGCCGGACGTCCGTCCAGACCGATCATATTCAGGTTGATACGGTAGCTTCTTTCCAGATCCGTGGTCGCGAACAGGTGAGTCATCACCTGATCAAGATCGATCCGGTTACTGCGCGGCACAACCACCAGCCGGGTCGGGTTTTCATGATCCGACTCATCGCGCAGATCTTCCACCATCGGCAGTTTTTTCGCCCGCATCTGTGCAGCTATCTGCTCCAGCACTTTCGCGCCGGAAACCTGATGCGGCAGCGCGGTGATCACCGCATTACCGTCCTCAGTTGTCCACACCGCGCGCATACGCACAGAGCCACGGCCGGATTTATAGATTTTACGGATATCCTCCGGTCCGGTGATGATTTCCGCTTCTGTCGGATAATCCGGGCCCGGGATAAACGCCATCACCTCTTCGAGAGACAGAGACGGCTTGTCGATCAGCGCCAGCAGTGCACCGGCCACCTCACGGGCGTTGTGCGGCGGAATATCCGTCGCCATACCGACTGCAATCCCGGTGGTGCCGTTGAGCAGAATGTTCGGCAGACGCGCCGGTAACATTTTCGGCTCCTGCATGGTGCCGTCAAAGTTCGGCACCCAGTCTGCGGTGCCGTGTCCCAGCTCACTGAGCAGTACTTCCGCATATTTTGACAGGCGCGATTCGGTATAACGCATGGCGGCGAAGGATTTCGGATCATCCGGTGCCCCCCAGTTCCCCTGACCGTCCACCAGCGGGTAGCGGTAAGAGAACGGCTGCGCCATCAGTACCATCGCCTCATAGCAGGCGCTGTCGCCGTGCGGATGGTATTTACCCAGCACGTCACCGACGGTACGGGCAGATTTTTTGTATTTGGCGGAGTTGCTTAACCCCAGTTCAGACATGGCATACACGATACGCCGCTGAACTGGTTTTAACCCGTCGCCGATAAAAGGGAGTGCCCTGTCCATGATGACGTACATGGAATAGTTGAGGTAGGCATTCTCTGTAAAATTATGAAGCGCCTGGCGCTCCACACCGTCATGAGTTATTTCACTCATTCACTCTGTTCCTCTGACCTTTTGTGCCGTCACGGGGTGACATCACACATCCAATTCCACCCGATCACCCTTTTCCTGCAGCCAGTTACGGCGGTCTTCCGCACGTTTCTTGCCGAGGAGCATATCCATCACCGACATCGTTTCCTGATAGTTTTCCTCACTGATAGTGAGCTGTACCAGACGCCGGGTATTCGGATCCAGGGTCGTTTCACGCAACTGGCCGGGGTTCATTTCCCCCAGCCCTTTAAAACGCTGCACATTCGGTTTGCCGCGCTTGCGGCTTAATTTATCCAGAATTGCATTTTTCTCGCTCTCATCGAGGGCGTAATGCACCTCTTTGCCGAGGTCGATACGATAGAGCGGCGGCATAGCCATATAGACATGACCGGCTTTCACCAGCGCCGGGAAGTGACGCACAAACAGCGCACACAGCAGGGTGGCGATGTGCAGCCCGTCCGAGTCCGCATCCGCGAGGATACAGATTTTGCCATAACGCAGGGTGCTTAAATCGTCGCTGTCCGGATCGATACCGATAGCCACGGAAATATCATGCACTTCCTGAGATGCCAGCACTTCATCAGACGACACTTCCCAGGTATTCAGTATCTTACCGCGCAGCGGCATGATGGCCTGGAATTCGCGGTCACGCGCCTGCTTGGCTGAACCGCCCGCCGAGTCCCCTTCCACCAGAAACAGTTCGGTCTGATTCAGATCCTGGGATGAACAGTCCGCCAGTTTCCCCGGCAGCGCCGGACCTGACGTCAGCTTTTTACGCACCACTTTTTTCGCGGCCCGCAGACGGCGCTGGGCGCTGGCAATCGCCATTTCCGCCAACTGTTCCGCTGCCTGTACGTTCTGGTTGAGCCACAGACTGAATGCATCCTTCACCACGCCGCTGACAAATGCCGCGCACTGGCGTGATGAAAGACGTTCTTTGGTCTGACCGGCAAACTGCGGATCCTGCATTTTCACGGAGAGCACATACGCACAGCGCTCCCAGATATCGTCAGCGGATAACTTCACGCCGCGCGGCAGGATATTGCGGAATTCGCAGAACTCGCGGATACCGTCGAGCAGCCCCTGGCGCAGACCATTGGCATGGGTACCGCCCAGCGGGGTCGGGATCAGGTTGACGTAGCTTTCAGTCAGCAGTTCGCCGCCTTCCGGCAGCCACAGCAGCGCCCAGTCCACCTCTTCGTTGTCCCCGGCATGTTTGCCGGTAAACGCCGCTTCCGGCAAAGTGACCAGGCCGTTGACGTTTTCCATCAGGTAATCGGTCAGGCCATCCTGGTAGCACCAGCGCTGTTCAGTCTCGTTCACATTATCTTTGAAAAGGATCTCAACACCCGGGCACAGCACGGCTTTGGCTTTCAGCAGATGCACCAGCCGGGAGACAGAGAAGCGCGGACTGTCAAAAAACTGCTCATCCGGCCAGAAATGTACGCTGGTACCGGTGTTGCGTTTGCCGCACTGCCCGATGACAGCCAGTTCACTGACTTTGTCACCATTTTCAAAGGCAATCTGATAAACCTGTCCGTCACGGCGGACAGTCACTTCGGTGCGTTTTGACAACGCATTGACCACGGAAATACCTACCCCGTGAAGACCACCGGAAAACTGATAGTTTTTATTGGAGAACTTCCCCCCGGCATGCAGGCGGGTCATGATCAGTTCGACCGCAGAGACTTTCTCTTCCGGGTGGATATCCACCGGCATTCCGCGCCCATCGTCAATCACTTCAACAGACTGATCTTTATGTAAAATAACTTCGACAGATTTAGCGTGACCAGCTAAAGCCTCATCGACGCTGTTGTCGATAACTTCCTGAGCAAGGTGATTCGGCCGCGTCGTGTCCGTATACATACCCGGACGGCGGCGGACAGGCTCCAAACCACTGAGGACTTCAATATCCTCTGCGTTATAAGATGATTGCGTCATGTTGGATTATCGGTTTTTCGCTAAAAAATAAACAAAATACGTGAATGATACTGGCGATAATACCAGTCCCTGATAAATTTAAATACGATTTTTCATTAATGGCCGAGGCCGAGGAACTCAATTATCTGCGGAAAATAGCGCTGAAATCCGGTAAAGGCATGGTTTCCGCCGGGTTCAATCGTCTGTTTGCATGCCACCAGATGGGTGACCGCCTGGCGGTAATCCAGCACTTCATCGCCGGTCTGCTGCAATAACCAGATCAAATCCGGTGATTCGACAGGATCGGCAAAAATCGCCCGTAAATCCTGCATATGATGCGGTTCGAGTGTGTAACGTTCGCCGGTGTAGGGGTTTTGATTGTCCCCGAGATAATCCTGAAGCAGATCAAACGGATATACAGCCGGATTGACCACCACAGCGGGGACATCAAACGCCTGTGACAGCCAGAGGGCAAAATACCCGCCCAGCGACGACCCGACAATTCCGGTGGTCTCACCGGCCAGCGAGTTCATCAGATCTTCCAGAAACAGTGCAGCCTCATCCGGATAGCAGGGGATCTGCGGCTGTAACATCCGGATCGCCGGATGGTGCTCTGCCAGCCACGCTTTCAGCATCGTCCCTTTCTCTGACAACGGGGAACTGTTGAAGCCGTGCAGATAAAGGAGCGTCGCCATCAGTAGCCGTCCGAACCCAGATCGGGGCTGAATTCATCCGTATCCAGCCGGAACAGCTGTGTGGTCAGCGACGGATTATCACCGGTGGTCAGCTCCAGATAGCGCCAGCCCGGAGCGGCGGTATCCAGCGTAAAATTGGTGCAGTGCGGTTTGAACTGGACACAGGTCGACGGCGTGGCCAGCATGCGGATACCGTTCCACATCACATCCAGATCCTGATGAATATGCCCGCACAAAATACCTTCAATATTCTGATAGCGGGTCAGAACCTCAGCCAGCATATGCGAGTTGCGCAGACTGTGCTGATCGAGCCAGGTACAGCCGGATGCCAGCGGATGGTGATGCAGCATAACAACAGTATGGCGGTCAGGCTGCTGCGCCAGGCAGTTATCCAGCCAGATAAGCTGATCATCACTCAGTTCGCCGTGCGGCACACTCTGAACCTGACTGTCGAGCAGCAGGATCTGCCACTGATCCCCGAGCAGCACCTGCTTGGAGGGAGAGATACCGGCGGCGGCCAGCTCCTGCGCCATGGACGGCTGGTAATCATGATTCCCCGGCAGCCAGACACACGGCGCCGGTAAACGGGCAATACCGTCCGTAAACCGCTGATAAGCCCGGGTGCTCTGATCCTGAACCAGATCACCGGTGGCAACAATCAGGTCGGCCGGTAACTGCTGTTTTACGATAGCATCCAGCACGGCATGGTAACTGTGCAGGGTATTAATGCCCAGCAGCGTGTCGGTTTCGCCGGCAAAAAGATGCGTATCAGTAATCTGTAAAATTCTGACCGCAGCGCCGTCAGCCACGGGCAAGTGCAACGGGGTTTCCAATCGATGTCCTTGTTATTTTAACAACTAACATATAATGATAACGTGTTTCGGCGGAGAAGATCTGCAATCCCGCACACAATTCCCCGGATGCGTATAAAAAAATCCGGATTATTTATCCCGCCACGTTGTGCGTATACGTTCATAGTGCAGTGTAAGCCACTGAATTGCAATGACAGTTGCTGCGTTATCGATCACACCTTTTTCAACCCATTCATACGCCTGTTCCCGGCTGACCACATGAACACGGATGTCCTCATTCTCCTGCGCCAGCCCGTGAACCCCGCCCGCCGCTGTGGTATCTGCCTCGCCGATATACACATACATCCGCTCGGACGTCCCGCCCGGGCTTGAAAGATAACTCAGTGCAAAGGTACAGCGGCCGATTTTCAGCCCCGCTTCCTCTTCCGCTTCACGCCGTACCACATCTTCAGCGGATTCCCCGCTTTTATCGATCATCCCGGCCACGGCTTCCAGCAGCCAGGGCGTCTGACTGCTTTCGATGGCCGGCAGACGAATCTGTTCAATCAGCACAATTTCATCACGAACCGGGTCATACGGCAAAATCACTCCGGCATTGCCCCGTTCGAAGACCTCGCGGCGGATTTCCGGGCTCCAGCCGCCCTCAAATAACCGGTGACGGAAACGGTATTCATTAATCTTAAAGAATCCTGAAAACAGGGTTTTCTTACTGATTATCTCCACGTCATCGCTGCTGAACGCAAAAGGTAATCCTGATGTGTGTTTCATACTATTTTCTCCGCCAATACATCAATTATCAGTGATAATGGCCTTTTTCCTCTGCTGAGATAAAGAAATTTTCATCCCGTTGAGGTAAAGTTAAGCTAATTTAACGCAGAAGGCACAAACGGCTACCTTTATTAGCGAGCGGACTCTGCTAGAATTAGAGCCATTTGGTGCTTCCCGTGAGGCAACTGACAGATTAGCGCTGTGCAAAAAGGAATCCTAATGAAGAAACTGCTTTCTCTTCTCATTGCTGTGAGTGTGGCAGGTTTCAGCTCTGTCACCCAGGCTGAAGACCTCCTGCAGGTTTATCAAAAAGCGAAAGAGACCAACCCGACCCTCCGTCAGACTCAGGCTGAACGTAACCAGGCTTTCGAAAAAATTAACGAAGCCCGCAGTCCGTTACTGCCGCAGTTAGGTTTAAGCGGGGGTTATGACTATAACACCGGTTACCGTGATAACAGTAACCAGAGCAATAATGCACTGAATGCACAGCTGAAACTGACTCAGACAATTTTTGACATGAGCAAATGGCGTCAGCTGAACCTGCAGGAACAAACTGCCGGGATCAGCGATATCACATTCCAGAGTGCCCAACAGCAGCTGATTGTGGATACCGCCGTTGCTTACTTTAATGTTCTGCGCGCGCTGGATACCCTGTCTTTCGTACAGGCACAGAAAGAAGCCGTCTACCGCCAGCTGGATCAGACCACTCAGCGTTTCAATGTGGGTCTGGTAGCCATTACTGACGTACAGAACGCCCGCGCTAACTACGACAGTGTTCTGGCTCAGGAAGTCGCCGGCCGTAATGATGTCGAAAACGCCATTGAAGCACTGCGTCAGGTGAGCGGTATTTATTACAGCGAATTAGCCTCCCTGGATGTGAACCGCTTTAAAACCAATGCCCCGGATGCCATCGAAGCCCTGCTGAAAGAAGCACAGGAACGTAACCTGAACCTGCTGGGTGCCACACTGAGCCGTAATCTGGCGAAAGAGCAAATCAGCCTGGCGGAATCCGGTCACTATCCGACTGTAAACCTGAGTGCCGGCACAGGCGTAACCAACACCGATTACAGCGGCAACGGCTACCCTAACGGCCGCCCAAATAACAGCTACGCCGGTCAGAGCACCATCGGCGTGAACGTCAGTATCCCGCTGTACACCGGTGGTGCTGTGTCATCACAGGTTGATCAGGCTCAGTACGGCTATACCGCTGCCAGCGAAAAACTGGAAGCGACACTGCGTCAGGTTGTTCAGACCACCCGCTCTTCTTACAACAATATCAACGCCTCAATCAGCAGCGTGAACGCCTACAAACAGGTTGTGACCTCTGCGGAAAGCTCACTCGATGCAACCGAAGCCGGTTATCAGGTGGGTACGCGTACGATTGTGGATGTGCTGAACGCCACCACTACCCTGTATGAAGCGAAGAAAAGTCTGTCCAACGCCCGTTATGACTATCTGATTAACCAGCTTTATATCGGTCAGGCACGCGGTACGCTGAATGAAGACGATATCCTGCGCCTCAACCAGGTGCTGGGTAAAACTATTTCCACATCACCGGCTTCCGTGGCACCGACCACCCGCTGATCCTGATGTTTGTATGATAAGAACCCGCCTTCCGGCGGGTTTTTTTATACTTTTGCTGTTTTTGCGGATAATACTTCTGCCGGGCAGTGAAATATCAGGTTATATACCGGAGGCCGCAATATAATTACACCGGCCGGGCGTATTCCCCCCGTAAAAATACCGCGATACCGGTATCTTTTTTTTCTGTTAATCTGATTTAATTCACATCAGATGCAAAAAGCAGATTATTGCTTTAATTTCACACAGTTTTCCCCTATCCTAGACAGTAATTACCTCCCATAAAACCGTTTCCGGATATAACGACGATGACAATGAAACGCACCAAGAATATTAACCGCGACGCTTTCCGCAAAACCTGGCGTCAGTACCGCCTGGCACCTGTTGCGGCTGCTGTCGGCGCTGTTCTGATGTTAACCGCCTGCGATGAAGCCGATGAAACCGTTGCGCTCTACACCACCGCAGAGCAGTGCTCCGCCGCGAACCCGTCACAGGCCGGTGAATGTACCACTGCCTATAACAACGCACTGGAAGAAGCAGCAAAAACCGCACCGAAATATGCCACCCGCGAAGACTGCGTGGCGGAATTCGGTGAAGCCCAGTGTACTCAGGCACCAACAGAGCTGGCGAATAACAGCCAGCAGCAGCAACCTGCCCAGGCATCCGGCAGCTTCTGGATGCCGCTGATGGCCGGTTATATGATGGGCCGTATGATGGGCGGCGGTGCCGCTGCTTCTCAGCCGCTGTTCACTTCCCGTAACCCGGCAAGCCCGGCTAACGGCAAGTTTGTTGATGCCACCGGTAAAAACTACGGTTCTGCCACCGGCGGACGCAGCATGACAGTACCGAAAACCGCCATGGCACCAAAACCGGCCACCACAACCACCACCACACGCGGTGGCTTCGGTGACAGCGTGGCGAAACAGAACACCATGCAGCGCTCATCCGGCAGCAGCAATTCATCTTCCCGTTCAATGGGCGGCTGATTTACATGAAACGCGTAGCGATTAGCGAGCGCCCTGACTGGCGCGGGAAAGCCGAGGAATTCGGCTTCCATTTTCATACTATGTACGGCGAGCCGTACTGGTCAGAAGATGCCTGTTATCAGTTTTCTATGGCACAAATCGATGAAATCGAGGAAGTGACCAGCGAACTGCATCAGATGTGTCTTCAGGTGGTGGATAAAGTCACACAAAGTGACGAGCTGATGGCCCGTTTTCAAATCCCGAAACACTGCTGGGATTTCGTGCGTGAGTCATGGGCAACCCGCCAGCCGTCGCTTTATTCACGCCTGGATCTGGCCTATGACGGTGTTAACCCGCCGAAGTTACTGGAAAATAATGCGGATACACCGACATCGCTGTATGAATCCGCTTTCTTCCAGTGGATCTGGCTGGAAGACCAGATTGCCGCCGGTAACCTGCCGGAAAATGCCGATCAGTTCAACGGCATCCAGGAAAAGCTGATTGAGCGTTTCGGGGTGCTGGCGGAAGAGTACGGGTTCCGTTATCTGCACATGGCCTGCTGTCAGGATTCCGTGGAAGATCGCGGTACTATCCAGTATTTGCAGGATTGTGCACAGGAAGCCGGTGTCACCACTGATTTTCTGTTTATCGAAGATATCGGGCTGGGCGATCGCGGTGAGTTTACTGATCTTCAGGATCAGATTATCAGCAACATGTTTAAACTCTATCCGTGGGAATTTATGATGCGGGAGATTTTCTCCACCAAGCTGACAGACGCCGGTGTTCGCTGGCTGGAACCGGCCTGGAAGAGCATTATCTCCAACAAAGCCCTGCTGCCGATGCTGTGGGAAATGTTCCCGGATCACCCGAACCTGCTGCCTGCCTATTTTGCGGATAAACCGTATCCGGAAATGGAGAGCTACGTCATCAAGCCGCTGTTCTCCCGCGAAGGTGCCAATATCCGTATTATCGAAAACGGCAAAGAAATCGCCGCAGCGGACGGCCCTTACGGCGAAGAAGGCATGATTGTCCAGCAGTTCCATTCCCTGCCGAAATTCGGCGACAGCTATACCCTCGTAGGCAGTTGGCTGGTGAATGATGAATCTGCCGGGATCTGCATCCGTGAAGATAAAGAGCTTATCACCCAGGATCTCTCCCGTTTCTATCCGCATGTCATTATTGACTGACGAATAGTCTCTGGCCTGATACGAAAATCCCCGGTACATCAGATGTCCCGGGGATTTTTTATGACAAAAGAAATCGTCAGCCGACTTTGACTGTCAGCATACTCAGTGAGCCGGATTCAATACCATCCACCGGTACGGTGACCGGCTCGCTGCCCTGCCGCATACCGAGAATATAGAGCAGCGGCAGATAGTGTTCCGGCGACGGATTCGACCGTTTGCCGTCTTCGCGCTCAAGTGCATTCACCAACGGATGCGGCCGGGCGTCGCTCTCCAGGTTATCACGCACGAAATTATTAAAGCTCACTGCCCACGGATACGGTTCGGCCTGTGCATTCTGCCAGTCCATTTCTCGCAGATTATGCACCACATTACCACTGCCGAGCACCAGCACACCTTCATCGCGCAGTGCCGCCAGTTTACGGCCGGTATCATAATGCCATTGCGCCGGTTTGCTGCCGTCGAGGCTGAGCTGCACCACCGGGATATCCGCATCCGGATACATTTTCACTAAGATCCCCCAGCTGCCGTGATCTAACCCCCACTCGCCGTGATCTTCCCCGATATTATCATCACTGAGCAGATCTTTTACCCGCGCCACCAGCTCAGATGATCCGGGAGCCGGATATTCCGTTTCATGCAGCGCAGGCGGAAAACCGCGAAAATCATGGATGGTGCGCGGGTGTGCGGCAGATGTCAGCCACGCCCCCTGTGTATACCAGTGCGCGGAAATCACCAGAATGGCGGACGGGCGTGGCATCTGTTCTCCCAGCTGCCGCCAGGTTTCGGTATAACGGTTGGTTTCCAGGACATTCATCGGGCTGCCGTGACCCGCAAACAGAGCCGGTAATCGTTTCATTGCTGACCTCACACAAAAATTGTTCACTGAGATCAGTGTATGCCATTCCGGGATTTATCACGCAGGGTAATCATGATGAAGTTATTCAAAAAATATGACAGGAGTGCGGATACAAAAATGCCGCTGTGTCAGCAGCGGCATTCTCAGGATTTCAGTCTTGTTCAGTTACTGACCCTGTCAGTGATGTCAGCCCGCTTTCGCCATTAACTGCTCACGGTACTGCACCAGGTCATCAATAGTCACAACCGGCATATCATGGGCTTTTGCAAACACAATCACTTCCGGTGCACGGGCCATTGAGCCGTCATCGTTGGTCAGTTCACACAGCACACCGTACGGCTTCAGACCGGCGAGTGTCGCCAGGTCAACAGAGGCTTCGGTATGACCGCGGCGGGTTAACACACCACCATTCTGCGCGCGCAGCGGGAATACGTGGCCGGGACGGTTCAGATCCGCCGGAACAGCGCCATCAGCCACCGCAGCGCGGATGGTGGTGACGCGGTCAGCCGCAGATACCCCGGTGGTCACACCGTGAGCAGCTTCAATCGTGACGGTAAAGCCGGTTTTGAACTGGCTGGAGTTGTTCTCCACCATCATCGGCAGCTCAAGCTGCTGACGGCGTTCGTCAGTCAGGCACAGGCACACAATACCGCTGCCGTGACGGATGGTCAGTGCCATCTGCTCAACGGTGATGGTTTCGGCGGCGAACACCATGTCGCCTTCGTTTTCGCGGTTTTCATCATCGAGTACCATTACCCCCCGTCCCTGACGGATAGCTTCAATGGCACGTTCTGCACGTTCAATCGGATTGCCGTAATCTGATAACAGCGTCTGATTCATGGTAAATAAACCTCATCGTAATTAAAAATGATTACCAGAACCAGGGCATCTTAGGAGTTGCATACATATCATAACGCCATGTCATAAAACCATGCCGCAACAGGTTTTTACCTGTGCAGATAATTGATGATATGCGATCGGACGGGCGGATATTGCCCGGCTGATGCTGACTCTCTCCCATCCGGACTATAACCGTCGGCCCCGGAATTACACCGGATCTGCTGACCTTCACCGTAGTGAAGCGCTCGCGGGCTTCATTCGCAATGGAATGTTTACCGCCGGTGGGGACTTTCACCCCGCCCTGAGATAGCAGAGTTACTATACCCCCAACGAGTGAGCCCGGCCAGTGGTTATTTTTACCAGGGGCTCAAAATGAGAACTCAGACTGGTTCAGAATCCCGTAACAGGTTACTATTTGCGGCATAACGATCCTCCGGCTCAGAAAGGAAAAATCATGATTGACCCGAAAAAAATTGAACAGATTGCCACACAGCTGCAAAGCGCGCTGCCGAAAGGTGTGCGGGAGATCGGAGCGGATATCGATAAAAAGATGCGTGCCATTTTACAGTCACAGCTCGGCAAGCTGGATTTAGTCAACCGCGAAGAGTTTGATGTGCAGACTCAGGTGCTGCTGCGCACCCGCGAAAAACTGTCGCAGATGGAAAAACGTCTGGCAGAGCTGGAAGCGCGCCTGGCGGAAAAAGGCGGCGAGTAATGACAACAGGAGATACGCCGTGCGTATCTCCTGCATAATCAGCCGGTTACTTTGATTTATTGATCGTATTGATGATATTGGTGGTGGAAATGCCATCCTCAAAATTGAGGACTTTCACTTCCCCGCCTGCGGCCCACACTTCCTCACTGCCGGCGATCTCTTCCGGACGGTAATCCCCGCCCTTAACCAGCACATCCGGCAGAACAGAAGCGATCAGACGCTGCGGCGTATCTTCCTCAAACGGCACCACCCAGTCCACGGCACCCAGCGCACCGAGTACAATCATCCGCTGATCCAGCGGGTTGACCGGACGGCTTTCGCCTTTCAGACGTTTGGTGGAAGCATCACTGTTTACCGCCACAATCAGGCGGTCACCCAGTTTGCGGGCGTTGGCAAGATAAGAGACGTGTCCGGCGTGCAGAATGTCGAAACAGCCGTTGGTCATCACCACTTTCTCGCCGCGCTGACGGGCATCCGCCACCGCCTGATGCAGCTCTGCTTCAGTCATCACACCAAAGCCGTTATCGCTGCGGCCGCGTACGGCATTTTCCAGCTCAACCGGTGATACCGTGGATGTCCCCAGCTTACCGACCACCACTCCAGCGGCGGCATTAGCCAGTGCACAGGATTCATCCAGGGTTTTCCCGGCAGCCAGCGAGGTTGCCAGCACACCGATTACCGTGTCCCCGGCACCGGTCACATCAAACACTTCCTGCGCCTGTGTCGGCAGATGCAGGGCAGGTTGTCCCGGACGCAGCAGGCTCATGCCCTGCTCGGAGCGGGTCACCAGCAGTGCCTGCAAATCGAAATCACGGATAACTTTCAGGCCTTTTTCTTCGATATCCGCATTATCGGTGCATTTCCCGGCCACAGCCTCAAACTCTGACATATTCGGCGTCAGCAGGGTCGCGCCGCGATAACGGGCAAAATCGGTGCCTTTCGGGTCGATCAGGATCGGTACACCGGATTTGCGGGCCAGCGCGATCATCTCTTCCACATGCGCCAGTGCGCCTTTGGCGTAATCCGACAGCACCAGCGCACCGATATGCGGCAGTGCCTGTGCGATACGCTCAAGCATCGGCTGCGGATCTACATCCGAAAAACCTTCTTCAAAATCCAGGCGGATCAGCTGCTGGCTGCGGGATAACACGCGCAGCTTGGTGATCGTCGGGTGTGTCGGCAGGCCGACAAAATCACAGCGGACTTTCACATCATTCAGGCGTTCGGTCAGTGCACGGGCGGCGTCATCAATACCGGTCAGCCCCACGAGGCGGGAATTTGCCCCCAGAGACGCGATATTCATGGCCACGTTTGCCGCGCCGCCGGGACGCTCTTCAATTTCAGTGACTTTCACCACCGGTACCGGGGCTTCCGGGGAGATCCGGCTGGTCGGCCCGTGCCAGTAACGGTCTAACATCACATCACCGACGACTAAAACTGCGGCATTCTGAAAATCCGGGAGTGTTACTTTCATTCCCTGCTCCACCTTATGAATAACGAAATTATTGCTGATAATATCACAAACCGGCCGCCGGACAGAAAATCCGCGTGCGGCAGCCGGTGCTTATTCCCCGAGCCAGTGCTGCCAGCGGGCGCGGACAAATTCACGCTCAGCGGCAAATTCCGTCAGCGGCACCACGCCGGATTTATCCTGCAAAGAAAGATGATGCAGCCTGTCGCGCATCATAATGTAGGCCGCAGTCAGCCGCAGTGACTCCTCTTCCGGCATCACATCATAATTAGCCATCAGCTTAAAAATCCGGACATTATCAGACCAGCGGATCAGCGCTTTATTCTCCGGTGCAAAACGCAGTACCAGATACTGAGCGATAAATTCAATGTCCGTGATCCCGCCCGGATCAGTTTTGATGTTAAACACGCTGTCATCACGGCTGCCGAGATGCTGATACATTTTTTCGCGCATCTCACGGACATCCAGTTTCAGCTGTGCGTTATCACGCTGACGGCACAGAATATCACGGCGGATGCTGTCAAAGCGGGCAGCAATCGCCTCATCTCCGTACACCTGACGGGCACGGATCAGAGCCTGATGCTCCCAGGTCCAGGCGCTGTTCTGCTGGTAATCCGCAAATGCCTCCAGCGTGCTGACCAGCATCCCGGCTTCCCCGGATGGCCGCAGACGGGCATCCACCTCATACAGCACGCCGGATGATGTGCGGGTGCTGAACAGATGCATAATGCGCTGCGCCAGCCGCAGATAGAACTGCCGCGCGTCGATTTCACGCGGGCCGGTGGTTTGTGTGCCTTCCGGGCAATCCAGCAAAAACACCAGGTCGAGATCAGAGCTGTAGCCCAGCTCCCAGCCACCCAGCTTGCCGTAGCCGATCACCGCAAAGCCTTTGTCTCCGTCGCGGGTCAGATGTGCAGGTTCGCCGTAACGTCTGAGCATCTGCCCCCACGCCTGCTGCACCACAGCGCCAATCATCGCTTCTGCCAGCCAGGTAAGGTGATCACTCACTTTCATCACCGGCAGCACGCCGGTGATATCTTCCGCCGCGATCCGCAACAACTGCGCCTGCTTAAACTGACGCAGTGCCTCAAGCTGCTGCTCCTCATCGTCTTCCGGAACCCGCATCAGATACTGACGCAGCTCATCGCGGTACGCATTCAGTGGCAGCGGCTGGTAGAGTGAGGCCGGATCCAGCAGCTCATCAAGCAGCAGCGGATGGCGTGCCAGTTGCACGGCAATCATCGGGGATGCCGCACACAACCGCACCACATGGGTCAGTACCACATCGGATTCCAGCAGCAGCTCCAGATAGGTGGTCCGGCTGACAATGCTGAGCAGCAGCGGTGTCAGGCGCTGCAACACCCGCTGTGCATCCGGTTGTGATACCAGTTTCGCCAGCAGTTTGGGCAGCAGGTGGTCCAGCACATCCCGTCCGCGCGGCCCGATGGTCCGTTTGCCGAGATCCTGCCGGAACCCCTGTAAGCCGGTAAGAAACTGTGCGGCATCATCTTCATTCAGGGAAAACAGTGACGTGATATCAGTCAGTTCCGGCTCACTCTCCCACAGCGAGATAAACGGCTGTAAGGCGGTTTCATCCTCACTTTCCTCATCATCCTCACCGATAAGATCGGTAAAAATCTGGTGCACTGCCGCCATTTTACTGTTCAGCACCGTTTCCAGATCCACCCACAAGGCGGCATCCATCCCCTGCGCCAGCCGCGCCTGATCCAGCGGTGAATCCGGCAGCGTCTGTGTCTGGCTGTCATTAATGGCCTGCAGCAGATTTTCCAGCCGCCGCAGATACGCGTAAGCATCCAGCAACTGCGCGACCTGCTCCTCACCGAGCAGCCCCAGACGGGCAATTTCCGCCAGTGCCGCATGCAGGGATTGTGTCTGTAATCCCGGCTCACGTCCGCCGCGGATCAGTTGAAAGACCTGAGTGATAAATTCCACTTCCCGGATGCCCCCGGCACCGAGTTTAATATTGTTGGTCAGCCCGCGCCGCCGGACTTCGCGGCCAATCATACCTTTCATATTGCGCAGAGACTGGATCACACTGAAATCGATATAGCGGCGGTAAACAAACGGACGCAGCATCCGGCGCAGCGTCTCACTGTAAGCAGAATCATCACGACCGAGGATACGCGCTTTGACCATCGCATAACGCTCCCAGTCGCGTCCCTGCTCCTGATAATAATCTTCCAGGGCGGAGAAGCTGAACACCAGCGGCCCGCTGTCGCCGAACGGCCGCAGGCGCATATCCACGCGGTAGACGAAACCGTCCGCCGTGGCGTGATCCAGCATTCTGATAATTTTTTGTCCCAGGCGGGTAAAGAACTGCGCGTTTTCCAGCTCGCGGCGGCCACCTTGTGTGACACCGTTTTCCGGATAAGCAAAAATAAGATCGATATCGGAGGAGAAATTCAGCTCGCCGCCGCCCAGTTTCCCCATCCCGAGGATCAGAAGCGGCATTGCGCTGCCGTCTGCCGAGCAGGGTGTGCCCCAGTCCGCACAACAGCGCTGATAAAGCCAGTCACGGGCGGCGATAATCAGCACTTCCGCCAGTTCACTGAGCTGACGCAGCGTCTCTTCTGTCGTGCTCCGGCGCAGGATCTGCATGACGGCAATGCGCATCAGCATCTGATAACGGAACAGGCGCAGCACCCGCATCACATCCTCTTCCTGTGCGGCATCCGCCATCATCTCCGTCAGCCGGGCGGCGTAATCCTGCCATTCATCCGGCTGCGGTGGTGTATTGCGGAGGGCGGAGAGCCAGTCCGGATGGCGGATACACTGCTCCGCCACAAAATCACTGCCGGCAAAAATCAGCGCTTCCTGTTCAGAATACGGCACCAGTCCGGTATCAAGCCGGGCGGTTACCCGCTCAGCGGCTTGCCGGAGTATCGGGGTCAGCGGCAGCATCAATGTTCCTTTTGTTATCAGATTCACATAACAGCTCAACACCTGGTTACGGCATGGCAGGCGCCGCCATCCACAGTGCGAAAACCCATTGCGTGAAAGCCAGTTTACACTGCAACCATACCGGACTGAAACAGACATCCGCAGATTTTGCATCCGCTTCCGCGAGTGCTGATGCCACCTCCGGCAGCGGGCAGTCACGGACGAAATCAGGCACCGCGCCGGGATAGTGGTCTGCCAGTGTCAGCAGCAGAGAAAGGGTTTGCTGCAATGCCGGTAATGCACCGTCCGCATCCAGCAGCCAGGCTTCTTCCAGGCTCTGCCACTGTTTGATCAGACGGACAACCACATCGGTCAGCGGGGTCTGCGGATCCCACGCTGTGAACAGTTCAGGCAGTTTCGGTACCGGTGCGCCCTGTGCCAGCCAGTAGCCGCGTGCCGCTTTGCTGCGCCCGGCAAGGCGCAGCCCCGGCAATTCCGCCAGAGCTTTGGCAGCTGTCAGCAAATCAGCGGCTGTACCTTCTTTCAGTTCCATCTCAAATTCGCAAATCGGACATTCTGCCTCACCGGCAACCACACTGCCCTGATCCAGCACCGCTTCCACCACACTGTGATTGACTGTCAGCAGCCACTTTTCACGGGCGAAATCCGTGGTAAAACGAGCCTGCAGTGATGATTGCAGCGCCGCGACATCCGTTTCCGGCGGCCAGACATCAGCAGGCAGTGCCGCTAAATCCAGTTCCGGGCGGGAGAGCGGAATATTATATTCAGGACGCTGATGTAAACCGCCGATATCATTTCCGGCCGTTTTCAGGGTCATTTCATATTCGGTATCACATCCCCGGATCCGCAACCCCATATCCCACTGCCGCAGTGTGTCGTCAGCTGTTTCAAAATAGCTGTTGGTCAGGCGGACAGCACGGAAATGCTGATGAGGAAAGGCGGTCAGCGCGGCGATCACCGCCGTGATGGCTTCCGGTTTTACCGCAAATTTCAGTTCTGTTTCGTAATCGCTCATAGACATTCCCGTAATCTTATACCGTTATTTATCGTCAGTCTGACCCTGCATTCGTGATAAAGATGACACTAATTTGTTATAAACAGCCGGATTTTTCGCTGTTTATCCACTTTATCCCGTCATTTATTCCGTTGTTAAGAGTAATCTCATGGCTGTTTAACGTTTGCACCCGCACACTTAACTCATTAGTATGCTATTCATAACCAACGATTGATAAAGCTTATGACGATGAAAAAACTCGCCTTACTCCCTTTGCTGTTTGCAGCAACCGTCAGCATTACCGCCCATGCTGAAGAAATCCGTTATGTCTCTGATGACCTCTCCACCTATGTTCACAGCGGCCCGAGCAACCGCTACCGCATTGCCGGTTCACTCAATTCCGGAGAAAAAGTCACCGTTCTTGATGTGAATAATGAGAGCGGTTTTGTCCGTGTCCGTGACAGCAAAAACCGTGATGTCTGGTTACCGAAAGAGCTGCTGAGCACCACGCCGAGCCTGAAAGAACGCGTACCGGCCATGGAAGAAGAAATTAAAACCCTGCGCGGCAAACTCGCCAATATCGACGGCACCTGGAACGACAAAACGGCGGACATGCAAAACCGTGTGGCCGCCAGTGATGATATCATCAATAACCTGAAAAAAGAGAATGACAGCCTGCGTAATCAGGTTGTGGTCGCAAAGAAAAAACTGGATGCCATCAGTGTGCAGCTGGATGACAAACAACGCGATATTATCCTGCAATGGTTTATGTACGGCGGCGGTGTAGCCGGTGCCGGTCTGCTGCTGGGTCTGCTGCTCCCGCATATGATCCCGCGCCGCAAGAAAAAAGATCGCTGGATGAACTGAGCCTCACAGTAACCGCAGTACGGAGAAAAGCGTGGATATTTATCTGGTCGGCGGCGCAGTCCGCGATGCCCTGCTGGGTCTGCCTGTCTCGGACAGAGACTGGGTGGTTGTCGGTGCCACCCCGGAAATGATGCTGGCGCGCGGCTATCAGCAGGTCGGGCGTGATTTCCCGGTATTTCTCCATCCGGATACCCGGGAGGAGTATGCGCTGGCCCGGACAGAGCGGAAAACCGGGGCCGGATATACCGGGTTTGCCTGTTACAGTGCGCCGGATGTCACGCTGGAAGACGATTTACAGCGCCGGGATCTGACCATCAATGCCATTGCCCAATCAGTTGATGGCACACTGCATGACCCGTATCACGGGGCGGATGACCTGAAAAACCGGGTGCTCCGCCATGTTTCTGCGGCGTTTACGGAAGATCCGCTGCGCGTGCTGCGCGTGGCACGCTTTGCTGCCCGTTTCGCCCCGCAGGGATTTGTTATTGCACCGGAAACCCTGGCGCTGATGTCTGCTATCACGCAGCAGGGAGAGCTTGCCCATCTGACGGCGGAGCGGGTCTGGAAAGAGACAGAAAAAGCCCTGAACAGCCCGTGCCCGGATATCTATTTTGCGGTACTGCGTGATTGCGGTGCGCTGGCAGTGCTGTTTCCGGAGCTGGAAGCCCTGTTCAGCGCCACTGACGGGCAGACAGGCTATGACATCCTGACCGCCGCACTCCTGCGCCGGACAGTGCTTCTGACTGACAGTACAGATATCCGCTTTGCTGCGCTGTGTCTTTACCTGAGCTGTCACAGTACCGCAGAGGAAACCGCCGCAATTCAGAAGATGTCTGAGCGCCTGCGGGTGCCGAACCCGGCACGGGATCTGGCTCTGCTTGCCACCCGTGATTACCGGACTGTTCATGACATCAGCCATCTGGCCGCAGACGATATCATTGCCCTGTTTGATTCACTGGATGCCTGGCGCAAGCCGGAGCGCATCACTCAGTTGGCTATCCTTTGTGAAGCGGATTACCGCAGCCGGATAGCACCGGATGCAGCAGATTATCCGCAGGGGCAGTTACTGGCTGAGGCCTTCTCGCTTGCACAGCTGGTTGCCGTCAAACCGGTGATTGAGGCCGGTTTTAAAGGCGCGGACATCAAAGCGGAACTCACCCGCCGCCGCGCTGAGGCCATCAGAGTGTGGCAACAAAAAAGCCGTTCATCATGAACGGCTTTTTTCATTTCAGGCTGCGGATGATTATTTCTCCGCCGACTCCATACCCACTAACCCGACTTTCAGATATCCCGCTTTGCGCAGAGCATCCATAATGCCCATCAGCGTTTCATAATCGACCGTTTTATCTGCCTGGAAGAAGATCGTGGTTTCCTTATTGGATTCCGTGGTCTGATCCAGGATCTGAGCCAGTGTTTCTTTTGTGACTTCCTGCTCGCCCACCAGCAGCTGGTTATCTGCTTTCACCGTCAGGAAGACCGGTTTTTCCGGACGCGGCTGTGGTTTTGCCGTTGAGGCCGGCAGATTCACTTTAATATCAACGGTCGCCAGCGGTGCGGCCACCATAAAGATGATCAGCAGAACCAACATCACATCAATAAAAGGTGTGACGTTAATTTCATGCAATTCGCCGCTGTCATCCGACTCTTCGTTAAGACGCATTGCCATCAGATATTACCCTGCTTTGCTGTCTGCCAGGTCGAGATCACGGCCCAGCCATAAAATAGTGTGTGCTGCGGTATCACCCAGGTCACCACGGTAAGCGGAAATCATACGGGCAAAGATGTTGTAGATAACGACCGCAGGAATTGCCGCGACCAGACCCAGTGCCGTTGCCAGCAGTGCTTCTGCAATCCCGGGCGCCACAACAGCGAGGTTGGTGGTCTGTGAGTGGGCGATGCCGATAAAGCTGTTCATGATACCCCATACCGTACCAAACAGACCGACAAACGGTGAGATAGCCCCGATAGTGGCCAGATAGCCGTTACCACGTCCCATATGACGGGCAACACCGGCAACGATACGCTCCTGACGGAATGTCACACGGTCTTTGATGCCGCTCAGATCACGGCTTTTTTCTGATGCAGTCCGCTCATTGACGGCATCAAGCACCAACATCCGGGTGACGCTCTTTTTCCCGAATTTATCGGCAATCGCAGCCGCTTCATCCAGCGAGCGGGCATCTTTGATTGCTGCCGCTTCACGGCGGATACGGCGGCGGGAAGCGATAAGATCCGCACCCTTGGCAAAGAAAATGGACCAGGTAATCACTGAGGCTATAATAAGGCCGA
Organism: Morganella sp. HMSC11D09; assembly: GCF_001807955.1. NCBI lineage: Bacteria > Pseudomonadati > Pseudomonadota > Gammaproteobacteria > Enterobacterales > Morganellaceae > Morganella > Morganella sp. HMSC11D09. The sequence goes on from NZ_KV791647.1 coordinate 113,989, forward strand.
TCATAACCGATTTAACGATAACATCCGCGCCCTGATACATGGAAATCACGGACAATTCCGCCGCAAAGCCACGGTTACCGTCTGCCGGTGCTGCGCTGATTTCCTGAACAGGAACCTCTGTCGCGGATACCGGGGCCGCCGGTTGTTCAGGTGTCTGAGCAGGCTGACCGGCGGTTGCTGCCGGCGCGGTGACAGGTGTTGTTGTCGCTGGTGTGACAGCTGCAGTGTTATCTGCGAATGCACTGCCGGTTAAACATAATGCCAATAGCACAGAAACGGTCAAATTACGCATCAGTTGGCCTTCAACTCTCTTTTGTTATGAACTCTTTCTTAGCAAAAAATAAATCGTGTTATTCATCGCTACCCAAAAAACGAAACCCGCTGATCATACCAAACCCTGAGCAATTTGATAGTAATTATCATTACCGTTTACCAAAAAAATGCGATTCCGGCGGAAAATTTCACACGGAATGCTAAGGGTTTTCAGTCATCCGTCTGGGATCACCACAGATAAAACGCACAAAAAATGCCCACAGAGACATGATTCACCAACCTCCCTTTATACCGTCAGTGAATCGGAAGAAAAACCCGATCAAATCAAACGGGTGAGCAATTTTTGCGATACACTGTCGGTACCGTTGTTCCGGATCTCGTTTTACAGGAAATCTAATGTCTAGTTTATCAGAGATTGTGAGTGCGCTCTGGTCTCACGATTTTGCCACACTCTCTAATCCCGAAGTCCTCTGGCTGGTTTACGCTATCCTCTTCACCGTTATTGTGCTGGAGAACGGCATTCTGCCCACCGCGTTTCTGCCCGGGGATACCCTGCTTATTTTGTCAGGCGCACTGATTGCGAAGGGCGTGATGGATTTCCTGCCGACACTGGCTATTCTGACCGCCGCCGCCGGTATCGGCAGCTGGCTGGGTTTTGTTCAGGGGCGCTGGCTGAGTGATACCAAAACCGTCAGGCGCTGGATGACGCAGATCCCGAAAAATTACCATCAGAAAGCCGAAGTGCTGTTTAACCGCCACGGCCTGTATGCCCTGCTGATCGGTCGTTTTCTCGGTTTTGTCCGTACTCTGCTGCCGATGCTGGCAGGTCTCTCCTCGCTGCCGAACCGCCGTTTCCAGTTCTTTAACTGGCTGAGCGGATTCCTCTGGGTGGCGATTATTACCACCTTCGGTTATGTGCTCAATCAGATCCCGTTTGTCAAAGCACACGAAAAAACGGTAATGACCGCACTGCTGCTGATCCCGGTCTTTTTCCTGATTGTCGGTATCGTGGCATCCCTGTATCTGCTCATCCGACACTACCGCAGACGCCGCGCCCTGCTTAACCGCAGACGCCACCGCGTCCATAAGAAATAAGATAAGGGCTCCTGCGGGAGCCTTTTTGCTGCCGGTGTGCCGGAAAGCACAATCCGGTTCGCCACCACGCCCGCCCTGATTTACACTACACTTAATGGTTATCCGCTTCATTTTTCCTAATCTTACCCGGAGAAATAATGAACAACTTCACTCTTTTCACCCCGACAAAAATTCGTTTCGGCAAAGGCCAAATCGCCAAACTCAGCAGTGAAATCCCGAAAGATGCCAAAGTACTGATGCTGTACGGCGGCGGCAGTATTAAGCGTAACGGTGTTTACGAGCAGGTACTGGCTGCCCTGGACGGTTATGATGTTCATGAATTTTCAGGTATCGAGCCGAACCCGGCCTATGAAACGCTGGTAAAAGCGATTGCGTATATCCGTGAGCATGGCATCAGCTATCTGCTGGCGGTCGGCGGCGGGTCTGTTATCGACGGTACCAAGTTTATTGCCGCTGCGGTGGATTATCCGGGCGATCCGTGGGATATCATCACCACCGGAGGCCGCAATATCCGCAGTGCACTGCCGATTGCCTGTGTGCTGACACTTCCGGCCACCGGTTCTGAAACCAACTGTTTTTCTGTGGTCAGCCGCCGTGAAACCGGAGATAAGCAATCATTCGGTCACCCGCTGGTGCATCCGAAGTGTGCCATTCTTGATCCGCAGACCACTTACACCCTGCCGCCGCGCCAGACAGCCAACGGTGTGGTCGATGCCTTTATTCACACCCTCGAGCAGTATCTGACGTATCCGGTGAATGCCAAAATTCAGGACCGGTTTGCAGAAGGTATTCTGCTGACACTGATTGAGGAAGGCCCGAAAGTACTGGCAAACCCGGAGGATTATGACAGCCGTGCCAATGTGATGTGGGCCGCCACCCAGGCGCTGAGCGGGCTGATTGGTGCCGGTGTGCCGCAGGACTGGGCAACCCACGCACTGGGCCATGAAATTACTGCGCTGTACGGACTGGATCACGCGCAGACACTGGCGATTGTGTTACCGGCACTGCTGCGGGAAAAACGCAAAACCAAGCGCGAAAAATTATTACAGTACGCTGAGCGTGTCTGGCATCTGACAGACGGTTCTGAAGAGAGCCGGATTGAGTGCGCCATTGAAGCAACCCGCGTTTTCTTTGAAGAGCTGGGTGTAAAAACCCGTTTCTCTGATTATCAGATTGATGACAGCGGCATTCCCAAACTGGTTGCCAAGCTCACTGAACACGGCCAGACTGCCCTGGGTGAACACCAGGACATCACACCGGAAGTCAGTGAACGGATCTACCGGGCTGCCGTCTGATACACCATAAACACTGATTGGAGGCCACATGAACAAACCTGCATTAGTTACCTTATCTGACGGACACTTAATGCCGCAACTGGGGCTGGGTGTCTGGAAAGCCGGGAACGACGTGGTCGGCTCTGCTGTGCAGACCGCACTCGAAACCGGTTACCGGCTGATTGATACTGCCGCGATTTATCAGAACGAGGAAGGTGTCGGTGAAGGACTGAAAGCGACCACCGTTCCCCGAGACGAGTTGTTTATCACCACCAAACTGTGGAACAGCGATCAGCAACATGCCGGTAAGGCGCTGGAAGCGAGCCTGAAAAAGTTACAGCTCGATTATGTGGATTTGTATCTGATCCACTGGCCCGCACCGGCAGAAGACCATTATGTCTCCGCCTGGGAGCAGTTGATTGAATTACAGAAATCCGGACTGACCCGCAGTATCGGTGTCTGTAATTTTGATATCGGCCATTTGCAGCGCATTATCCACAAAACCGGCGTGGCACCGGTACTCAATCAGATAGAACTGCATCCTCTGCTGCAACAGCGCGAGCTTCAGGCCTGGAATGCGACCCATTCCATTCACACTGAATCCTGGAGTCCGCTGGCACAGGGCGGCGAAGGCGTTTTTGATACTGATATCATTCAGGCATTAGCGGCGAAATACCAGAAAACACCAGCACAGATAGTGATTCGCTGGCATCTGGATCGCGGGCTGATTGTGATACCGAAATCAGTCACCCCTTCGCGGATTCATGAAAACTTTGATGTCTTTGATTTCCGTCTGGAGAAAGAAGAACTCTCACAGATTCAGTCTCTCGATTCAGGTACCCGCTTAGGGCCGGATCCAAAAGAATTTAATTAAGTTAGTTACTGTCTGAAAGCCATCTGTATAAATTATACAGGTGGTTTTTATTTATTTTATAACTGCTTTTCAAGTAATCACTCAATAAACAAATAATTCATAAATAAAAAAAGGGAAATACACGAACGCAATATGTATTTCCCAAAGCATGGCAAATATAGCAGGATTAATTATCCAAATTTCAGCCTTGCTGTCATCAATATAATTAATTCACTATTTATTAAAAATAAATTCAAACGCCAATATGAAAGGAGGAGTATATGAAACATGACCTTTCAGTCACCATAACACAGCATTACCATTCAAGGTTAAAAGCCATGTTGTACATCACATCGTTCGAACCGGTGTATGCAACACCAGTCTTCACAGCGATGTTCTCGTTGAACCGGTAACCGGTTCCCACTGCGACTGCCTGAGTGGACTGGTATCCGCCCATCGCCGCAGTGATATTCAGTTTACCGACACCGTACGGCTGGAACAGACCGTTCAGTGCGGCACTGGCCGCCAGACCGTTATCAAGGCGCTCGTTGGTTTCACGTAAATCATTTTCCAGTGAACGCAGATCCTGACGGTTCTTCAGGATATCGAGGGTATTTTTATCAATTTTGGTCGCATGTTTATCAATATCTCTTCTGTTAGCATTAGCCACATTGGTTGTCGTATTACTCTTTTTGCGAACATCTTTTAAATCTGTTGTCAGCTTGTCTGAATCGGCTTTCAGTTCAGAGATCATTTTTCCCTGTTGCTGAATTTCGTTACCCTGTGAAAAATTCACTTCATCTGTCAGTTCGATAGCTGATTCCAGATTATTAATTTCCTGCTCATTCTTCTTACTATCTTGTTTTAACTGATAAATTGCATTATCGGCAGGGATCGCTCGTTCAATCAGAGAATTGATATTATTTCTTATGTTTTTATTTTGCGAATGAAGTTCTTCGAGTTGATCATCCTGTTCTTTATTCACAGTCTGAACGGCTGAGATATCCGTATGCAGTTCACCCACAGATAAAATGACAGATTCACTCTGTATTTTGATACTGTCTGCATCCTGTTTTAACTGAGATATCTCATTGAATACCGGTGATATTGTCTCATTTATCTCATTGATTTTAACTTCAGCAGACAGGGCTGCCGCCCCCAGTTTCTCCAGCTTAGTATCCTGTTTTTCATTAGCATCCTGTATATTTTTCATGTCACTATTAAATTCATCAATAGTTTGAGATAATGACTGATTATAAACAGGGGAATTACTCTGTATCTCCGTAACACTGTTCAGTGTATGATTAATTTTGTCATTTAAGTAATTATATGTTTGAATAACTTCTGAAATACCCGCACTGCGGTCATACTCATTTTTAATTTCAGATGTAATCAATGGCTGATAATTATTTTCTACAAAATATAATTTAGTACTGGTTTCCGGTACTAATACCGGAATCTCGTCTTCAGTGACTTTTTTATATTCAGATAAATCAACAAGTGTTCTTGCATAATAGTAGTTGCTGTTATCATCAGCGTTCGCATATGAAAAAGGCAGCATGATAAGCAGGGAAATTAAATTTTTTTCATTCATTAACTCTCAGTATAGATAAAACAGGATTTGAAAAAATATACCTGCATTACCGCAGAGAAAGAATAAACAAAACATAAACACAACAAAAAGCAAAAAATATAGTTAGGTAATTATTTTAACAGAAGGGAATCGGATCGTTTTTCCGGAGAAATAAAAAATCCGCCGCAGCGGATTTTTTATTTTAACAAACGTGATTATTTATCTTTAATCAGGCTGTGCATTTCCTGTACTGAAATCACTCTCTCTGTCGGATCCATATTCAGAGACAGTGTGGTGGCAAAGCCGCCGTTCATGGTGGTGTCGTAATGCACCTTATATTGCAGGGCGCTGCGGCGGATCACTTTGGAATCCTCAATCGCCTGACGACCGGCGGTGGTATTCACAATGTAATCGTATTCGCCGTTTTTAATTCTGTCCTGAATGTGAGGGCGACCTTCGTGCACCTTATTCACCAGGCGCGGGTTAATACCCGCCTCACCCAGTACAATCGCAGTACCGTGTGTCGCATCCAGCTCAAAACCCTGTTTCAGTAGTTTTGCCGCCAGATCCACCACCCGCGCTTTATCACCTTCGCGGACAGAGAGCAACGCACGGCCTTTCTTCTTCAGTGAGGAAGAGCTGCCGAGCATGGCTTTGGCAAAGGCTTCCGCAAAGGTGCGTCCCACGCCCATCACTTCCCCGGTAGAGCGCATTTCCGGCCCTAAAATCGGGTCAACGCCCGGGAATTTGTTGAATGGCAGCACCACTTCTTTCACCGAGTAGTACGGCGGGATGACTTCTTTTGTCACATCCTGCTGCGCCAGTGTCTGACCGGCCATCACGCGCGCTGCGACTTTCGCCAGCGGCACCCCGGTGGCTTTGGAGACAAACGGCACCGTACGCGCCGCACGCGGGTTAACTTCAATCAGATACACTTCGTTGTCTTTGACCGCAAACTGGGTGTTCATCAGACCGCGCACGCGCAGTTCCATCGCCAGTTTTCTCACCTGGTCGCGCATCACATCCTGGATTTCCTGACTCAGCGTGTAAGCCGGTAACGAGCAGGCAGAATCCCCGGAGTGAACCCCCGCCTGTTCGATGTGCTCCATAATGCCGCCAATCAGCACCTGTTCGCCGTCGCAGATAGCATCGACATCCACCTCAATCGCATCGTCGAGGAAGCGGTCAAGCAGTACCGGCGCGTCATTGGAGACACTGACTGCATTCTGGAAGTAACGGCGCAGGTCGGTTTCGTCGCAGACGATTTCCATCGCGCGGCCGCCCAGCACATAAGAAGGACGCACCACCAGCGGATAACCAATTTCTTTTGCCCGCTCAACCGCCTGCTCAATATTAGAGACGGTGGCGTTTGCCGGTTGTTTCAGGCCGAGGCGGACGACCGCCTGCTGGAAACGCTCGCGGTCTTCCGCGCGGTCAATCGCATCCGGGCTGGTACCGATAACCGGCACACCGGCCGCTTCCAGGCTGCGCGCCAGTTTCAGCGGAGTCTGGCCGCCGTACTGAACAATCACACCCGCCGGTTTTTCGACACGCACGATTTCCAGCACATCTTCCAGCGTCACCGGCTCGAAATAGAGGCGGTCAGAAGTGTCGTAGTCAGTGGAAACCGTTTCCGGGTTGCAGTTGACCATGATGGTTTCGTAGCCGTCTTCACGCAGCGCCATCGCCGCGTGTACGCAGCAGTAGTCAAACTCAATGCCCTGGCCGATACGGTTCGGCCCGCCGCCGAGTACCATAATTTTCGGTTTGTCGTTGTTCGGCTGCGCTTCACACTCTTCTTCATAGGTGGAGTAGAGATAGGCGGTGTCAGTGGCAAATTCCGCCGCGCAGGTATCCACACGCTTATAAACCGGCCACAGCTGATAGCTGTCACGCAGTTTGCGGATTTCAGCTTCCGCCACACCGACCAGTTTTGCCAGCCGCGCATCCGCAAAACCTTTGCGTTTCAGGTGACGCAGGAATTCGGGGGTCAGGCCGTTAATCCCGACTTCTGCCACCTGCTCTTCCAGACGCACCAGCTCTTCAATCTGTACCAGGAACCAGCGGTCAACGTTGGTCAGGTTAAATACGCCGTCAACTGACAGTCCGGCGCGGAATGCGTCCGCGATATACCAGATCCGCTCGCCGCCCGCTTCTTTCAGCTCACGGCGGATGCGGGTCAGTGCATCCGGGTCGTCCAGGTTCACTTTCGGATCAAAACCGGTCGCGCCCACTTCGAGGCCGCGCAGCGCTTTTTGCAGGGATTCCTGCTGAGTGCGGCCGATAGCCATCACTTCACCGACGGATTTCATCTGTGTGGTCAGACGGTCATTGGTGCCGGCAAATTTTTCAAAGTTAAAGCGCGGGATTTTTGTCACAACATAGTCGATGGACGGCTCAAAGGAGGCCGGTGTCAGGCCGCCGGTGATGTCGTTTGACAGTTCATCCAGCGTGTAGCCGACTGCCAGTTTGGCCGCGATTTTGGCAATCGGGAAGCCGGTCGCTTTGGAGGCCAGCGCGGAGGAGCGCGATACACGCGGGTTCATCTCGATAACAATCAGACGACCGGTTTTCGGGTTCACCGAGAACTGCACGTTGGAGCCGCCGGTTTCCACGCCGATTTCACGCAGCACCGCCATCGAGGCGTTACGCATGATTTGGTATTCTTTGTCGGTCAGGGTCTGTGCAGGGGCAACAGTGATAGAGTCACCGGTGTGGATCCCCATCGCGTCGAAGTTTTCGATGGAGCAGACAATGATGCAGTTATCATTTTTGTCCCGCACCACTTCCATTTCATACTCTTTCCAGCCAATCAGTGATTCATCAATCAGCAGTTCGTTGGTCGGGGAGAGATCCAGGCCGCGGGTACAGATTTCCTCGAATTCTTCACGGTTATACGCAATACCGCCGCCGGTGCCGCCCATGGTGAATGACGGGCGGATAATGCACGGGAAACCGACATCATCGGCGACCGCAAACGCTTCTTCCATGGTGTGTGCGATACCGGAACGCGCTGTATCCAGACCGATTTTTTTCATCGCGATATCGAAACGGCGGCGATCTTCTGCTTTATCAATCGCATCTGCTGTCGCGCCAATCATTTCGACGCCGAACTCTGCCAGCACGCCGTGACGTTCCAGATCCAGCGCACAGTTCAGCGCGGTTTGTCCGCCCATGGTCGGCAGAACGGCATCCGGGCGCTCTTTTTCGATGATTTTGCGCACCACTTCCCAGTGAATCGGCTCGATGTAAGTCGCATCCGCCATTTCCGGGTCGGTCATAATGGTTGCCGGGTTCGAGTTAACGAGGATAACGCGGTAGCCCTCTTCGCGCAGGGCTTTACACGCCTGGGCGCCGGAGTAGTCAAATTCACAGGCCTGGCCGATAACAATCGGACCGGCGCCTAAAATCAGGATGCTGCTGATATCTGTACGTTTTGCCATTTTTCTGCTCCTGATCAGTGACGGGCGTTTTTCATCAGTTCAATAAAGTGGTCGAACAGCGGGGCGGCGTCGTGCGGGCCCGGGCTGGCTTCAGGGTGACCCTGGAAGCTGAATGCAGGCTTATCATTACGGTGAATACCCTGCAGTGTGCCGTCAAACAATGATTTATGCGTGACGCGCAGTGTCGCGGGCAGCGTCGCCTCATCCACCGCAAAACCGTGGTTCTGCGCGGTAATCATCACCACATTATTTTCAATGTCTTTAACCGGGTGGTTGCCGCCGTGGTGACCAAATTTCATTTTGATGGTCTTTGCACCGCTGGCGAGTGCCAGTAACTGGTGCCCCAGGCAGATGCCGAACAACGGAATATCGGTTTCCAGGAAACGGGTGATAGCCTCAATCGCATAATCACACGGTGCCGGATCACCCGGGCCGTTGGAGAGGAAAATACCGTCCGGTGCCATTTTCAGCACCTCTTCCGCCGGGGTCTGTGCCGGTACGACGGTCAGGCGGCAGCCGCGATCCACCAGCATACGCAGAATATTGCGTTTAGCACCGAAGTCATACGCCACCACATGAAACGGCAGCTCTTCCGCTGTTTTATCCGCCGGTAAGCCGCCTTCCAGTGTCCAGGAGCCCTGCGTCCAGCTGTATGGCTGCGCGGTGGTGACTTCTTTCGCCAGATCCAGCCCGTTCAGCCCGCTGAAACTCTGTGCATTTTTCAGCGCCAGTGCCGTATCCGGGTGCTCACCGGCGATGATGCAGCCGTTCTGAGCGCCTTTCTCGCGCAGTAAGCGGGTCAGTTTGCGGGTATCAATATCGGCGATAGCCACGACGTTGCGGTGTTTCAGGTATTCGGAGAGGCTTTCTTCACTGCGGAAATTACTGGTGGTCAGCGGCAGGTCGCGGATAACGAGGCCTTGTGCATAAACATCCGGGGATTCTTCATCAGCACTGTTAGTGCCGGTATTACCAATATGGGGATAAGTGAGAGTGACTATCTGGCGGGAATAAGAGGGGTCGGTGAGAATTTCCTGATACCCCGTCATCGAGGTATTAAAAACAACTTCGCCGGTAACGGCACCCTCTGCGCCGATAGCGCGTCCGTGAAATGTGGTTCCGTCTTGCAGAACCAGGATTGCTGACTTAAACAAAACACCCTCCGGAGGAATAATAAATCACAATTAGTGCATATTAATTCAGATTTGGGGCTATAAAGCAATGCCAAAATAGAAATTTAACCAAATTTTGACAAATTGCGGCGCATTCTAAAGATCGAACGGGCAGTTGTCCAGAGAAAATCGACTTTTTTATATTTTTTTACTCATCATGATCAAAACAGGCTGGCTGACAGGGATAAAACAGTATCATTATTAGCTTTATGCTGAATTTTTGATGAGATGACTGAAAAAAAGGCTAATGGCCGGAAAAAGAGGTGAGAAAGGCAAAAACAGCAATAAAAAAGAGAGTAACAACGATGATAATGATAAAAAACATAGGTCAGATAAAGAATTATAAAAAAAGAATAGTTAAAGCAGTGATAAATCAAAATATCACTGCTTTATCAATCTGTTGTAATTTATACTTTATTATAAATTTTCCAGATCAAGCACATCCTTCATAGTGAATAGACCGTTCTTTTTATCACTCAGCCAGGCTGCTGCCTTAACCGCGCCATTTGCAAATGTCATCCGGCTTGAAGCCTTGTGGCTGATTTCAACACGCTCGCCGATATCCGCAAACATCGCTGTGTGCTCGCCCACAATGTCCCCGGCACGCACAGTGGCAAACCCGATAGTGTTCCGCTCCCGCTCGCCGGTATAGCCTTCACGGCAATACACCGCGCAATCCTTCAGGTCACGCCCCAGCGCCCCGGCAATAGATTCTCCCATCGCCAGCGCTGTTCCGGACGGCGCATCCACTTTATGGCGGTGATGCGCTTCAATAATTTCAATATCGGTATAGTCGCCCATGACTTTGGCCGCCTTTTCCAGCAGTTTCAGCACCAGATTGACGCCAACACTGAAATTCGCCGCAAAAACCACAGGAATTTGCTGCGCAGCCTGTGCAATAGCGGCCTTTCCGGCATCATCAAACCCGGTGGTGCCGATAATCATCCCTTTGCCGTTCGCGGTACAGAACGTCAGATGTGTCAGGGTGCCTTCCGGGCGGGTGAAATCAATCAGGATGTCGAAATTGTCTTTCTGGCTGTTCAGATCAGCCGTCAGGATCACGCCATTGCGCCCGGTACCGGCCAGTTCACCGGCATCAGTCCCGGTGAGTGAGGAGCCTTCGCGCTCAAATGCCGCACCCAGCACCACATCATCATTCTGTGCAATCGCCTGAATCAGCTGGCGTCCCATGCGGCCACCGGCACCCGCAACCGCGAGCCGTAACTTACCCATATTTGTTATCCTCAGTTTTCTGTCTGTATGTCAGCAGATTAACGGCTGTCCGGCCGGATTACCAGTTACCCGCCGCTATCATCAGAAAATCACAATACAGCCCGCCGATTATCAGTAAAACTGTATTTACCGGACTGCAGACAAAAAAAAGCAGAACCTGCGTTCTGCTTTGCTGTGTCAGACTTCTTTGATATCCACCCGTAACTCTTTCGGGACTTCAAAGATAATATTTTCCTCACGCCCCTCGAGCTGACTGATTTCATCCGCCCCCAGTTCCTGAAGACGGCTGATTACCTGCTGTACCAGCACATCCGGCGCGGATGCGCCGGCAGTCAGGCCGATAGTATCCACATCACGCAGCCAGTCGGGGTTAATGTCATCGGCAGAATCAATCAGATAAGAGGGTTTTCCGACCCGCTGCGCCAGTTCCGCCAGCCGGTTGGAGTTTGATGAGTTTTTGGAGCCTACCACCAGCACCAGATCCGCCTGACCCGCCAGATCCCGTACCGCTTCCTGACGGTTGGTGGTGGCATAGCAGATATCGTCTTTACGCGGCCCGATAATTTTAGGGAAACGGGCATTCAGCGCATCAATAACTTCGGAGGTATCATCGACAGACAGTGTGGTCTGCGTCATAAAGCTGAGATTTTCCTCATCTTTGACGTTCAGCTTCCACACATCTTCCGGGGATTCCACCAGATACATACCGCCTTCCGGGTTGTTGTACTGCCCCATCGTCCCTTCCACTTCCGGATGCCCGGCGTGGCCGATCAGAATCGCTTCTTTGCCTTTGCGGCTGGCGCGGGCCACTTCCATATGCACTTTGGTAACCAGCGGACAGGTGGCATCAAACAGCATGGTGAGATTACGGGAACGCGCTTCCTGGCGGATTGCCTGCGAGACACCGTGGGCGGAGAAGATCAGAATGGCGTTATCCGGTACTTCAGCGATTTCCTCAATAAAAATCGCGCCGCGCTCACGCAGATCATTGACCACATAGCGGTTGTGCACGACTTCATGACGGACATAGATAGGCGCACCATATAACTCCAGCGCCCGCTCCACAATACTGATTGCCCGGTCAACACCTGCACAGAACCCCCGCGGGTTAGCCAGTAAAATACGCACGTTCAGCCTCCAAACTATCGCCCGGACGGGCAGTAAAACAAAAATTCAACATTTGCGCGCTACTATACCAGAGCCGTCCCCCGGACCGTAATGCTAATTATTGCTCTGTGTCTTATGCAGTGACGTCACGGACACTGATATCAAACGTCACATCCTGTCCGCACAGCGGATGGTTGAAATCCACCTCGACAGAATCTTCAGTAACGGATTTGATAATCCCCGGCATTTCGCTGCCGTTCATGGCGGTAAACAGCATGATCGTGCCGGTTTCCGGCAGACCCGCTTCCAGGAAATCGGCGGCAGAGAAAAACTGAATCAGATCCGGGCTCGGCTTGCCGAACACCGCCTCACCGGGCAGTGTGAAGGTTTTTTTATCCCCGGCGGATAAGCCCAATAATTGCTGCTCCAGTGCATCAGACAAGCTGCCGTCGCCGAGGCGGAACAGTGCCGGTTTGCCTTGTGCTTCTGTGGAATCTGCCACCGAGCCGTCAGACAGTTTCAGGGTGTAATCCAGTAATACGCTGTGATGTTCTGCAACCTGCATATAATTATTACTCTCTGTATCAGATAAAAAATATCCGCCTGGCGGCGGATATTCGGGTCATCAGTCTGATGATGTTTTATTCTCTGGTTTGTCGCTTTTCTTACCGTCAGGGATAAAGCTTTCAATAATGATAAGCCCCGCCCCGATGATGATCCAGCTGTCCGCCAGGTTGAACGTCGGCCAGTGCCAGTCACCGACATAGAAGTCGATGTAATCCACCACAAAGCCGTGCATCAGGCGATCGAGCAGATTGCCGATCGCCCCGCCGATAATCAGCGCATAGGCAATATTACTGAGTTTATTGCGTGCACTGGTACGGTACATCATCACTAATAATGTCACGGAGATACCGATAGCCACCGCTGTGAAGAACCAGCGCTGCCAGCCGCCCTGAGATGCGAGGAAGCTGAATGCGGCACCGTAATTCCGCACATAGGTCAGATTAAAGTACGGTATCAGTGATGTGGATTCATGCAGCCCGTAATTGGCTAAAATCAGCTGCTTTGAAATCGCATCCAGTACCAGTACCAGGACCGCCAGCCACAGCCAGCGCAATCCGGTCGAACACAGTGGTTTTTTCATTTATCAGGCAAACTTACGTTCTTCACCGTTTCCGGCTACGTTTGTCACACAGCGGCCGCACAGTTCAGGATGTTCACTGTCCTGACCGATGTCGGTCGCATAATGCCAGCAACGCGGACACTTACTGCCTTCCGCTTTGCCGAAGCCGATGCGCAGGCCGTCCAGCTCACTGTTTACTGCACTTTCCGGTGCCGCAGACAGCGGTTTCACATCTGCCTGAGAGGTCAGCAGCACGAAACGCAGTTCATTACCCAGGCGGTTCAGCTGTGCCGCCAGAGCATCATCCGCATACAGGGTCACCGCTGCTTCCAGCGAACCGCCGATCAGTTTGTCGGCACGTGCCTGCTCCAGCACTTTGTTGACTTCACCACGCACCGCCAGCAGCGTTGCCCAGTAATCATCGTTCATGCTGTCCTGTGCATTCAGTCCGAACAGGCCGTCATACCACTCTTCAGTGAAGACGTACTGAGGACGTTTGCCCGGCATCACATTCCAGATTTCATCAGCGGTGAAGGACATGATCGGCGCCATCCAGCGAACCAGAGCTTCCGCGATGTGGAACAGTGCGGTCTGACAGCTGCGGCGTGCCAGGCCATCGCTTTTCGCGGTGTACTGACGATCTTTGATGATATCCAGGTAGAAAGAGCCCATTTCCACCGAGCAGAACTGCATCAGACGCTGTACCACTTCATGGAAATCATAGGCTTCATACGATTTCAGAATATCAGCCTGTGCCGCCAGTGCGCGGCCGACAGCCCAGCGGTCTGCCACAATCATCTCTTCCGGTTTCACCATATCGGTTTCCGGGTTGAAACCATTGAGGTTCGCCAGCAGGAAACGCGCGGTGTTACGGATACGACGGTAAGAATCCGCAGAGCGTTTCAGGATTTCATCCGAAACCGCGATTTCACCGGAGTAGTCAGTAGAAGCAACCCACAGACGCAGGATATCCGCGCCGAGTTTGTTCATCACATCCTGCGGACTGATGGTGTTGCCCAGCGATTTGGACATTTTGCGTCCCTGACCATCGACGGTAAAACCGTGAGTCAGTACTTCGCGGTAAGGCGCTTTGCCTTTCATCGCGGTGGACAGCATCAGTGAGGACATAAACCAGCCGCGGTGCTGGTCAGAACCTTCCAGATACATGTCCGCAGAATTGCCATGAAACTCAGGACGGGCATCGACAACGGCAAAGTGGGTGGATCCGGAGTCAAACCAGACATCCAGGGTATCCGGCACTTTTTCATAGATATCGGCATCATCACCCAGCAGGTCACGCGGGTCGAGATCCCACCACGCCTGAATACCGTGCTCTTCCACACGTTTGGCGACGTCTTCCATCAGTTCCAGTGTACGCGGATGCAGTTCCTGGGTCTCTTTATGGACAAACAGAGACATCGGTGTGCCCCAGGTGCGCTGACGGGAGATACACCAGTCCGGACGGTTTTCCACCATCGCGGTGATACGCGCTTCGCCCCAGCCGGGGATCCACTTCACGCCTTTGATTTCATTCAGAGACTGCGGACGCAGACCGTTCACATCCATCCCGATAAACCACTGCGGCGTGGCACGGAAAATGACCGGCGTTTTGTGACGCCAGCAGCACGGATAGCTGTGCGAAATATTTTCGCTGTGCAGCAGTGCGCCTTTTTCTTTCAGCAGTTCCAGAATGATGTCATTGGCTTTCAGCACAAACACACCATCCAGTGACGGATAGGTGCCGCTGACATAACAGCCGTTCGGGCCGACCGGGTTAGCGGTTTCCAGGCCGTATTTCTGGCCGATTACATAGTCGTCAGGACCGTGGCCCGGCGCGGTATGCACAGCACCGGTACCCGCATCCAGGGTAACGTGATCGCCGAGGATAGCCGGGACATCGAAGCCCATAAACGGATGATTAAACCGCAGCAGTTCCAGGTCGCTGCCTTTGCAGTCCGCTTCAACAGTCCAGCTGGTGATACCGGCGCGTTTCATCACGCTTTCCACCAGGTCAGCGGCCAGAATCAGACGCTCGTCGTTCACATGGACTAACTGATAATCAAATTCCGGGTTCAGGGAAATCGCGCGGTTCGCCGGTAAGGTCCACGGGGTGGTGGTCCAGATAACCAGAGAAACCGGCAGCCCGTCATTTTTCACGCCGAATTTGCTGTAAACCGCATCCGCGTCCGCAGCGGTGAAACGCACGTCAATGGACGGGGAGGTTTTGTCGTAATATTCCACTTCCGCTTCCGCCAGGGAAGAGGCACAGGAGGTACACCAGTGAACCGGTTTTGCCCCTTTGACCAGATGACCGTTGGCAATCACTTTTGCCAGTGCGCGGATAATATGAGCTTCGGTTTTGAAGTCCATGGTCAGGTACGGATGATCCCAGTCACCCAGCACGCCCAGACGGATAAAGTCTTCCTTCTGGCCTTCAATCTGCTCTTTTGCGTATTCACGGCAGGCAGCACGGAACTCAGCCGGTGTGACTTTATCACCCGGCTTGCCAATCACCTGTTCGACTTTGTGTTCAATCGGTAAGCCGTGGCAGTCCCAGCCCGGAATATACGGGGAGTCGAAACCGGCCATGCCTTTGGATTTAATAATAATATCTTTGAGAATTTTATTGACTGAGTGACCAATGTGAATGCTGCCGTTTGCATACGGAGGGCCGTCATGCAGGATAAATGTTTTTTTACCGGTTTTGGCTTTACGGATCGCCTGGTACAGACCTTCTTTGTACCAGCGTTTCAGCATATCAGGTTCGCGCTTTGCTAAGTCCCCGCGCATAGGGAACCCTGTTTCCGGGAGATTCAGGGTATTTTTATAGTCACTCATTCGATTCTCAGTTCCAATATTATTCCGTTAAACACATAACGAGGGGTTGGATTGTAAAAATTCCCTTGCCGCAATCTCATCCCGCGCGATTTGCGCTTTCAGCTCATCGAGCGAGGCAAACCGCTGTTCATTTCGCAATTTCTTGCGCAGTACCACATCCGGATGCTGCCCGTATAAATCCATTGCCGCATCAATCAGATGAACTTCCAGTTGCTGGCCCTTGCCCTGTACAGTCGGGCGGGAGCCGATATTGGCCACACCCGGCAGCGGATGCGGCCCGAGGCCGTATACGTCCACAGCGTACACACCGTTTACCGGTGCGGCCAGACGTTTCAGGGGGATATTGGCAGTCGGGAAACCGATCGTGCGCCCGAGTTCGTTGCCGTGCACCACGCGCCCGCTGATGCGGTAAGGGTGCCCGAGCAGTGCCTCAGCCAGTGCCAGATCGTCATTTTCCAGCGCACGGCGGATGGCCGTGCTGCTGATCCGTTTGCCGTTATCACAAAAACTTTCCGTGCTGCGGACCGTGAAACCATACTGTTTCCCTGCCTCACACAGCCCGTTAAAATCGCCCTGACGATTTTTTCCGAAACGAAAATCATCCCCGACCACCAGAAATTTCACCCCGAGCTGTTCAACCAGCAGGTGTGAGATAAAGGCATCCGGTGTCAGTGATGCAAATTGTTTGCTGAATTTAACACACAATAAGTAGTCCACACCGTACTGCGCAAGATATTTTACCTTATCGCGCAGCCGGGTCAGGCGTGCCGGCGCTTTATCCGGGGCAAAAAATTCCAGCGGCTGCGGCTCGAAGATCATGACGACCGACGGCAGCCCCAGGCGTTTTCCTTCCTGCGCCAGATGTGACAGTAATGCCTGATGTCCGCGATGAACGCCATCAAAATTACCGATAGTCAGCACGCAACCATGGTGACGCGCACGAATATTGTGAGTACCGCGAATTAGCTCCATAGCCGGCTCAATACAGTCAAAATTAGTCCGATTATACCTTGTCCGCCGCGTCAGGTTAACCCACTAATGCGGCTGAATCGCGAATTCTCTGTACAAAAAGCGGGGCATCCCCCTCTGCGGAAAGTGAAAAATAATTTTTTTCGTCAGAATCTTACCATTCCGGTGACTTTTTTCCGTGTAAGGGCTGTATTCCCGCTGCGTAAACTGATAAAATCCCCGCCCATCACAACGTACATTTGCGTCGCTGTACAACGACGCATATTTGCACAAATCCATTGACAAAATAAAGCGGAGCAGGCATATTCCTCCACCTTTGTATTGTCCTCGAAGAATATATTTGGGAGTTGGACCTTGGCTAATATCAAATCAGCTAAGAAACGCGCCATTCAGTCTGAAAAACGTCGTCAGCATAACGCTAGCCGTCGTTCTATGGTGCGCACCTTTATCAAGAAGGTTTACGCTGCTATCGCTGCCGGCGACAAAGAAGCTGCTCAGAACGCATTTAATGACATGCAACCACTTGTGGATCGTCACGCTGCTAAAGGCCTGATCCATAAGAACAAGGCTGCCCGTCATAAGGCGAACCTGGCTGCTCAGATCAAAGCAATGTAATCTGATTGTGCAGACATAAAAAAACCGGCTGATGCCGGTTTTTTTATGTCCTTTTTCTGCCTCAGTCCGGTAAACCGGCATCCGCAGCCGACTGCGAACCGCTGAACAACGCAGAGAAATCCTTGTTACACACCCGCTGAACCGCCGGATGCTGGATCATACGCTCGGCAAAAATCACATAATACTCTTCTTTGATGGTATCCACTGTTCCCAGCTCGACAACATCACTGTCCGCAAAAATGCCTTTGGTGTAGAGCGACGGCGCCACAAAAATCGCATTGTGATACATACCAAATGCTTTCATCAGTGCCGCATCATCAAATTCACCCAGGATTTCCACCTCCAGGTTTTTATTGCGGATCCAGGTCAGCAACTGACGGCCGAGCATCGAGCGGCGGCCGGGCACCAGAAGGCGGCGCTCTTCCAGGCATTCCGGGAACGGCTTCTGCGGCGCGGGCTGGCGGCAGTAGAAACTCATACTGCATTCCCCGAGCTTCACGGAAAACAGCCCTTCCTGCTGGGTGGAATCCACCGGGCAGTCAGAGAGGATCATATCCAGTTTGTGCTGGCTGAGCTGCTCCAGCAGCATTTCGTGAGTGGATTCAAAACAGCGCAGATGGATTTGCTCATGCTCCATCACCGCCGTTTCCAGCACTTTGCTGACCAGACGTTTTGACAGTGCGTCCGCAACCCCGACATCAAACAACAGATTGGATTCGCGGCTGTAAGTGACAATATCCAGCATTTCCTGGCTCAGCATAAACATTTTGTCCGCATAGCGGAACACCAGCTGACCCAGCTCTGACGGCACCAGGCCGCGTCCCTGACGTTTGAACAGCTTACCGTCCAGACGCTCTTCCAGCGCCTTGATTTGGCCGGTAATGGTTTGCGGGGTGAGATAGAGCGCTTCTGCCGCCCCCACCACCGAACCTTCTTTGCAGACGTGCCAGAAATAATAGAGGTGATTGTAGTTTAAATGGGAGACTCGCATAGTTTTTCCCGGTACATACCTTATCTTTTTTTGATGATTAACTCGGAAATTCTGTTGTATTCACCGGCCGCGGAGGCCGGTGAATAACGGATTACTGCCGGACTGTTTTCTTCGGTAACACGGAATGGAGCAGGAACAACCCGGTAACTGCCGCCATGGTGGAACCAATCAGAATTCCCAGCTTGGAGTAGGTGTTAAATGCTTCCGGAAGCCCGGTAAATGCCAGTCCCGCGATAAAGATAGACATTGTAAAACCGATCCCGCATAACACCGATACAGCGAATATCTGGTTAAGAGTAATCCTCTCCGGCAGTTTTGCAAAGCCCAGTTTTACCGAAATCAGACATGCGGTGAAAATCCCCAGCGGTTTACCGACAAACAGACCGAGCAGGATCCCCAGCGGCAGTGTGCCCATCAGTGCATCAAAGGAAATTCCCTGAACACTGACACCGGCATTGGCAAAGGCAAACAGCGGCAGGATCAGAAACGCCACCCACGGATGCAGCACATGCTCCAGCTCCTCTGACGGTGAGTGCTCACCATCTTTACTGCGCAGCGGGATCAGGAACCCGACGATCACTCCGGCCAGAGTTGCGTGCACGCCGGATTTCAGAATACACACCCACAATATCAGCCCCGCAATCATATACGCAGCGGTGTTGCTGACATTACGCCAGTTCATCACACACAATACCACCACCATCAGTGCCGCCAGCAGCAGCGCTGTCAGTGAAACGGTTTTGGTGTAAAACAGCGCGATAATCACGATAACCCCGAGGTCATCAATAATCGCCAGTGCCAGCAGAAAGACTTTCAGCTCTGTCGGTACTCTTTTACCCAGCAGTGCCATTACGCCGAGGGCAAAGGCAATATCGGTTGCGGCCGGAATCGCCCAGCCCTGTGCAGCAGCGGCATCCCCGCCGTTAAACAGCAGATAGACCAGCGCCGGGGCTATCATACCGCCGAGTGCGGCAATTGCCGGAAACATCGCTTTGTCGCGCCCGGCCAGAGAGCCGGTCATCAGCTCCCTTTTTACTTCGAGCCCGACGACCAGGAAAAATATCGCCATCAGAGCGTCATTAATCCATAATAACAAGGGCTTATCAATTTCCAGTGCCGCAAATTTTACAGCAACAGGAATATCAAGAAACGACTGATACAACGCCGACAACGGCGTATTCGCCATTACCAGCGCGATCAGCGCGGCGATAATCAGCAGTATGCCGCCTGCGGCTTCGAGTTTTAAGAACTGTCGGATAATTGCGGTCATGGGTTAACTCCTTTAAGACTGTCGGAGTTAATAATATGCAAACAATTAACTCGAAAAAAGCAGATTATTCAGCAATAATAACTCGATAATTCCTGATCAATAAGGGTTTTAATCACAGAATTTCCTGATAAACACTCTGAAATTAACTATATATTAACATTTTAGTTTCTGTGAAGTGTATCGTATGATCCCTCATACCGGCGGATATTCTGTTGCCGTTGCCACCGCTCACTGAATAAAACAGGTTATCCCATGTCCGCCACGCTGTTTATTGCTGTACTGTTTGCTGCCTTCTTCCATGCATCCTGGAATGCGGTGATTAAATTCGGACAGGATCGCTTTCTGGGTATCGCGGTGATGACCATCTGGTCCGGCGTGGTCTCTGTTCCCGCCCTGTTTTGGCTCGGCTTACCGGATGCAGCAGCGGTAAAGTGGCTGCTGCTGTCTGCCCTCTTTCACATCGGTTATGCCATTTGTCTGAGTAAAGCGTATTCAAAGGGCGATCTCAGCCAGATTTACCCGGTTTCCCGGGGTTGTGCCCCGCTGCTGACGACCCTGTTTGCGGTACTTCTGTTTGGTGAGCACCTGCCGTGGCTCTCTTTAGCCGGTATTCTGCTGATCATCACCGGGGTTATCCTTCCCGCGCTGAAACACGGAGCCTCCGGGCACGCCCGCAGCGGGCTGATCTATGCGGTGATCACCGCCTTTTTTACCGCCTGTTACACACTCTCCGACGGCTTCGGTGCCCGCAGCAGCACAGACTCACTGACTTATATTTTCTGGTTGTTCGCCCTGAACGGACTGGTGATGGTGGTGATGGGTTTTGCCCGTTACCGCCACCATTTCACCCGTGACTTTCTGCGTTACAGCAAGCCCGGGCTGACCGGCGGTATTCTGCAAATCTTCAGCTACGGCATTGTGATATGGGCCATGGGACAGGCGCCGATAATGATTGTCGCAGCGTTACGGGAGACCAGTGTGCTGTTCGCACTGCTGCTCTCCGCGTATTTCCTGAAAGAAAAGCTGACTCCCGCCCGGATTCTGGCCGCCTGTATTATTGTGGCCGGGGTGATTGTGACGAAGATGGGGGGATAGTTTCAGCCCAGATGTTATACAGCGTGTTCAGCATCAGCAGATTTATTTCACCTGACTTCACATTCACTTTTACCGCGTCAGGTGCAGTCATCTCCTGCCGGGCAAACTCGGCCCGGGTATTGCAGACCTGTGTCACGGGTATGCTTTTTGCAACACCGGCGCTGTGTCCGGTAGATACTGAAGGCTGAACTGCAACCAGTCCGGCGTGAATAATGGCGGATCCGATAGTATTCATCGCGTTAATCCCTGTTGATAATCAGAGCAAAAACAATAACGCGTTCAGATAAAACAACTTTTACAAAACACACAAAAAAACCGGCCGGGAAAATTATCCCGGCCGGTTATATACATATCTGACAATGGCTTATTTGGTCAGGTCATCAAAGAATTTTTTCACACCGTCAAAGAAGCGTTTTGCTTTCGGGGTGTTGTTGTGACCGCTCTGGCCATCCACAGATTCACCGAACTCACGTAACAGTTCTTTCTGTTTTTCGCTCAGTTTCACCGGGGTTTCCACCACCACACGGCACATCAGGTCACCCTGCATTCCGCCGCGCGCCGGTCTGACACCTTTGCCTTTCATGCGGAACAGCTTGCCGGTCTGGGTTTCTGCCGGGATTTTCAGCTTAACGCGCCCGTCCAGTGTCGGTACTTCAATTTCACCGCCCAGCGCCGCAACCGTAAAGCCAATCGGTACTTCACAGTAGAGATTGCTGCCGTCACGCTCGAAGATATTGTGCTGGCGGACATGAACCTCGACATACAGATCGCCTGCCGGAGCCCCCATTTCGCCTGCTTCACCTTCGCCGGTCAGACGGATACGGTCACCGCTGTCCATCCCCGCAGGGATTTTGACTGACAGGGTCTTATAGCGTTCAACACGCCCGTGACCATGACATTTGCTGCACGGATCTTTGATGATTTTGCCGCGGCCGTGACAGGTCGGACACGCCTGCTGCACTGCAAAGAAGCCCTGGCGCATCTGCACCTGGCCCATACCGTGACAGGTCGGACACTCCTGCGGCTCTGTACCTTCTTTCGCCCCGCTGCCGTGACATTTATCACAGGTTTCCAGGGTCGGAATACGGATCTCTTTGGTCACACCACGAACCGCTTCTTCAAGGGTCAGTTCGATGTTGTAACGCAGGTCTGCTCCGCGTGCCGCGCGTTGCTGACGGCGACCACCACCAAAAATATCACCGAAGACGTCACCAAAGATATCACCGAAATCAGCACCGCCGAAACCGCCGCCGCCAAATCCGCCGCCACCGCCCATACCGCCCTGCTCAAATGCCGCGTGGCCGTACTGGTCATAAGCCGCACGTTTCTGTGCGTCGGTGAGGATCTCGTATGCTTCTTTTACTTCTTTGAATTTATCTTCCGCGTCTTTATCGCCCTGATTACGGTCAGGGTGATATTTCATCGCAAGGCGTTTGTAGGCTTTTTTAATCTCTTTGTCATCCGCAGATTTCGAGACGCCCAACACCTCGTAGTAATCTTTTTTTGCCATCCGTTTTGTCCCTTAACACAAGCACACGGGCGCAGAGTTTCCTCAACGCCCGTGCCGGTTTTCAGTGATTAATAACAGTCATCACCGCGCCCGCTAAGGGCCTTATTTTTTGTCTTTGCTGTCGTCAACTTCTTCGAATTCAGCATCGACAACATCATCATTTTTACCTGCATCCTGCGCGGCATCAGCACCTGCTGTACCTGCCTGCGCCTGCTGCTGGGCAATTTCCATCAGTTTGGCAGAAGCGTCGATCAGCGCTTTCGTTTTCTCTTCGATAGCGGCTTTATCTTCGCCTTTCGCTGCGATTTCCAGCTCACTCACCGCCTGCTCGATTTTCACTTTATCGTCGCCCGGCAGTTTGTCGCCCGCTTCTTCGATCTGTTTACGGGTAGCGTGAACCAGCTGATCTGCCTGGTTACGGACCTGTACCAGCTCTTCGAACTTACGGTCAGCTTCAGCGTTGGCTTCCGCATCACGTACCATTTTCTGGATCTCTTCCTCGTTCAGACCGGAAGATGCCTTGATGGTGATGTTCTGCTCACGGCCGCTGTTTTTGTCTTTCGCGGACACATGCAGGATACCGTCGGCATCGATGTCAAAAGTAACTTCGATCTGCGGCATACCGCGCGGAGCAGCCTGAATACCATCCAGGTTAAACTGACCCAGTGATTTGTTGTCACCGGAACGTTTACGCTCACCCTGCAGAACATGGATAGTTACCGCAGACTGGTTGTCTTCCGCTGTGGAGAACACCTGGCTGTGTTTGGTCGGGATAGTGGTGTTCTTCGCAATCAGCGGAGTCATCACGCCGCCCATGGTTTCGATACCCAGAGACAGCGGGGTAACGTCCAGCAGCAGCACGTCTTTAACATCACCACCTAACACACCGCCCTGAACCGCAGCACCAACAGCCACAGCTTCGTCCGGGTTCACATCTTTACGCGGCTCTTTACCGAAGAAATCAGCAACGGTTTTCTGAACCAGCGGCATACGGGTCTGACCACCTACCAGGATGACATCATTGATATCATTCACTGACAGACCGGCATCCTGTAATGCAACTTTAACCGGATCCATAGAGCGTTTAACCAGATCTTCAACCAGTGATTCCAGTTTCGCGCGGGTCACTTTGATGTTCATATGTTTAGGACCGGTCGCGTCCGCCGTGATGTACGGCAGGTTAACGTCAGTCTGCTGTGCAGAAGAAAGCTCAATTTTCGCTTTCTCGGCAGCTTCTTTCAGACGCTGCATTGCCAGCGGGTCGTTACGCAGATCGATACCCTGTTCTTTCTTAAATTCTTCAACCAGATAGTTGATCATGCGGCTGTCGAAGTCTTCACCACCTAAGTGGGTGTCGCCGTTCGTTGCCAGCACTTCATAGGTTTTTTCGCCGTCAACTTCATCGATTTCGATGATGGAGATATCGAAAGTACCACCACCGAGGTCGAAGACCGCGATAGTACGGTTACCCACTTCGCGATCCAGGCCGTAAGCCAGTGCCGCTGCAGTCGGTTCGTTGATAATACGTTTTACATCCAGACCTGCGATACGGCCGGCGTCTTTGGTTGCCTGACGCTGAGCATCGTTAAAGTAAGCAGGTACGGTGATAACCGCTTCGGTTACCGGCTCGCCGAGATAATCTTCAGCGGTTTTCTTCATTTTTTTCAGGACTTCAGCAGAAACCTGTGGTGGTGCCATTTTCTGGCCTTTTGCTTCCACCCATGCGTCGCCGTTATCAGAGCTGACAATTTTGTACGGCATGATGTTCATATCGCGGCGCACTTCTTCATCGTCAAAACGACGACCAATCAGACGTTTGATTGCAAACAGTGTGTTCTGCGGGTTGGTAACAGCCTGACGTTTTGCCGGCTGACCGACCAGGATTTCACCATCCTGTGTATACGCAATGATTGACGGCGTTGTGCGGTCGCCTTCTGCGTTCTCCAGGACACGTGCCTGATTACCATCCATTACAGCAACACAAGAGTTGGTTGTACCTAAGTCGATACCAATAATTTTACCCATCTAAAGGCCTCCGAATAATTCTGTTCGTCTTACGCTACCGATGTATATGAGGTTCAATTTTCACTTTTCAAGAAAAAATTTTTCGCTCACCCGTCACCCGGAATATTTCCTGACGGTACCGGACATCCGCAGCGTTAAAGGGGATTCAACTGAGTTTCAGTTTCCGATGACAAGTAGATGGGGCCATAAATGCATTCATCAAGGGGAAAATGAAAAAAAAACAGATTATTTAAAAGAAAATGATGAAACACTGAAAAATGCCGCGCTGACAGTCATATCAGCACGGCATTCACACAACACAATGCAGGGGGTTATCAGGAGCTGAACACCATCATCCGCTGACGCACCGCCGCTTTCCCCATATACAGTCCCAGCAGCAGGCCGATCAGTGAAAGCCCCAGCATGTAATACGCCGGTGCCAGCGGGGTCCATTTCAGGAACAGCGTGACCACCACCGGCGTCAGTCCGCCGAAAATGGCATAAGAAAGGTTGTAGGAGAACGAAATACCGCTGAAGCGGATCTCCGCCGGATAACTGTTCACCATCACAAACGGTACCGCGCCCACCACGCCGACACTGAATCCGGCCAGTCCGTAGGTCAGCGACAGCGGCGTACCCGGCTCACCGGCGGTCAGGTAAAAATAGCCGGTGCAGACCGCCAGCAGCAGGCTGCCGAAGGTAAAGACCACAGAGGCGCCCAGTTTGTCACACAGATAACCCGCCACCAGACACCCGGCACACAGTGCCAGAATTGCGGTCATATTGGCGACTGAAACCACCGCTTTTGCCAGGCCGAACTCCGTCTGTAAATACGCCGGTGTCAGCAGGATCACCACCACAACCCCGGCGGAGAGCAGCCAGGTCAGCAGCATGGAGATAACAATCGCTTCTTTGTGATTCACCACCACGGTTTTCAGCGGCAGCTCTTTCGCCAGTGCTTTTTGCTGCTTCATCTCCTGAAAGATCGGCGTTTCCGCCAGCCAGCGGCGCAGATAAAGAGCCACAAACCCGAAAATCCCCCCGAGGAAGAACGGCACACGCCAGCCCCAGGCAAGCTGCTGCGCTTCAGTAAAAAGTGTCGCCATCATCATGGCCACCAGCGAGCCGAGCAGGATACCAACCGTCAGCCCTGCCGTCAGTGTGCCGCAGGCAATGCCGATACGATGCTTCGGCACATGCTCGGAGACAAATACCCAGGCACCAGGCACTTCCCCGCCGATAGCCGCCCCCTGCATTACCCGCATTAATAAAAGCAGTAACGGCGCGGCAATGCCGATAGATTCATAAGTCGGCAGCAGGCCGATACAGAGTGTCGGCACCGCCATCAGCAGAATACTGAGGGAAAACATTTTCTTGCGCCCGACCAGGTCACCGAAGTGTGCCATCACAATACCGCCCAGCGGGCGTACCAGATAACCGGCAGCAAAGATCCCGAAAGTCTGCATCTGCACCAGCCACGCAGGGATGTCAGGCGGGAAAAACAGTTTGCCGATAGTGACGGCAAAAAAGATGAAAATAATAAAATCGTAGAATTCGAGTGCGCCGCCCAGGGCCGCGAGAGAGAGTGTTTTATAATCCTGCCGGTTGAGTGTCCGGGGAATGGTCTGTGCCATGGGTTCACCTTTCCTGTCTTTACATTGCTGTTATCTTTACTTTACATAAGTGAATAACCGCATCATAGGACAAGAAAGGTGTCCGGGGGAATGTTTTTTATTTTATGCTGAAAACGCAGCATTACTGCGGCTTTATTGCTGATTTAGGGCGAAACGCCGCGACAATTTCAGGGTCAGTTTCGATGTAAGGCCCGTCGAGCAACTGTATACAATACGGTACACTTGCAAAAATACCGGAAACCATTACTTTGCCGTTTTCATCTTTCAGCCCTTCCAGGGTCTCAGCGATAGCTTTCGGCTGCCCCGGCAGATTGAGGATCAGTGACTGATTGCGGATCACGCCCACCTGGCGGGATAAGATTGCCGTCGGCACAAATTTCAGGCTGATCTGACGCATCTGCTCGCCGAAACCCGGCATTTCGCGATCCGCCACCGCCAGTGTTGCGTCCGGAGTCACATCACGCCGCGCCGGGCCGGTTCCGCCGGTTGTCAGCACCAGATGGCAGCCGAATTCATCCACCAGCTCACACAGCGTCTGGCTGATCATCGCTTCTT
The DNA here is from genome assembly GCF_001807955.1 of Morganella sp. HMSC11D09. Lineage (NCBI taxonomy): Bacteria > Pseudomonadati > Pseudomonadota > Gammaproteobacteria > Enterobacterales > Morganellaceae > Morganella > Morganella sp. HMSC11D09. The sequence goes on from NZ_KV791647.1 coordinate 140,619, forward strand.
CATCCGGGATCAGGCGGGTTTCTGTCTGAAAAGGCGTGGTGATAGTTTTTTCCAGCCATGCCTGTAAGGCCGGAATGCCTTTATCTTCATAAATACCACCGGATGCGCGGTCAGAAACCGAGACAAGACCGATGCGCAACACATTGTTCATAGTCACCTCAACGTCATTTTGACTCCGGGGCACAGCATAGCATTGCCGCCGGAAACAAAAAAGGCAGCCTGCCGGCTGCCCTTCTTATCTGTTTGTTTTATAAAGATTACAGCAGATCGGCGATCATTTTTTCCAGTTTGCCCTGGTCTACCGCAAACTTACGGATACCGTCCGCCAGTTTCTCGGTTGCCATAGCGTCACTATGGTGACCCCAGTAGAACTCAGCTTCTGTCAGCGGCGCAGGACGCGCTTTCACTTCGCCTTTGTATTCCAGTTTGCGCTCAACCGCGCCGGTCGCTTCTGACAGCTCTTTCAGCAGTGCAGGGGCGATGGTCAGACGGTCACAACCGGCCAGTTCCAGGATCTCACCTGAGTTACGGAAGCTTGCGCCCATAACCACGGTTTTGTAGCCGTGCTCTTTGTAGTAGTTGTAGATTTCAGTTACTGAAATCACGCCCGGATCTTCTGCCGGTGCGAACTCTTTCTTATCGCTGTTTGCTTTGTACCAGTCGAGGATACGGCCGACAAACGGAGAAATCAGATATACACCTGCTTCCGCACAGGCACGCGCCTGAGCAAAGGAGAACAGCAGTGTCAGGTTACAGTTGATGCCTTCTTTTTCCAGCTGTTCCGCCGCGCGGATACCCTGCCAGGTGGAAGCCAGTTTGATCAGGATACGATCGTTGCTGATGCCGGCATCGTTATACAGTTTGATGAGACGTTTTGCTTTCGCGATACTCGCCTGAGTGTCATAAGAGAGACGGGCATCCACTTCTGTGGAAATGCGACCCGGAATCAGTTTCAGGATCTCCAGACCGATATTCACCGCCAGTTTGTCACCGGCATCGATAATCTGCTGTTCACGTGAATCGCTCTGTGCACGCGCCCAGGTCACCGCATCATCAATTAACTTACGGTACTCCGGAATCTGCGCCGCATTGAGGATCAGAGAAGGGTTGGTGGTGGCATCCTGTGGTTTGTAAAGCTTCATCGCTTCGATGTCACCGGTATCGGCCACAACCGTGGTCAGATTACGCAGGGAAGTTAACTTATCGGTCATTTTCGTCTCTCATCTTATGTCAGAAGATACTCTGAATAATCCAGCATGCCTGCAGGCGGGCTTTGCGTAGTCAACACCCCGGCATTCTGAAGTATGGCGAGTACAGATGGCAATATGCCGCAACTGCACCTGATAATATCACGGACAGCCCGCCGCGCAAGCAGGGAAAATCCGGTGCCGCACCGGTGATCCGCCGTTATTCCGCTGTAATCCGGAACGCCTCCTGTTTTGTATGTATTACCGATTACAGTGATTTGCCCGCTCTGTGCTTTTTTTTGGTAGAGTACCGTTAATAATGACAATATCAGACCGGAGCCGACCATGCTGCTGACTATTTCCCCTGCCAAAACCCTCGACTATGACAGCCCGTTAGCCACTGAACGCCATACTCAGCCTGAGCTGCTGGCACAATCAGAAGCCCTGATGGAAACCTGCCGCAAACTGACCCCGGCGGATATCGGCTCGCTGATGCATATCAGTGATAAACTGGCGGGTCTGAATGCCGCCCGTTTCGGGGAGTGGCAGCCGGATTTCACGCCGGACAATGCCCGTCAGGCTATTCTGGCATTTAAAGGGGATGTGTATACCGGGATGCAGGCGGAAACCTTCAGTGAAGCCGATTTTGATTTCGCCCAGCAGCATCTGCGTATGCTTTCCGGCCTGTACGGCGTGCTGCGCCCGCTGGATCTGATGCAGCCTTACCGTCTGGAGATGGGGACGAAACTCGCCAATCCGCGCGGCAAAGATCTGTATGCGTTCTGGGGGGATATTATTACGGACAATCTCAATCAGGCACTGGCCGCACAGGGTGATAATGTACTGGTCAATCTGGCCTCTGATGAATACTTTAAAGCGGTGAAGCCGGAGAAACTGAATGCGGTGATTATCAAACCGGTTTTCCTCGATGAGAAAAACGGCAAATATAAAGTGATCAGTTTCTATGCTAAGAAAGCACGCGGCCTGATGAGCCGGTTTATTATTCAGAACCGCCTGACACAGCCGTCTCAGCTGACCGGCTTTAACCTCGACGGTTACCGTTTTGATGAGAGTCAGTCCGGTGAGCGGGAACTGGTGTTTACACGTTCAGAACACCACGCAGCATAACCGCCGGATAATTCAGCTGCGCCATCCATGGCGCAGTATGCTTTTTGTTCTCTTACCCGTTATCATCTCGCTATCGCTGATTGATAAGAAATTACGGCTTCACCGTCTTCAGCATATAGTCCCGCAGCGCCGCGAAATCCGCTGGTAACACGGCTGACAGCAGTGGTAAATCAGCCCGCTCCGCCAGTTCAGCCGGTAACGGCAGTTTACTGCCCAGAATCGCTTCCACACTCTCCAGGAATTTTGCCGGGTGCGCCGTGCCGAGGAAAATACCGTACTCACCGGGCTGCAAGTCACTGCGCAGCTGGCGATAAGCAATCGCGGCATGCGGCTCGGAAATATAACCTTTCGCAGCCAGATCGCGCATCGTTTCGCGGGTTTCGTCATCACTTACCGCACCGGAACGCAGATCCTTCAGAGACCAGCCTTCGCGCGCAAACAGCGCCTCAATACGCGGCCAGTTATTCGGCTGGCTGACATCCATGGCATTGGATAACGTTGCCACCGTCGCCGCCGGTTTCCACTGTCCGTCCGCCAGATAGCGCGGTACCGTGTCGTTGGCATTAGTCGCGGCGATAAAGCGTTTCACCGGCAGCCCCATCGCTTTCGCCAGCACCCCGGCGGTCAGGTCACCGAAGTTGCCGCTCGGCACCGAGAACACCAGTTCACCGCGTTTTTCCGCCGGAACCTGTGCCACCGCTTCAAAGTAATAACAGATTTGTGCCAGCAGACGGCTGATATTAATAGAGTTTGCCGAGTTCAGATGCAGCGTCTGCTTCAGTTCCTCATCATCAAATGCCTGTTTTACCAGTGCCTGACAGGCATCGAAATCATCCTGCACCGCCACGGTATGGATATTACCGCCGAGGGTACAGAACAGTTTTTCCTGTAACGGACTGATTTTTCCCTGCGGATAGAGGATCACCACCTGCACATTTTTCAGGCCGTAAAAGGCGTGTGCGACGGCAGCACCGGTATCCCCTGAAGTCGCGGTCAGAATAGTGACCGGCTTGTCACCGGCAACCGCGGCCAGCGCCTGGGCCATAAAACGTCCGCCGAAATCTTTGAATGCCAGTGTCGGGCCGTGGAACAGCTCCAGACAGGCCACATCCGGCTCTACCGGGTTCAGCGGTGCCGGGAAAGCAAAGGCGGCACGGACACGCGCTGCCAGCTCAGCTTCCGGGATCTCATCACCAATCAGGGCATGCAGAATGGCGGTGCTGCGGCTGACAAAATCCATCGCCAGCAGCTTATCCATTTCCGCCTGCTCAAAAAACGGAATCTCACGCGGGAAGAACAGCCCCTGTCCGCGTCCCAGCCCCTGTTTTACCGCCTGTGCAAAACTGACTTTTTCACTCTCATCTTTTAAATTGTACAGTTCCATTTTTTACCTTTATGCACTTATCTGACGTGCGCCTTTGAGATCGAGACGGCACAGATGGACAAACCCTTCGCTGTTCTGCAAATACTGTGTGTTAAAGACATCCGCTACCTGCTCTGCCGCTGATTTGCTGTCACAGACCGCAAACAGGGTCGGACCCGAGCCGGAGATGCCGCATGCCTTCGCGCCGCGTGCAAGCACCTGCTCACGGACCGCATCAAAATTCGGTAATAATTCACGGCGGTACGGCTCTGCCACCACATCACGGATCATCGCCGCCGCCAGGTCAGCCTGTCCGGTGTGACAGGCGTGGATGAATCCGGCCAGGTTGCGGCCGTGGCTGACAATATCCGCCCGTGAGTAGGTCGCCGGTAAAATCGCCCGTGCCTGCGCCGTGGAGACTTTGATGCCCGGATACGCCATTACCCAGTACCAGTGTTCAAACCCAGGTACTGCCTGGCTGACGCTGTCGCCGGTTTCAATATTGAGCTGCAATCCGCCAAGGAAGCAGGGGGCGACATTGTCATAATGCACACTGCCGGAGATGCGCCCTTCCATCTCCCCCATCAGGCGCAGCAGCGTCATTTCATCCAGCGGCCTGCCGGTGTACTCATTCAGCGCCACCAGCGCAGCCACCACCGAGCAGGCGCTGGAGCCCAGCCCCGAGCCCACCGGCATATTTTTTTCCAGCACCATGGCGACCGGCAGATCATCATGAATGATCTCACTGAACCGTTCACGGCACTGATACACAATATTGTGCTTCGGATTCACCGGCAGCCTCCCGGCAAAACGCCCGCGGTTTCTGAGTGAAAACGTCTCTGCCTTCGCGATGGACACACAGTCGCCGAGCAGTGCCCCGCTGACCGGAGACACTGCCGCACCCAGCACATCAAACCCCACACTCACATTCCCGATTGACGCCGGTGCATAAATTTTTATCACGTTTTACACTCCCAGTTTCCATGACATTGTCCGCAGCACATCCGCAAACACCCCTGCCGCTGTCACATCATTCCCCGCGCCGTAACCGCGCAGTACCAGCGGGATAGGCTGATAGTAGCGGGTATAAAACGCCAGGGCGTTCTCGCCGTTTTTCACTTTATACAGCGGATCGTTACCGTCTGCCTCTGTGATTTTCACCTGACAGCGACCGTGATCAATGATGCCAACATAACGCAAAACGCGGCCTGCTTCTGCGGCTTTCGCCACACGCGCGGCAAAGGCCGCATCCAGTGACGGCAGATTCGCCATAAAGGTATTCACATCGCCGGAAGCATCGAAGTCCGGCGGCAGCACGGAATCCACCTCAATATCGGATAATTCAAGGGAAAGTCCCGCTTCGCGGGCCAGGATCAACAGCTTACGCGCCACATCCATCCCGGAGAGATCATCACGCGGATCCGGCTCGGTAAAGCCTTTGGCTTTCGCCGCAGCTGTTGCCTCAGACAGTGACATTCCTTCATCCAGCATACCGAAAATAAAGGAGAGCGAACCGGACAGAATACCGCTGAACTGCATCAGTTCATCCCCCGCGTTGAGCAGGTTTTGCAGGTTTTCGATCACCGGCAGCCCGGCACCGACGTTGGTGTCGTAACGGAACTGACGTTTTGATGCCGCCGCCGCACTGCGCAGTTCATGGTAATAATCCATCGGCAGGGTATTGGCTTTTTTGTTCGGCGTCACCACGTTGAAACCGTCCTTCAGGAAATCCGCATATTGCAGGGCGATTTCCTCATTCGACGTACAGTCCACAATCACCGGGTTGAGGAAATGGTATTCTTTTTCCAGGCGGATCAGACGGCTGAGGCTGAACGGCTCTTTGGCCTGCGCCAGCGACTGACGCCAGTCCTGTAAATCAATGCCGCGCATATTGGTCAGCATCGCTTTTGAGTTGGCGATACCGCACACACGCAGATCGATACTCCGGGCTTTCAGCCACGCCTGCTGGCGGCGGATTTGCTCCAGCAGCGCACTGCCGACCCCGCCGGTGCCCACCACAAACACCTCCACAATGCGGTCAGTGTTAAACAGCATCTGATGACACAGACGCACACCGGCGGCCGCGAGATCATTATCCACCACCGCAGAAATGGAACGTTCAGACGAGCCCTGCGCGATCGCGATAATATTGATGTTGGCGCGCGTCAGTGCCGAGAAGAACCGCGCGGAGATGCCTTTGAGTGTCCGCATGCCATCCCCGACCACGGAGACAATCGCCAGGTTATCCAGTACATCCAGCGGGTCGAGCACGCCCTCTTTCAGCTCCAGATAGAACTCTTCTTCCAGTGCCTGCTGAGTGCGGGCCTTATCTTTCTGCGCCACACAGAAACTGATGCTGTATTCGGAAGATGACTGTGTAATCAGCACGACAGAGATATTACGCCGTGACATCACCGTAAACACCCGTGCCGCCATCCCGACCATTCCTTTCATACCCGGGCCGGAGACGTTAAACATCGCCATATTATTCAGATTGGTGATCCCTTTCACCGGCAGGCTGTCATCACGCTGGCCGTCGCCGATCAGCGTGCCCGGTGCGTCCGGATTGAGGGTATTTTTAATCAGGCACGGGATCTGGAACTGTGCAATCGGCGCGATAGTGCGCGGATGCAGGACTTTTGCCCCGAAATAGGAGAGTTCCATCGCCTCCTGATACGACATGCCTTTCAGCAGACGGGCATCCGGCACAAAACGCGGGTCACAGGTATACACGCCGTCCACGTCAGTCCAGATCTCACAACAGGCCGCACGCAGACACGCCGCCAGTACCGCTGCGGAATAATCAGAGCCGTTACGCCCCAGCACCACCAGCTCACCGTTTTCATTACCGGCGGTGAATCCCGCCATCAGAATGATGTGGTCAGACGGGATATTCAGTGCTGCAATACGTTTTGTTGATTCATTAATATCAACGGTGGATTCCAGATAACCACCAAACGCCAGCAGGCTGGCCACCGGGTCAATCACCGTTACTTTATGGCCGCGGGCTTTCAGCAGTGATGCTATCACCGCAATGGAAAAACGCTCGCCGCAGCTGATCATATTGGCGTTGATGCCGTCCGGACACTGCCCCAGCAGTGACACACCGTGCAGTACCCGGCGGATCCGGCTGATTTCCTGCTCTGTTTCATGCTTCAGCCGGTCATATTCAAAGCCCGGTACCGCATCGCGCAGCCCGTCCAGAATCGCCCCGAGAATCGCGGCGGCATCGTGTACCAGGGTGTTTGCTTCCTGCCCGCTGACGGTCTGCTCCACCATCGCCACTAAGTAATTAGTGACTTTCGCCGGTGCGGAAAGCACCATGGCGAGCTGTCCCTGCGCGAGTTTTTTCTCCGCGATTCCTGCGATGTTCAGTATACGATCCGCGTTTGCCACGGATGTGCCGCCAAATTTAAGTACACGCATGTGTCACCTGCTCCTGCCGTTTTTAGTCCAAAAAAAAAGCCCGCACAGTCATTGTGCGGGCTTTTTTCGTGATTTCAGATATGCGTCAGCCCGCACCGCCGGTGGTAATGGTGGTGGTGGTAATAATAATCATGGTCAGGCTGTGATTACGCATGGGGTTCCTGTCTGTCATTTGTCTGGTTAACCCTATTACGGTTAAAGGAAAGGCAGGTTGATGTCAAATTATTCTTCAGATTTGCCCGCAGAATCAGACAATTTGAATCTGATCACATATCAGAATAAAAAGAAATTACGGCAAATTAACGCGGTTATCATCTCATCAACCGGCATTTAATTTTACAGAACCAGGAGTTTCTGTATTTTTTCACTTTTATTATATAGGTTGCGTTTTTCGCTGTTTACCCGGCAGAAAAATGTACAATAATCAGACAAGTCAGATATAATGCTTAACATTGTATTTCTATTTATTTGACAATCATTAAAACTGGCAATTAACAATTGAAAATTGTGTTAACGTGCTACAATTGATTTTGATATGTATCAACAAAGGTTAGATTTCCGGATGGTAAATGATTGGGTTGCTGTTATATTGGTGTTAATAGACTAATATTGGTACGAATCGTTTCAATTCCTTACGTTCTGAGTTGAGTGATTGTTAAAATGCGGTCTGAACAAGATTTTTTTCTGTCTGTGGTGATGTGCCGGACATAACCACAACGATACCGGCACAGGTTACACGGGCAGATAATCAGATTTCTTATTATTCTAAGTAATTTAGGTAGCGACTATGCAAACCCCGCATATTTTAATTGTTGAAGATGAGATCGTCACCCGTAACACCCTGAAAAGTATTTTCGAAGCAGAGGGTTACGTGGTACATGAAGCCACTGATGGTGCAGAGATGCACAATGTGCTGTCAGACCATGATATCAATTTGGTTATCATGGACATCAACCTCCCGGGAAAAAATGGTCTGTTGCTGGCGCGTGAGCTCCGCGAACAGGCAAACGTGGCACTGATGTTCTTAACCGGCCGTGATAATGAAGTGGATAAAATCCTCGGTCTGGAAATCGGTGCTGATGACTACATCACCAAGCCGTTTAACCCGCGTGAACTGACTATCCGCGCACGCAACTTACTGTCACGGACCATGAATCTGGCCGGTGGCAGCGAAGAGCGCCGCAGTGTGGAAAGTTACAAGTTCAACGGCTGGGAACTGGATATCAACAGCCGCTCATTAATCGGACCAACCGGCGAGCAGTACAAGCTGCCGCGCAGTGAGTTCCGTGCAATGCTGCACTTCTGTGAGAATCCGGGCAAGATTCAGACCCGCGCTGAACTGCTGAAGAAAATGACCGGCCGTGAACTGAAACCGCATGACCGTACAGTGGATGTCACCATCCGCCGTATCCGCAAGCATTTCGAGTCCACACCGGATACTCCGGAAATCATCGCCACCATTCACGGCGAAGGTTACCGGTTCTGCGGCGATCTCGAAGAGTAATCTTCCGCTGCGGTAACACATATACGAAATCCCCGGTGATGCCAGGCACCACCGGGGATTTGTTGTTGCTGTTATCCGGTTATTTGTTCCACGGAATGATCGGCACCGCGCTCAGCGCATTTTTCGGCGAACCGTCGACCACTTTATCTGAATAGGTCAGATAAATCAGCGCATGACGCTTCTCATCATAGAAACGAACCACCTGTAACTTCTTGAATACCATAGATGTCCGTTTCTGGAACACCACCTGACCTTTATCTTTGCGGCCTTTTTTCACTTTATCACTGACTGTGACCGGCCCGACCTGCTGACAGGAAATCGCGGCATCAGATGTATCCTCCGCCAGACCCAGCCCGCCCGAAATCCCGCCGGTTTTTGCCCGGCTCAGGTAACAGGTGATATTTTCCACATCCGGATCATCAAAGGCTTCCACCACAATCTTGTGGTCCGGCCCCAGAATTTTGAACACGGTGTCCACAGAGCCGATTTCTTCACCATGGCTCAAAAAGGATAACGAACTCAATGAAATAGCTGTAATAATTCCCAGTATAGACCGGCGAGTCTGATTCATAATCTTAATAGCCCAAGAAAATCATTTGAAAATTGTATGATTTTAAAGATAATCCATGTTACCAGTTTATGATAGTCGCCCTGTTCTTAAAACATTTTTTCCGGCCAAAAGTAAGAATTGGTAAATGATTATCCCGTTGATAATCACTCAGGTTAGAATATAAATTCGTTATATCTCTTTCAGAACTTCATCAATCCAATAAGGGAGATGTATGGATCAGACCAGCATCATTCGCGATTTACTCCGTTGGTTAGATGAGCATTTAGATCAGCCACTTTCCCTCGATAACGTCGCTGCGAAGGCAGGCTACTCCAAGTGGCATTTACAACGTATGTTCAAGGACGTTACCGGTGAGGCCATCGGCGCTTACATCCGCGCCCGCCGTTTATCACGCGCAGCCATTGCACTGCGGCTGACTGCCCGTCCTATTTTAGATATCGCATTACAGTATCGTTTCGATTCACAGCAAACCTTTACCCGCGCATTCAAGAAACAGTTTAATAAAACACCTGCGCTGTACCGCCGTCTTGACGAATGGTGCTCTGACGGAATCTGCTCCGCCATTCTGCTTGATGATGTGCCGATGCCGGAGCACGAATTTGTCACGCTGCCGCCGCGCACAGTGACCGGTATAGAGAACAGCTGTTCACATCGTCTGGAAGACTGGGCAACCGCGTGTACCCACATGCGTCAGGAGTTCTGGCTGCATCATATTTCTGTGGCGAAAACTATCCCGGACTATGTTTACGGGCTTTACAGCACCACCCGTAATCCGGACAAAGAAGATGAGCAGACGGTTCATTACACCACTGCCGTGGCGAAGGAATTTGCTGCCTTTACCACTGAGGAAAATGTTCACGAGGTGGAAATGCCCGGTGGCGAATATCTCTGCTTCACTTTCAGCGGTATTCCTTACCGCGGCGCGATGCAGGAATTCCTGTTCACTATTTACGGCCAGTGTGTGCCGCGACTGGGGATCACCCGCCGCCGTGGTTACGATATTGAGAGCTATAAACTGAGAAAGGGAACCGATATCCGCTATCCGGATGCGGCTGATGTGGATGAGACCGATCCGCGCCATCACATCGAGGAATTTAAATACTACATTCCTGTCAGACGTGACGCGCAGTAACAGCCTTCCCGCAGAACAAACACCGCCGCCGGTGGTGTCTTGTTCACCCGGGCGGTGTCTGATTCACCGGTTTACTCAGCGCTGTACTTCATCCAGCGCCGGAAGACTCAGATGTGTGGTGTCACCGGCCGTTTCAACTACCCAGCCATCCGCCAGCCACGGGCTTTCCTGATACTCCAGAACGGATAACGAACAGTTGCGCAGACGCAGACGGCGCTCCGCATACGCCGGCAGCCCCAGCACAGAGCCAATCAGGCATCCCAGCGCAATACCGTGACTGACCAGCAGAACTTTGCTGCCCTCCGGCAGATCCAGCGTGCTCTCCAGCGCCGCCCGCATCCGGCTTTCCAGCTCCGCGAGAGATTCCCCTTCCGGGATACGCCCGTCTTCCGCGCCGTTAAGCAGACTTTTACGCCAGCCCTCTTCTTCTGCGGTCAGGGTATGGATCTGACGTTTTTCCAGCACGCCCATATTGAGCTCACGCAGACGCGGATCCGCAATAATCTCACAACCGCAGGCTTCTGCGATCAGTTTCGCGGTCTGCTGTGTGCGGCCCAGATCACTGGCAATAATATGGGTGATCCCTTCATTTTTCAGACGCGCGGCAACCTGCTTCGCCTGATCGATACCACTTTGTGTTAACGGGCTGTCAGAATGACCCTGGATACGGCGCTGAACGTTCCATTCAGTTTCGCCGTGACGGACAAGAAATACCTGTGACATAACTATCAATCTCTGCTTTTACTGTGTGAAAGTCTGATTACCCCGCTACCATACCGTAAAAACATTCCCGGGATCACGCTTTATCCCTGAAACTCTTTCACCGCACGGCACCGTCTAAAAAAATCTGCGGAAAGCCGTCAATATTCGCTATACTGCGGCAAACATAATTACGTGGATAGTTTAATTATCATGTTTCATATTATCGCAGCAACGACTAATCCGGCCAAAATTCAGGCTATCCGTTCCGCTTTTGAAGTGGTACTGGGTAACGGCAATTTTGATATTGAAGATGTGAATGTGGACAGCAGTGTGCCGCAGCAGCCTATCGGGAACACAGAAACCCGTACCGGCGCCCGCCAGCGCGTCAATGCGGCCCGTCAGGTCAGACCGGAAGCGGATTTCTGGGTTGGTGTTGAAGCGGGTATTGAAGGCGATATGACCTTTGCCTGGATTGTTATCGAGCACCGTCAGCTGCGCGGGGAATCCCGTTCTGCCAGCCTGATGCTGCCGGAAAAAATTCTCGCGGGGATCCGCGAAGGCCGCGAACTGGGTGATGAAATGGCCGACCTGACCGGGGTGGAAGATATTAAACAGAAAGGCGGAGCGATCGGTTTCTTCACCGGCGGCGCGCTGACCCGCACCAGTGTCTATGAGCAGGCAATTATCCTGGCGCTGGTACCTATCCAGCATGAAATTTATAAATCCCTGAACACCAAAGAATCCTGATCTGAAAAACCGGACCGGTACTCACCGGCCCGGTGACCTTCCCGGCACATTTACTGCTGTGCCAGCCACTCTTCCCGCGTAATGCGGCTGATATGTTCAGTCCGGTAATCATTCAGGAACTGATTGAATTTATTCTCTTCAGTATGATGATGACGGAACCCGCATTTGGCCTGGGCGCGGTGTGACTGTTCATTGTTTTCAAAATAGCCGCACCACAGTGCATCCAGCTCCAGGGTTTCAAATGCATGGCGCATCACTTCCCTGACCGCTTCCGGGATCAGACCCTGTCCCTGGTACGGCACACCAATCCAGTAGGCGATTTCCCCTTCCCGCTGACTGATGTCAAAGTTGCTGTTTTCACCGATCAGGATCCCGATACAGCCCACAGCCCGTCCGTTCGCTTTCAGTTCAGTGGCATAGACCTCATCGAGGTTAAAAACGGTGCGGATAATATCGGCACTTTCCTCAGCGCAACTGTGCGGCGGCCAGCCGGCAATCGGGCCGACGCGGTCATCTTTCGCCACTTCATATAAATCGGCGGCATCGGTTTCTGCCCACGGGCGCAGAATCATACGTTCTGTTTCTAATTTCATACTGCTTACCTTACTTCAGTTATACATTCAGCCTCAGCGGCTCTCTCTGTGATGACGGGAAGTGTAGCCTGACGGCAGACCGGCGGTAAGCAACAAACCTCCGCACTTTCGGTACTTTTGAAAACTATTGTGATAAATTTCCTCTGATATCTGCTTCAGGACGGCAAAAATGGCAACTCACGATATTACACTGACAGATCAGATTCCGGTGCTGACGGAAGAAACAGACACATTACTGACAGGGGAAAGCACACTGGCCGATCACAACGGCGTACCGCTGACCTTCGGAAATGCGTATCTCACCCTGATGATCTGCCGGGCGGGATACGCGCATATGTCACTGAACTTTAAATCTCAGCCTGTACGGGCGGGGGATATTCTGGTGCTGGCGGAAGATACGATCGCGCTGCTGAAAAAGCGCTCACGGGGATTCCGTGTGTTTTTTTGTCTGATCCCGGCCTCCTTCTCTGCCGAAATCGCCTATGTCCTGCCGAACCCGCTGTTTCTGTTTCTGCATGAATATCCCCGCTGCATTCCGCTGCCGGAAGAAAAATCGCTGCTGACAATGTGGCTGGCACAAATGCAGGATATCACCCGCAACAGCCCGGTTTACCGGCATATCATGCAGCGTAATCATTTACAGAATCTGTTTTTGCGGATAGCGGAAAGAATGCCGCCGGATGCCCCGGCCGCCATACAGAAGTACAGCCGGAAAGAGACGCTGTGCTGGCAGTTCTGGGAACTTATCTGCCGCCACAGCCGGGAACACAGGGATGTGCAGTACTATGCACGGCGGTTAAATATCACGCCGTTTTATCTGTCACAGCTGACCGGAACGTTTTTCAATCACTCGCCCAAGTCACTGATCAACCGCCGGGTTATCCCTGAAATCAAGACACTCCTGCGTTACAGCACGCTGTCAGTGGAGCAGATCGCAGATAAACTGCACTTTGATGACCCGTCCTACCTGTGCCGCTATTTCAGACGGGAAACAGGTATTTCTCTGACAACATACCGGCGGCAGAACAGCTGAGTTATTTTTTGCCGCTGAGGAGTTCCTGCTCCAGCCATGCTTTCACCTCTTCCGGGGCATATTTCAGGCTGTTGGAGCCGCGGGTGATGGTCGCAATGCCGACCCCCAGCTCACTTTTCAGCTCACGCTGACTCATCTTACCGCGCAGCAGTTCCTCGACGATCCGCACGCGTGTGCCCAGCGCTGTGCGCTCATCCGGGGTAAAAAGCAGCTGAAAAAGGTGGGATTCAATATCCTGTGAATAGGCATTGCGCAGCAGGCTGACAAAGCGCTGCCAGTCGCTGTCCTGAAGTTGGTCTGTCGTCATGTGTCACCCCATAGGATCGGGAGTACAAAAAGTACCCGTTAACTAGTACATCTAGGATAACACAAGCCCGGTGCAGCTGTCTTCTGCTGAACCGGGCCGGAGGGGAATGATCAGTAACGCATTGATTGTTCGGAAGGTGTCAGTACATCCGCCGGGCGCTGCCCTTTCAGGAAGTTCTGATAAAAGACATCAAATGCCAGCACATTCTTCACATAACCCCGGGTTTCCGCGAACGGAATGGTTTCCACGAAGGCAACCGCATCGAGCCGTCCGCCGCTGTTGCTCAGCCAGCGGGTCACACGGTTCGGGCCTGCGTTATACGCAGCACTCGCCAGGATCCGGTTCTGACCGAACTGGTTATACACGCCGTTGAGATACGCGGTGCCTATCTCGATATTTTTGCGCGGATTAACCAGCTGCGCACTATTGCTGTAATCCGCAATACCATTGTCGCGGACCGTCTGGGTTGCCGTTGCCGGCATCAGCTGCATCAGCCCGGTCGCACCGACCGGCGAACGCGCCTGCGGGTTCCAGGCACTTTCCTGACGGGCTATCGCCATCGCATAGCTTTTGCTGATATTTTTATTCTGAGTGAACTCATCAAACTCACTCTGCCAGGCCAGCGGGAAGCGCTCTTCCAGATGATCCCACAGCTTGCCGTTGATCGTCGCCTGCACACTCAGATCCGCCCAGCCCTGCTCCAGCGCATAACGCGCCAGCTGTGCTTTGCGCGCCGGTGTCTGGCTGTCCACCAGATTCAGCCACTCGGTGCGGGCCAGCCCTTCCATCTGCCAGTACAGCAGCTCACGGATACGCTGAATTTCCGGCAGATTGCTGATGCTGTTGTCCGGTTTATCCGCCGCATTGATCATCATGACATACGGTTTGCCCAGACGCTGTGCCGCCACCATCGGATAGAATCCGCGACCCTGGGTGATTTTTTCCAGAATGGCATCCGCAGCCGCTTTATTGCCGCCTTTTTCCAGCAATACCGCGCGCCAGTACTGCCATTCCTCTTTCTGCTGAGCATCCGCCGGTAACCGGGTCAGCCAGCGATCCAGATCGCGGTCATCCGCGTTACTCAGCGCCAGACGCACACGGCGCTCGCGCAGGGTGACAGAATCGGTTTCCTGAATCACTTCGTCACGCCAGGCAGCCTGCTCATCTGTCACATCGCTCCCCATATACTGCCACGCAACGGCATCTTTCAGTTGCTGACGCTCGCTGTCATTCATTTTCTGGGCGCGCGCCACACTGTTCAGGTCAGCCCTTGCCGCATCAGGTGATTTGCGGGCATAGGCGGAGAAAGCGGAGATGGTGGCCTGACGGGTGAAATCCGTCGGGCTCAGCTGGGCAAATGTCACCACTGATGCCGGGTTTTTCTGTAAATTAATCAGACCATTGCTGATGGTCTGATAAGAGGCAGGCAGGCGTTTTGCCAGATAACTGACCAGAGAGGTGTTGCCGTTTTTCAGCGCCAGGCTGATGCGTTCAAGAACACGTTCCGGTGTCAGTCCGCCGGACTGATCCCAGACATCAAATAACTTATCGCAGGAGGACGGCAGGGAATTTCCCGCCAGCCAGACTGATTTCGCCCCGTCCAGCGCCACCTGACGGTTTCCGGTCTGCCAGTTGGCATAGTAATAGTCACACTTCGCACTGACCGGTTTTGGTACAGTCGTGCTGTAGCTGACCAGCCCCTGCCAGTCATTACGTTTGGCCAGCTCACTGATAAATTTATTTTTCAGACTTGCCGCTGACGGCAGGTTCGGATGGGTATCCGTAAAATTTTTCACCTGACCTGCTGTCAGCAGGCTCATGTCCTGTGTCAGCTCACGGTATTCCAGATAAGGATAGAGCGGATAATCCCGCAGTGACGGCATCAGGCGTTCCACTTCCGCCATATTATTGGCATCCCAGGCAGATTTGACATCCTGATAGCGCTGACGCTGCTCACTCAGTGAATCCGCTGACGCCAGTGCTGAAAACATCAGCATGCTGAGGGCTGTCACGCCCGGCCATATACATTTCCTCATGATCTGCTCCTGTCTCCTTCATTACCGTTTATCTGCACAATACCTCAGACCCTGATACACAGTGTAAGTGCCCTGTCACGCAGACACAAATCATACCGTTGTACCGGATAACCAGATACCGGAAATTATATTATTCAGAATATATGTCTGATTATTCTTATTATGCATTCCCTTTGCCGTAAATGATGGTTTATTAAACAGGATGCAGTGATATCGTCTGGTGCACTCATCATTCTTGCTATATAGTAAAGTTAAATTTAAAATTATAATGATAACACTTCAGGAAACCGGCTACCGCCGTAAACGGGATCCTGAGCACTACCAATAACTCTATAAGTAGTGAACACATTTCAGACGACTCCGGTCGTCTTTTTTTTACCCCTTGCTCCGGGATAAACACGCTATCTTAATTAATCAGATAATTATATTTTTGAAGTATTTTTATTTTTCAGATTACAGTCAGAAATCATAAAATATATGATGTGCATCACTTGCTGTATTTCCGGTTTCCATTAAAAATATTCTCATATTTTACACCACATCCGGTTTACTGATAACCGCAAAGGACGTAATACATTATGAATAATATAAAAAACATAATAATCATCTCTGCATTATTTGCCCTGACAGCATGTGCATCACAGCAGACCGCCTATGAGAAAATCACCCGCCACTATGTCTACCAGCAGGCCGCGCAGGATTCTGACCCTAATTTTCAGACTCATATAAATGGCTCCGTTAAACTTATGACGCCGTTTTTTAAACAATTCTATGATGCCGGTATAAAAGATAAAAAAGACGGAATAACACCGCAACAATATAAAGAGCGAATTAGTTATTTCAGAAGTAACGAATTTTTGAGCCGTATGACCGGGACAACACAGTTTATTTCACCAAAAGTACATACTGAGAAAGTAAATGAAAGTGACCGCACGGACCGGCAGAAAAAAATACTGACAGACAATATTATTGCTGCTTATGAGGCCGGTTACAGCGGCCGTTAGCACACCGGCCCCGGGTTCATCATGATACGGATCCCGGCAACGGCACGATCACCGTGAGAATAACGCAGGCCGGTGTTAGAATGGGGAATCTGCTGTACCCGCCGGTCACTGCCGGCAACCGGGCAATACTGACACCGGAGTGGCTTTAACTAAACGTAAAACTTAGTCATAATGCCCCGCAGATGCCCCATCAACGAAAAAAGGTAGACTACATTGGCTCAATACGTTTATTCGATGCACCGTGTCGGCAAAATTGTGCCGCCGAAGCGTCATATACTGAAAGATATCTCTCTGAGTTTCTTCCCGGGCGCCAAAATCGGTGTTCTCGGCCTGAATGGCGCCGGTAAATCAACCCTGCTGCGCATCATGGCAGGCGTGGATACCGATATTGAGGGCGAAGCACGTCCGCAGCCCGGCCTGAACATCGGCTATCTGCCGCAGGAACCGAAACTGAATCCGGAACACACTGTCCGTGAAGCGGTTGAAGAAGCGGTTGCAGAAGTGAAAAACGCCCTGACCCGTCTGGATGAAGTGTACGCGCTGTACGCCGATCCGGATGCGGATTTTGACAAACTCGCCAAAGAGCAGGGTGAACTGGAAGCGATTATCCAGTCTCATGACGGCCATAATCTGGATAACCAGCTGGAACGTGCGGCAGATGCCCTGCGTTTACCGGCCTGGGATGCCAAAATCGGTAATCTGTCCGGGGGTGAGCGCCGCCGTGTGGCTATCTGCCGCCTGCTGCTGGAAAAACCGGATATGCTGCTGCTCGACGAACCGACCAACCACCTGGATGCGGAATCTGTCGCCTGGCTGGAACGCTTCCTGCACGACTACGAGGGCACCGTTGTGGCGATCACCCACGACCGTTACTTCCTTGATAACGTCGCCGGCTGGATCCTCGAGCTTGACCGCGGTGAAGGTATTCCGTGGGAAGGAAACTACTCCAGCTGGCTGGAGCAGAAAGATGCCCGTCTGGCACAGGAAGCGTCTTCTGAAGCTGCCCGCCGCAAGTCTATCGAGAAAGAGCTGGAGTGGATCCGTCAGAATCCGAAGGGCCGTCAATCCAAAGGCAAGGCCCGTCTGGCCCGCTTTGAGGAACTGAACAGCGTCGAGTACCAGAAACGTAATGAGACCAACGAACTCTTTATTCCGCCTGGTCCGCGTCTGGGTGACAAAGTTCTGGAAGTGGAAAACCTGACCAAATCCTATGATGGCCGTACCCTGATCGATAACCTGAGTTTCTCGCTGCCGAAAGGGGCGATTGTCGGGATTATCGGGCCGAACGGCGCGGGTAAATCCACCCTGTTCCGTATGATCAGCGGCAAAGAACAGCCGGATTCCGGTACTATCACTCTCGGTGATACCGTGACTATCGCGTCTGTTGATCAGTTCCGTGATGCCATGGATGATAAGAAAACCGTCTGGGAAGAAGTGTCCGGCGGGCAGGATATCATGCGTATCGGCACCACTGAGATCCCGAGCCGTGCTTATGTCGGACGCTTTAACTTCAAAGGCGTTGACCAGGGCAAACGTGTCGGTGAGTTATCCGGTGGTGAGCGCGGCCGTCTGCATCTGGCCAAACTGCTGCAGGTCGGCGGCAACATGCTGCTGCTCGATGAACCAACCAACGACCTGGATATCGAAACCCTGCGTGCACTGGAAAACGCCCTGCTGGAATTCCCGGGCTGCGCTATGGTCATTTCCCATGACCGCTGGTTCCTTGACCGTATCGCCACCCATATCATCGACTATCAGGATGAGGGCAAAGTGGAGTTCTTCGAAGGTAACTTCAGTGAATATGAAGATTACAAGAAACGGACTCTCGGCGAGGCCGCACTGGAGCCGCACCGCATCAAGTACAAACGTATGACCAAATAGGCCATATAACGGAAAATGCCGCGTGGTGAGGGACCGCGCGGCATTTTTTGGTTGGATGGATAAAAGAGTGTCTTTTGTTACGGGTATTACATTGAACCTGGTACTTAAGGTACAACCGAAGCTGACTTACTACTTCATACTTACCGCTTTCATAACACTTAAAACTGATAAATAAATCAATCAGTTAACACCATCAGTAAAGGGATCCTTTACTCTTCATCTTTCCTCCCTTTGTTGCCCTGAATTCTGTCGGACGCTGTGTGTTGTCCTTGTTCTTTCAGTATAGAAGAGAAAAATAATTTCTCACGGAAATTACCTGATTATTTTTCGATTCTCACAACATTCTTTATTTTTGCTGATCCCCGTCACGAATTTCAGGGGTATCCAGCATCAGCAGACGCTGAACCAGCTCGACGCACTCGAGAAAACGGGTGTCGTAATCCGCCGATGTCACATGGACAAACTTAATGCCGTTTTCCCGCAGCATATCGATCAGCAGATCCTGAAACGCTTTGCGATCATTGTCACTGCCGAGGCTGCGCAGTCCGTCAGCCACCCACGGCGTGTTATTTTCCAGCAGGATCACCAGGTCAAAGCGGTACTCCGCAATCAATGCCTGCACAAACGGGTGCTCTTTACCCTCATACCGTTTGCAGAAAGCCTGGGTCGTGACAAAATCCGTATCCACAAATGCAACTTTATTGGCATATTTCACTGCAAAATCAATATACTGAGCATGTCCCAGTGCGATTTTGTCATAGTCGGAATATTGCAGCGCCATTTCATCACCGCCCAGGTGGGAAAACACATAATCGCGTCCGTATTCCCAGGCACTGGTGGTATTAAACATATTTGCCAGCTTATTGACGAGGGTGGATTTACCGCTGGACTCCCCGCCGAGCACCGCCACAGTGCGCACAAAGAAGGGTTTAACCTCTGTCGGAATGTAGTCCCAGTAGCGGAACGGCGCCTGACGGATCTGCCGCCCGCTGATATTCATAAAGGTACGTTCCGGGTCGATAAGCACTGTTTCAATGCCGAACGATTCACGGTAACGCGGCACATCCGCTTTTTCGCCTGAATAGATAAAATCCGGCGTGATCCCTTTTTCCCGCATAAACTGACACACACCCTGACTCCAGTGCTCCCAGCCGTGCGGATACGGATCATAAGCGTGCTCATCAAATGAGTGAATGCGGATATTTTTCTGATATTTAAACGTTTGCAGAAGCCAGCGCAGGCGATCACTGACGGTCGGCTGCTGAGACATCGAACTGTTGATAAACAACGCTTTATCACGCGGTTCGTCGTGACAGAGGATCACATGCAGCTCATCCACCTGGCTGCACGCCCGCTGGATCAGGTAAATATGGCCGGTGTGCAGCGGGTAAAATTTCCCGAACACCACCCCGGTAATTTTCTGCTTCAGCGGGTAATCGAGCCCCAGCGCACTGTGCAGTCCGGCCAGCTTCTGGCCGCCGGGACTTTTGATTTTGTTGTTAATCAGCTGGCTGAGATACCCTTTGGTCACCCCGCATTGATCCGCCAGTTGCTGGAGTGTGACACCCGCCTGTTTAATGGCTTGTTTCAGATAGGAAAAATCGGTCATTCTCTGCCTCACTTATTCCAGGTCATCCAGCACAGACAGGGCATCCGACAGTTTTTTCACCCCGAACACCTGCATACCCGGCGGCGGATTTTTCGGGCGGTTGGCATTCGGCACAATCGCCCGTTTAAAACCGTGTTTGGCCGCTTCCGAGATCCGCTCCTGGCCGCTCGGTACCGGACGGATCTCCCCCGCCAGCCCGACTTCGCCGAAGATCACCACATCACGCGGGATCGGCCGGTCACGGAAACTGGAGACCAGCGAGAGCAGCAGCGCCAGATCCGCACTGGTTTCGGTGACTTTCACCCCGCCGACCACGTTGACGAACACATCCTGATCCGACATCTGCAATCCGCCGTGACGATGCAGTACCGCCAGCAGGATAGCCAGCCGGTTCTGCTCCAGCCCGACCGCCACACGGCGCGGATTCGACATCATCGAGTGATCCACCAGCGCCTGGATTTCCACCAGCAGCGGACGGGTTCCTTCCCAGACCACCATCACCGAACTGCCGGACGTGATTTCATCCCCGCGGCTCAGGAAAATGGCGGACGGGTTGCTCACCTCGCGCAGCCCCTGCTCCGTCATGGCAAACACACCCAGCTCATTCACCGCACCAAAGCGGTTTTTATGGCTGCGCAGTGTGCGGAAACGGGAATCGGCCTCACCGTCGAGCATGACCGAGCAGTCAATACAATGTTCAAGTACCTTCGGCCCTGCCAGAGAGCCGTCTTTGGTGACGTGACCGACCATAATGATCGCCACCCCGCGGGTTTTGGCAAAGCGGGTCAGATAGGCGGCGGTTTCGCGCACCTGTGCCACACTGCCCGGCGAAGACTGAATATCCGCCATGTGCATCACCTGGATGGAGTCAATCACCATCAGCTTCGGCTGTTCCTGCTCTGCGATCAGGCAAATCTGCTCAATCGCCGTTTCCGACAGCATATTGAGATTGTCCATCGGCAGCCCGAGGCGGTGTGCCCGCATCGCCACCTGCTGTAATGATTCCTCCCCCGTGACATACAGGGTTTTCATCTGTGCAGCGAGCTGACACATGGTCTGTAACAGCAGGGTACTTTTCCCGGCGCCCGGGTTACCGCCAATCAGAATGGCACTGCCCGGTACCACGCCGCCGCCCAGCACACGGTCAAATTCTTTGAAACCGGTGGAGAAACGCGGCAGTTCCTCAAGACTGATTTCTGACAGTTTCTGTACTTTGCTGACACCGCTCTGCCCCGCATAACCGCTGAGGCGATCATTGCGTGCCGCAGACGATGAGACAGAAGCCAGCCGGACTTCCGTGATGGTATTCCACGCCTGACACGCGGTGCACTGCCCCTGCCAGCGGGGATAATCTGCCCCGCACTCGTTACAGACAAAGGCGCGTTTTGCTGGTTTTGCCACTCGTGACCCCGTAATAACTGATAAATTAACGTTCTTCGTGTTTCAGACCACCACTGAGGGTGCACATCACCCCCATCAGGTCGGCATGGCGGATAGCCACTTTTGCCCGTGCATACACTTTCGGTTTGGCGTGGAAGGCAATGCCGAGACCGGCTTTTTTCAGCATTTTCAGGTCATTGGCACCATCACCGATCGCCACGGTCTGCTCTAAAGGAATATTGAGAAATTCCGCCAGTTTCACCAGCGCCTGCGCTTTGTATTTGGCATCCACCACCGGACCTTTGACTTTGCCGGTCAGTTTGCCGTCTTTGATTTCCAGCTGATTGGCATAGACGGCAATCAGGCGCAGAGAATCTTTTAAATGATTGGCGTAGAAAGTAAATCCGCCGGAAGCAATCGCGACATGCCAGTCCATCGCCTGGAGTTTGCGCACCAGACTGGTCAGCCCCGGCATCAGCGGCAGCGTATCCAGCACCTGCTGTAAAATGGCGGCATCCGCCCCGGCCAGCAGGCCGACACGCGCTTTCAGGCTTTCGCTGAAATCCAGCTCGCCCTGCATCGCTCTTTCCGTCACCTCCGCGACTTCATCACCGACGCCGGCTAATCTGGCGATTTCATCGATACATTCGATTTGGATCGCAGTGGAATCCATATCCAT
The DNA here is from genome assembly GCF_001807955.1 of Morganella sp. HMSC11D09. Taxonomy (NCBI): domain Bacteria; kingdom Pseudomonadati; phylum Pseudomonadota; class Gammaproteobacteria; order Enterobacterales; family Morganellaceae; genus Morganella; species Morganella sp. HMSC11D09. The sequence continues at coordinate 162,901 of NZ_KV791647.1, forward strand.
CATCAATAATCCGGGGGAGCGCAGTTTCGGGATATTACCCAGCGGCACCACATCCATCTGAAACTCATCCGCCACCCGTTTGATGCGCCCGGTCAGGCTGCCCGCGATCCTCACCACCTGATAATCATCGATCCGCCATGACGAGACCACCACAATTGCCGCCCCCAGACGGTGCTGGAAATCGCTGATCCGCGCTTTATCCAGCCCGCGTCCGTACAGCAGCCAGCCGCTGTCACCCGCCCGGTAGTCCAGCGGCATCACTTCATCACCGCTCAGGGAAAGAGGAAGGCCCGGCCACTTATGGATTTCATTCGGCAAATAACAGTAGGTCAGACTCGTCGACATCAACAGATACTCCTATAATCCCTGATAATATTCATGATGGTAGCAGATAAAAATTTCCGCTTCTGGCAATATGGTGGCGACAACGGAAAAACGGATAAACAATGGCCAAAACGAAGTTAACATTCCGGCTGCATAAAACAGCCATTATTCTGATTTGTCTCGCCCTGATGGTGTGTCTGTTACAGGGTGTGTCTTATTTCAGCCGCGTCCACCAGCAGTCGTCAATGGATCAGTTTAATGAACTGGCCTATTCGCTGGCACAACAGGTGGCGTTTAACCTTTCCGATGCTATAGACGATAACGGGAAAGTGCTCAATAAGAAACAAATTACGGCAAATTTAGCGCAGCTGACCACCAACAGCCGTATTCTCGATGCCACAGTATATCAGGATGACGGGGTACAGATAGCCGGCAGCGGCGAGAGTATCACTGTCCGCGACCGGCTGGCGCTGGACGGACAAAAAGCCGGCAGTTATTTTAATCATCAGATTGTCGCCGCCATCCCCGGAAAAAAAGGCCCGAAAGGCTTTCTGCGCCTGACCATCGATACCCACCGTCTGGCCACGGAATCCACCCAGGTGGATAACACCACCAACCTGCTGCGGGTGATGTTACTTCTCGCCCTCGGTATCGGCTTTGTGCTCGCCAACAATCTGCTGCAGCTGACCCCGAGCCGCTGGCAGCAATCTCTGTATCTGCTGACCGCCAATCTGAAAAATGAAGATGAAAAGCCGGGGAAGAAAACGGAAGAGAAAGAAAAAGGGGAATAATTTCCCCTTTTTCTACCGGTGCTGCAACACCTGCCAGGTCAGCAGGCCGAGCCAGGTCATCAGCAGGGAGCTGAGTACATGCAGGGCGATTTCTGCCATACCGTGGTGGATGCGCCCGGCCTGGAAAGCCTGCACAATCTCGAGTGAGAAGGTCGAGAATGTCGATAACGCGCCGCAGAACCCGGTGACAATAAACAGCCGCCATTCTGCCGGGAGTGTCGGGTGAGAGGAGAAAAACGCCACCGCCAGCCCGATAATATAACCGGCAATAATATTGGCGAGATACGTCCCCAGCGGCATCATTGCCAGCACCGGGTTGAATTTATTACTCAACACCCAGCGGCCGAGGCCGCCGAGCACTGATCCTGCGGAAATGCTGAGGATCACATTTAACATAGAAAAACCTTACGTCATTTTTATTTCAATGTTTCTGTGTTTATGCGCATTTCTTTAAAATGTCAATCTGAACCAGCCCGCACACTTCATCCAGCAGCTTGATTACTTCCACACTCATCCCGACCATCATGGCATCCGCGGAGTTACTTTCCGGCTGTGCATTGATCTTCTGATGCAGCTCATGTGTGCTGGCACGCAGTGCCTGGAGCTTATCCATGGTGTCATCGTCTTTCCCCTGCACAAAGATATCAGAGAGCAGTTTCATGATTTCACTGTTGCTTTTCTGCAGCTGCACAATGTAGGGATTTTCGGTGTTCAGTGCATGAGCAAAGTAGTTTTTACTGAAGGTGTCCGTCAGCAGTTCCAGAATCGCCACCAGTCGCCGGATGCGCCCGTGAATGGCCGTAAAGGTAGCCGCCGGAACATGGGTTTCTTTGACAGCCGGTGCAATGTAGGTATTGCAGGTCAGCAGTGTGGATAACGTGTCTTTCAGCTGATTATCCCACCGTTCCGGGTCGGTACTGCTCAGTTTCATGATGTGCTCATCATATAATCTGGCAATATCGCGCAGAATAGTACTGATATTCATCCGCCAGAATACAAATCCTTTCAGCGGCAGAATCGCCGAGAACACCAGTGCCAGAATCGAGCCGCCCACCGTCTGCGCCGAACGGATAAGCGCGGAGTCCATGTCCCCGACCGGTGCGGTGGCAACGATACTGATGGTCATCCCGATCAGCATCCCGACATACATGTTTTTACCCAGCGCGATCAGCCCGCAGACAAACATCGCAATGGTCGCCAGCGCCAGCATCAGCGGGAAAGAGTGGGTTTCCGTGTACAGCAGCAGCATCCCTATCAGTGAGCCGATAACGGTGCCGAGGGTGCGCTGCATAGAGCGGATCAGCACATTTCCCCAGTACGGCATCGGCATCAGGATAGAGATAAGTGTCATAATGATATAATCGAGCTTATCGCTGTGTAATTCCCGGAACACCAGAAACGTCAGTGTAAATGCCAGCGCAATGCGGATGCCGTGCAGCTGTTTAAACCGGGAATAGAAAAATGACTGAGCCCGGGAGATCCCGTGGCTCAGATTTATTTTTTTTTCTTTATGCTTCACAACCGGCCCTGCTTATGGCGCTTTGGCTAATAAGATGTCAGCCATAACGCTGTTATTGATGCTTTCACCGCACAGCATTTTCATCAGCACTTCACTGCCGAGCTGTGACAGGGAGAAGGTCATATCCGCATGCAGCAGGCGCATTTTGTCGCGGTTCTCTTCCTGATTCACCACAGTCACGGTTTTCACGCCTTCACCGGCCAGCTGTTTCACCGCCAGCAGCGCAAAGGTGTTATCCGCATCATTATCACTGATAGCCATCACACAGCGGGCATCTTTGACATTAGCTTCATTCAGGGTCACGGCATCGGCACTGTCACCGGCCACGGTCACGGTGCCGTCAGGGAAGAGCTTTTTGTCCTCATCAGAACAGATCACCACCACCTGCAAACCGCGTTTTTTCAGTCCTTTATAGATATTGACCGCCAGCGGATTCGCGCCGATAACAACATAATGCTCTTTCATGTGTAACAACCTCTTTTTGACAATCTCGCGTGTGCCGCGCAGGACGACACCCACAATGTACACAATGGATGTGGTGAAGATCGTGATACCGAACACCACCACCGTCAGGGTAAACATCCGCGCTTCCACGCTGATCGGGATGATGTCCCCGAAACCGACCGTGGTCATACAGACCAGGGCAAAGTAGAAGGCCGCTGAGATATCCGTGACATGCGGCTGGAACTCATTGCCGAGATACAGGGTGCCGAAGACGGAATAGACCACCAGCAGGATAATACTGCTGACCGCCACCACGCCGGCACTGGTCAGGCTGTGATGCGGGAACTGCCGCCACAGGCAGCCGGACGCAATCAGCAGCGCCAGCGAGAACAGTCCCTGCAGCGAGTATTCCCGGGCCAGCCCCAGATCCATCAGTACCATCGTGAGCAGGATAAACAGGGAGAACAGCCAGGCGATGCGGGCGCCGGTCAGCATCAGCAGCGCCAGCAGTGCCAGCAGTAACCCCAGCATAAAGCGGGGAATATCCAGCAGTTTTATAAACCCGAGCGACTGTAACCACGCGGTGAAACCGCCGTCCTGCCAGGCAATATCCCCGGTATAGGAAAACAGAACCGGCGACAGGATCATCACCCCGTCAATAAACAGCAGCACCGACAGGATCACCCGCAGACTCAGTAATTTATGTAACCCTGTCTTCAGTAGATTACTCTGCATATTTCTCCCCTTTTACTGACGGTGTTCCGGCATGATGTCCTGATTCGGCACCAGGAACAGCCAGGAGGCCAGAACAAACGGCATGGTCAGTGTCGGAATGCCGAACGGCGAGACCACCACATCCAGCGCGCCCTGGACAAACACCGTAAAAATCACACCCACAACGGTATACACCAGCACTTTGAAACTCGGTTTATTAAATGTGGAACCCAGCGCAATCGCAGTTAACACAGCACTGAATGAATACAGCCCGGTATGCACACTGCCGAAGTCCGCTTTCAAAAAAGATGCCACACCAAAAGCCAGCAGTGAGCCAAAGACCGCAAAGACCGCCGCCCACACCGAGCTGACTGCCAGGCCGATCACAAACAGGATCCCCACGGTAATGCTGCTCAGCAGAAAGACCTCTGACACACCACGAAAAATATCCGGGATCAGATCGGAATACGGGATCCCGGCGATCGGTGCCACATACTGATCCGGCAGTGCCGGCCCCGGCAGACTGACGCCTTTGATACCGAAGAAACTGTAACTGGCCAGCAGGATAGTCCAGGTCACCAGCACGAAAGGCGCGGTCAGCGCAGCAACTTTCCAGTTTTTCAGGAAATCGGTCAGTGAGATGGTGGCGATCACCGCCACGATACTGCCGAGCACAATGGCCGCCCACATAAACGGTGTGTTATCCAGGAAGGTCGGCAACGCCACACCGACCAGGCAGCCGTTATAGCCGTACAGCCCGGCACGCAGTGAAGTGACATCCATTTTGCTGACATACGCCGTCAGCGTGGACACCACGGTACCGAGCAGACAGCCCCAGCCGACCGCCGGAATGCCTTCACTGTATGCACCGATAAAAATAGCGGCGAAAAAGAACAGCCCGGTCAGCGGGTTGTTCTGAAACATCACCTGCGCACAACCACGCAGCGTGATATCAATAAAATGTATGACAGGATTGGATCCGGCCAGTTTATTCCAGCCGTTCTGACTGACTGTTGAAGTTGCCATCGTCTTTCCCCTGAAGGTAAACCGGACAAAGGGACTGATTATGCTGATAATAACCAGTCCCCTGAGTAACCACCGGTGTCATCCTGCAGCGCATCAGCGCCACAGGAACGGTTTCTGCAATGTGATGCCGAGGATCTCTTCCCGGGCGATTTGCCAGAAATAACGGACAGCCTCTTTGGTTTTCGGGCTGTCGATTCCCAGCACTTTGAAGACCAGACCGCACTCGTTCGGCAACTGCGTCGCCCCGAATGCAACCTCTTCATCCGTGTCATAACGGGCTTCCAGACGCTCCAGGATACGGGCATGATGCTCTTTCGGTGTCAGTAAAATCACGTTACCGAAAACATCAAAACCCCCCATCACGCCGACCACATTCAGTGCTTCTTTTTTCGGTTCCAGAATGTATTTTTCAACAAATAATTCTTTTCCCTCATTGTCCTGCGCCCGGATCTTTGAGGAAAAAATATCAAACCCGAACTGTTCGTCCGGATGGTGATATTTCCGCCCCGACATCAGGATCTCGGAATAGATCACAGTTGCTGTCGGATCAACCGTGATCTGAGTGTCCGTTAAAAAACGGGCATTACGGTGCGGGATAATCGGATCCGGCATAAACTCCAGATAACCACCGGCTTCCACCACCACATTCTGGTACTGCGTGGCGTAGTTCGCCTCCATCATGTGAATTTTGGTGGCGGACTGCGTAGTGACGTGGGCGCACGCCCCCTCTTCCACAATCAGATCCAGCGCCTGGCGGTCGCCCTGTAACAGGCAGCCGGAGGTGGAAATCATAGTGACACACGGCATCTGCGGCATCATTTCATCCCAGTACAGCGCGCGCTGCACCAGAGAAGGCACACGGCGCTCCATTTCCACCATTTCACTGCGGTATTCCCGTTTGGCAAACCGCAGTTTCAGATAGCCGCTTTTCCCGATGGCACCACTTTGCATCTGCTTTGGCTCATCCTGGTAAGGCGCCATTTCCGGCGCCTTTTCCCCTAAGAGATGAGCCCGGAGACGTGTCGGCGTCCCCGCGATCTCAGCCCTCAGTTGTGTCATGCTTTTGCTCCCGCCTGGTGGGTGAACAGGAATTTATCCATGATCATATCCACCAGCTCCACCACGCCTTCGCCGGTTTTGCAGTTGGTCATGACATACGGACGGTTGCCGCGCACCACTTTGGTGTCACTTTCCATCACTTCCAGGCTGGCACCGACGTACGGTGCGAGGTCGATTTTGTTGATGACCAGGATATCCGCCTGCACCAGGCCCGGGCCGTTTTTACGCGGGATTTTTTCCCCTTCCGCCACATCGATAACATAGATGTAGAAGTCAGCGAGTGCCGGGCTGAAAGTCAGCGTCAGGTTATCGCCGCCGCTTTCAATCATGATGACGTCGCTGTCCGGGAAACGCTCTTCCATATCTTCCACGGCTGCAATGTTCATACTCGGGTCTTCGCGTACGGCAGTGTGCGGGCAGGCACCGGTTTCAACGCCGAGGATTTTCTCTTCGTCGAGGATCCCTTTCAGGGTGCGTTTGACCTGCTTCGCATCTTCGGTGGTCACGATGTCATTGGTGATGATTAACGGCTTGATCCCGCGTTCGATCAGGATCGGGGTGATCACTTCAATAATCGCCGTTTTACCTGAACCAACAGGGCCGCCGATGCCGATCCGTGTCATTTTTTTCATCAATATACTCCCGGAAAATAAGTCAGCCGCCTGTCAGTTCATAAACAGGCGGACAAAAGATTTGGTATGAACTGCCGCAAGGACGTCGATCACCGGCACATAGGAAGACATCTGTTCAATGTCGCCGCAGGCTGCAATATCGCAGAAGGTTTCAATGTCGTTGTTCAGCTCAAATAAAATGTGCTGTGTTTCAAAGTGCGTGATCCGCATCAGGCGCATGGCGGCGCTGAGGATCGTCATTGCGATCCCGTACTGATGCATAACCACCACTTCGCGTTCGCCGATACCCTGTACCGCCATCACAATAGCCTGAGTGACAGGCTGGGTGCCCGGGGTGTCCCCGCTTTTAATCTGTGCCAGCCACCATGCCACGAGCGGATCGTCAAAAATATGGACAGAAATTTCCGCCAGTTTTTTCCCCATCCGCGTTGCCATCAGGCGGGCTTCTTCATTCAGTTTGCGGTTATTCACCGCCCGGTCGACCCGCAGAATGGCGTCGTTATCACCGGCAAGCACTGCGCGGTGTGCCGCGACAACAGCAATACCGTCACCGCTCGCCGCCTGTTTCAGCGCGGTGCGGACAAAGCCTTTCAGGGTTTCGGCATCATGTACCACACCCGTCTGAATCGCCGATTCCACACCGTTTGAGAAAGTAAAGGCGCCGACGGGAAGTGCCGAATCACCAAACTGCATGATCCGGATAAGATCAGCCGCTTTCATCACACGTTCTCCCGTTCCGGTCTGTCAGTGTTTGTGGTCATGGTCGTGATCGTGGTGATGATCATGGCCGTGGTCGTGACTGTGGTCATGATCATGGCTGTGCCCGTGATCGTGGCCGTGTGAATGTGAGTGCCCGTGGTTATGTGCCACATGCACGTGAGTATCTGTCTCTTCCGCGCCGCCGAACAGCAGACGGGATTCTGAGTTGGTCAGGATCGGCAGAATAGTTTCGCCTTTGACGAAGGCAAACGTATCATTGCCGAAGCCGTGGGTGCGCATCACCGATTCCATCACTTTTTCACTGACGGTCAGCGGGACATACACCTTGTTTTCTTTGATAACGGCTTTCCAGTGCTGGTTACCGAGCGCATGGCCCAGTTCAAAACTGATGCGGATCTGCTCTTCCGGCGTGCTGCCCTGAAGACGTTTAAGATCAACAACCATGACATCACGCAGATCGATCTGGACGACAACCATAGTATTAGTGGTGTCATCGGTGTGGATCACATCTCCGTCAGACAACAGCACGTTGCGATCCAGCGCGATCCCGATATCCAGCCCGTTTTGGGTGTGTTTACGGCAGCGGCTTTTCTGGGCTTCACGCTGATCGAGGATCAGCATATCCACCGTCATTTCGTTCGCTTTATCAGCCCACGCCTGATCTTTTCTGACGTTGCCGAGAATGTGCTCAATGAGGATCATGGAATTACCTTTTTGTTATGCCCGGCGGGCTGAACAACACCCGCCGGGGAAGTCAATCAGCCGAAGAAATAACGCTGGTTCATCGCCGCCACCGAGATTGGCTGGCAGGTCGCGTGTTCCCCGTTAACTTTCACCGCGAAGGTTTCCGGATCCACTTCGATATCCGGGGTTTCGCCGTTACGGACCAGGTCGCGTTTGGTGGTGGTGCGCATGCCCTGAACCGCGACAACTTCGCGCTCCAGACCGGCTTTCTCTTTCACACCATCTTCCAGTGCTGCCTGGGAAACGAAAGTCACACAGGTATCCTGCAGGGTTTTACCCATCGCACCAAACATCGGACGATAGAAGACCGGCTGCGGTGTCGGCAGGGAGGCGTTAGGGTCACCCATCGCTGCCCAGTTGATCATGCCACCTTTGATAACCAGTTTTGGTTTCGCACCGAAGAAACGCGGATCCCACAGGACCAGGTCCGCCATTTTGCCGACTTCGACTGAGCCGAGCACATGGCTGATACCCTGGGCAATCGCCGGGTTAATGGTGATTTTTGCCACGTAACGCAGAACACGGAAGTTATCGTTACCCGCCGCATCTTCCGGCAGCTTGCCGCGCGCCGCTTTCATGGCGTTAGCGGTCTGGATCACACGCAGCCAGTTCTCACCGACACGCCCCATCGCCTGGGAGTCACTGGAGAACATGGAGATAGCACCCATATCATGCAGCACGTTTTCCGCTGCGATGGTTTCCGGACGCACGCGGCTTTCCGCGAAGGAAACGTCAGCCGGGACATTCGGGTTCAGGTTGTGACATACCATGATCATGTCGAACAGTTCTGCCTGGCTGTTGATGCCGTACGGCAGTGTCGGGTTAGTGGAGCTCGGCAGCACGTTCGGCTGGCTGACCACTTTGATGATGTCCGGCGCATGACCACCGCCCGCACCTTCGGTGTGGTAAGTATGGATAGTACGGCCTTCAAAGGCTTCGATGGTATCTTCCACATACCCGCCTTCGTTCAGACTGTCAGTATGTACCGCAACCTGGATATCATAATCATCTGCCACACGCAGGGCATGACGGATGGCGTTGGAGGTTGCACCCCAGTCTTCGTGGACTTTCAGACCGGCAACACCGGCAATGATCTGTTCAACCAGCGGATCGCGGGCAAAAGAGTTACCTTTCCCGAGCATACCGACGTTAACCGGTAAACCTTCCAGTGAACGCAGCATCGCGCGGATGTTCCACGGACCGGCGGTAACCGTTGTCCCGTTGGTGCCGTCTGTCGGCCCGATACCGCCGCCGAAGAAGGTGGTGACACCGTTGGACAGCGCCGCATAAGCCTGCTGTGGTGAGATCAGGTGAATGTGGGTATCGATACCCGCCGCTGTCAGGATCAGATGCTCACCGGAGATAGCATCGGTGGCCACACCGGCGACCATTCCCGGGGTGATACCGTCCTGCAGGTTCGGGTTACCGCTCTTGCCGATACCGACAATTTTACCGTCCTTCACACCCACGTCCGCTTTGATGACGCCTAATTTGGCATCCAGGATAGTGACGTTGGTGATAACCAGGTCGAGCACGCCGTTGTCGCTGGTCAGCGTGTTGTTCGCGCCCATCCCGTCACGGAGGGATTTCCCGCCGCCGTAAACAGATTCTTCGCCGTAACCGCGTAAGTCTTTTTCAATTTCGATATAGAGATCGGTATCACCAAGACGGATTTTGTCTCCGGTGGTCGGCCCGAACAGGCCGCAATATTCTTGTCTGGAAATCTGTGGCATAACGTGTTCCTTATTTCGTTCAGGATGCCTGTGCATCACTGCCGGAAAATCGTGTCAGGACGGAGAATTACTTCTTCGCTTCTGCTTTATGGCTGAAACCGCGGGCAATTGCCTCGTTCAGGGCAATCGCTTTTGCCGGACGTTCGCTGGTGGCCACATTATTACCGGCCCAGCCGTCCACCAGGTTGTTAAACCCGTAAACTGTCTGTTTGCCGCCGTAAGGAATAAGAGAAACTTCAGTTTCATCACCCGGCTCAAAACGGATTGCGGTGGTGGATGAAATATTCAGGCGTTTGCCGTAAGCCGCTTCGCGATCAAATTCCAGGGCATGGTTCACTTCAAAGAAATGAAAATGCGAACCGACCTGAATCGGGCGATCCCCGGTGTTACGGACTTTAATTTTGGTTTCCGGCTTACCGGTATTAAATTCAATCGGGGTATCCGCAAAAATGACTCCGCCTAACGGCGTGGGTTGTTTTGTATTGCTCATAATCAGAACCTCACCTTTTTGCTGTACGTTTATTTGATTGGGTTATGAACCGTCACCAGACGGCTGCCGTCTGTGAAAATCGCCTCAACCTGCACATTCGGGATTAAATCATCCACCCCTTCCATCACGTCGGCTTTGGTCAGTACGGTGGCAGCTTCTTTCATCACATCTTCCACTGTTTTGCCGTCACGGGCGCCTTCCAGTGCTGTCACGGTAATAATCGCGACCGCTTCCGGGTAATTCAGTTTTACCCCTCTGTCGCGACGTCGCTGCGCGACATCCGCCAGGGTATATACCATCAGCTTTTCAACTTCTCTCGGGGTTAATTGCATAACGCCTCCACAATTGAATGAAAACAGAGTCATCAGACAGCAATCCGGATATCAGTATTCCGGGATACCGTGATTTCAGTTTTTATTTCAGTGACGCATCCGCTGAATGCAGACACAATCCGCCACTGACCGCCGGACATGCGCAGGCGCACACCCGGAAATACTAAAGCGTGAAAAATGTAAGCTGTTAATCAGCCATAAAAAAATAAATCATGCACCGCTGTTCTCCTGATAAGAAAACGAGGTTCAGATCCCTTTCAGACTATGCGGAGTTTCCGTTACCGCATATAAATGAATTAATATCCGCTACTGTGTTTAAATATAAAATAAATAACCCTGCTGATTTTCAGCAAATAAATAAAAAATACTCATATACGGACGAATTAAAGCGGATTATCACCTGTATTCATCCGTCATTCTTATTACCGCCTCATCCCGGTATATTTCCGCCCCGCCAGAAAACGGTGTTCCGGCAGTGCGTCCCACAGTGACTGCAGCCACGGGCTGCCTTCCCCGTTCAGTAATGCCTGCGATGTCAGTGTTTCCTGTAAAACCCCGTGACGCAGCACGGCAATCCGGTCAGCAAAGCGGGCGGCCATCGCCAGATCATGCGTGACCCACAACACACCGCGCCCGTCCGCACACAGCACTTTCAGATGCGCGAGTATCTGCCCCGCATGTTCGTCATCCAGCCAGGACGTAATTTCATCCGCCAGAATATACTGCGCCCCGGTCAGCGTTGCGCCGCAGGTCAGCACCCGTTTTGCCATCCCGCCGGAGAGCCGGTTCGGAAACGCATCCGTCAGCTCAGGCCGGAGGTTATAACGTTGCAGCTGGCGCGCCACGTCGTGCATCTTCACATGCATACCGCTGAGTGTGGCCGCGCGTTCCAGCTGCGGACCAACCCGCACCAGCGGATTCAGCGCACTCACCCCCTGCGGCACGTAACACAGGGTATTGCCGCGGTGCAGCTGTTTGCTCTCTTCCGTCAGGGTTTCCCCCGCCAGCGAGATAGCGCCCCGGCAGCGCATATTGTCCGGCAGCAGCCCCAGCGCACTCTGCAGCAGCAGGCTTTTGCCTTCCCCGCTGCTGCCGACCAGCGCCACCAGCTCACCGGGCTGAACTGCCAGGGAGATATCTGTCAGCAGCGGCTGCCAGCGTTTTTTCCGCAGCCAGCTGAACTGTGCGACATCAATGGCAAGCCGGTCAAATTTCAGCATTATGCGATCCTCAGCCAGAGCTGTTGTAAGGCTTTCGCAAACTGATCAAACAGTAACACCAGTCCGACCAGCACCAGTCCCGGGAAAAATGCCAGCCACCAGGCACCGGTACTGAGATAGCGCAGTGCATCTGACAGCAGGATCCCCAGTGATGCCTCATGCGGCGCAAGCCCGAAGCCCAGAAAACTGAGCGCCGCACTGTGCAGTACCGAATGCGGGAACATCAGCAGTGTGCCGACAATCCACTGCGGTAATAACATTGGCAGATAATGATGACGCCAGCAATACAATCGCGAATTTCCCATGCGTTGTGCCAGCATCACATAATCCGTTTCCCGCACCCGCAGGATTTCCGAGCGCAGGATCAGCGTCAGTTTCGGCCAGTGTGTCAGGGCTATCGCCCAGATCACGCCGGATTTTCCGCCGCCCAGGGTGAAACAGATTAAAATCAGCAGCAGCAGATGCGGCAGCGCCAGCAGTGCATCAATCACCCCGCGCACCAGATAATCTGTTCCTTTGTTAACCGTTGATAACCCGGCCATTGTCAGCGCCACCAGCCCGCTGGTCAGGGCGGAAATCAGTCCGATCTGCAGACTGGTTGCCATGCCCTGAAAAGTGCGATCCCACAGATCACGCCCCAGGCTGTCAGTGCCGAACCAGTGCGTGACAGACGGTGCCTGCCGCCGCGCCAGGAAATCCATATCAATATCAGTGTGTGTGATCCATATGGCATAGACGCCCAGCAGGATCAGCATCAGTAATGTGCCCGTCAGTTTTAACAGCGCACGGTTCGGGTTATACGTCATGATTCGCGGATCACTCCCTGATTCACGCGGCGCAGTAAAATATCCGCCGTGCTGTTACCGATAAAAATCAGGATCGCGCAAAACATCACAATACCCATCAGCAGCGGGATATCCCCCCGCAGCCCCGCGTCTATCGTCGCCTGTCCCAGTCCGGGATAGGCGAACACTTTCTCCGCCAGCAGTGAACCGCTCAGCAGTTCCCCCACAGAGGCAAACTGTAAACAGAGTGCCGGGGTAATGGCGTGACGCAGCACATGAAATTTAATCATCGGCCAGCCTTTATCCCCCTGCGCTTTCGCATAACGGATAAATTCGGTCCCCATCACTTCCGCCACTTTTGCCCGTGTGTGCAGGGCAATGTTACCGACACCGAGTAAGCCCAGCGCCAGCACCGGCAGAATCAGGTGATGAATTTTCTGCCCGAAGGTTGCTGTATCCGCATCCTCGCCCATCGGCCAGGCACAGCAGATTGGTGCCCAGTTCAGGGTGACCGCAAACAGCGACAGCAGCAGCAACCCTATCCAGAACGTCGGTATCGAAGCCAGCAGATACGACAGTGCCGAAATAATTTTGTCCGGCCAGCGGTTCAGATAACGCCCGGCCACCAGCCCCAGCAGCAGCCCGGCAATGCCCGAGAGCAGCCAGGCGCTGATAAGGAGTGCCAGTGACGGCCCGAGCCGCGCCGAAATCACCTCTGACACCGGCGCGTTATACAGCATAGAGTAACCGAGATCGCCCCGCAGCATCTGTGAGAACCAGATCCAGAACCGCTGCCACAGCGGCTGATCCAGTCCCCAGCGGGCGGCAATCGCCGGATACTGCTCCGGCGGCACATGCAGCAGATCATTTCCGATATAGGCTCTGATCGGGTCAATTGGCGAATAGCTCAGGAGGATAAATACCCCCGCCGCCGTGACCGTCAGCAGACAAACAAACCGCACGAAAAGGAACAGGGCACTGCGCATTATTTACAGGTCCAGGCCCAGTCATCCACGCTGTTGAGCAGTGACCATGACCCGTGGATCTCCGGTGCCCCCTTGCCCAAATCAACACAATCACTCACCACATAGGTATGCTGCACATTCAGCAGCCACGCCCAGGCGGCATCCCCTTTAATCCCGGTACCGGTTTTGCCGTTCCAGTCCACCTGCTGCCAGACAGGAATAGCGGCTTCCTGATCCGGCGCACTCATGGCTTTCTCAAGGATGGCATCCACCTGCGGATTTTTGTAATAACCCGGGTTGTAGAATTCCACGCCCGCCGCTTTGCTGCTGTAGTGATGAACTAACTCCATCGGATCCAGGCTGCCCCAGCCAAACAGTGTCGGGTTGGCGTGCATATGGCGTTCAACGGTTTCCCAGCTGCCGGACTGTAAATCCAGTTCAATGCCGATTGGTTTCAGGAAGGCGCGGATAGCCTGTGCCAGGTCACGGCGGGTGGTATCCCCGCTGGTGTACCACAGCGTCAGTTTGGCGACTTTACCGTCTTTCTCACGCAGCCCGTCTTTATTGAGTTTCCAGCCTGCTTCTTCCAGGATCTGTTTGGCTTTTTCTGCATCACCATCTTTAAAGGCGGCTTCCGGGTTGTTCCACGGCAGGCCGTGAACACCGGTAAAGGCCGGTACGGCGTACCCTTCCATCACCTGCTCAGACAGCAATTTGCGGTCAATCGCATAGTTGATGGCTTTACGGATGGCAACATCAGCGGTGATATCGTTACCGATCGGGTAACCCTGTGCATCTTTTTCACCGGCTTTCGGGATAGGGAAAACAATACCCCGGTTTTCCACGCTGGCGCGCTCCACCAGTTTCATTCCTTTGACATCACCGGCAGTTGCGGCAATCACCGGCGGAATGCGGACAACCTCAAGCTGGCGGCTCTGTGCGGCAGCAAAGGCGGCATCCTCATCCAGGAAGACAAACACCAGCTTGTTAAAGTCATTTTTCGGCCCGGCGTAGTACGGGTTAGCCTCAACAATCAGCTGCTGGCCCGGCTGGAAAGCTACCAGGCGGTACGGCCCGGCACCCACCGGTTTTTGGGCATACTGTCTGGCATCATATTTATCGGCGGATACAATGCCGAGAGAGCCGAGCACGTTGATAAACGTACTCTGAGGTTCGGACAGGGTGATTTTCACTGTCAGCGGATCAATTTCCTCTGCTTTGGCAAAGTTACCCATATCGATTTTACCGCCGCCGGCGGCCGCATTGTTATAGGTGAACGCCACATCTTTGGCGGTCAGCGGGGAGCCGTCAGAGAATTTCAGGTCTTTTTTCAGCTTCAGTGTCCACTCTTTGCCGTCGGCATTGTGGTCGTAGCTGTCCAGCAGGTAGCTGTGCCAGGAAAGATCGGCCTTTTGTTTGAGCAGCGGGCTGTGCAGTAACAGATAACTGCCGTGGCTCCAGCCGAGCATCGGGTCAAACCCTTCTGTCGGTTCTGCGCCGATGGCCAGCCGCAATGTATGACCGGTATTTTCTGCCGCAGCCAGCGCTGAAGCACTGATTGCTGTACCTAACAGCAGAGAGACGAGTGTTCTTGCAAAAACTGACTTTTTAGTCATTACTTGTCCTTACCTAACTAAAATTTACAATGTTTAATTTTGAGTTAATCCGGCGTTACGCAAAATCACCTATAAAAAATTAATCTACCAAAGAAAACAGAGTTTATACCACTAAAATCACGTCCGAAAATGATGCATATTAATGAATCGTGGTAAAAATCGGATTTCTCATATATTAAATTCTTTTATTCAATCCTGCTGCTGAATAATAACATCATTACATATTTCTCTGATAATTTCAGAATGAAATATTTTGTAACAACCTACCCGTAAACAGACTAAAAATGATTATTTGCCAAAGCATTATGATGTTTACACACGGGCTCGCAGGTGATGTTATCAGCATGACAGTTACACATTTCTTAACAGCTTAACACACTCTTTTTGATTATAACGGTTGAATTCTCTTTAGTATTATATATTAATAATATTAATTATTTTCTTTCGGAAAATATAATCATAACACGTCATCACAGGATTTTATCCAGGTCTGAACCCGCTTTACTGCGCCTGTTGCAATATGAGTAACTGAAACTCATTCAGATAAATTAAGAAAACCACAGAAAAACCGAAATATTAAGCAGAGAAAAGATAACAAGGGAAACAAAAATGCGGAAAATACAGACAATTCCTGGTAATAAAAACGTAACTTCGGGAATTGTCTGCTGGTTACAGGTAAAAACCGATGGGAGTGACTATCTCAATATGACCGTTTCTGCCGCGTTCCTGTGGCGGCAGCGGGAAAGGTGATGCCCGTTGTACGGTGGCAAGCGCTTCTTTATCGAGCAGTTTTGTGCCGGATGAATTAACCAGCTCCGCAGAGACAACATTTCCCTGCATGTTCAGAGTCACTTTCACATGAGAAACGCCGGTGGATTTATAGCGCAGCAGTGCGCGCGGATAGCGTTTATATTTCGCCAGATGCGAATGTACCGAGCTTTCCCAGCCGGTACTGCCGCTGACCGGCTGCGGTGCATGGCTGGTAAAATCCGCACGGCTCGCGGAACTGTCGCCCTGACGCGGCGCGGAAGTGCTTTCTGCCAGTACCGGAGACGGATTATCCGTTTCCGGCATTTTGATCTCTGTTACCGGTTTTTTGTCCGCTTTTTTCTTTGGTTTTTCCGCTTTCCGTGTCCAGGTGCCCTGGTCAGAAACCGCCAGTTTATCGACAGCAGACTCCCGCTCCGGCTCAGCCACCGGCTGTGGTGCCGGTTGTGACATCACCTGTCTGACACCTTCCGCCTTTTCCGGCGGTGCACTTTCCAGCTGATAAACTCCCGGCATCAGTACAAACGCCGGGGGCAGCATGCCTTTCGGCTCATCCGCTGAAAAACCCAGCCAGCCCAGAAACAGTGCCAGCAGCAGCGCATGAGCACCCACACTGGCAGCTGTGCCGCCGACTGAGTATCGCCTGTTCTGATAACAGGCCGCAGCCACATTCAACATCACTCAACTCACTTTTTTAATCGTTATTCACGTATTTCAATTTGTAAAATTACAGGCATAATGATAACGCAAATGATATTTCTTTTTATTATTAAATAATAATTCAAATAACAACAATGAGATTTTTTGGATTTTTCTAAGCAATGCGTAATGACTCCTTCAATTACGATGACTTCGATACACACCAGAAAAATGACGACTGAAAAATCGGTAAGCAGGCTTATCGCCGGAGCTTATCACTCAACCTACCATCAGCTTGTCCGCTTCTTCCATAAGCGGCTGGGCAACAGTCAGGATGCACGGGATTTGTCGCAGGATGTGTTTGCCCGCTGGCTCAAAGGCGGCAACGAGACATCTGTGCAGGAAACCCGCGCGTTCCTGTTTAAGATCGCCAACAATGTGCTGACCGACCACTGGCGTCACAGCCAGCGGAAGGGCCGAGACCGGGTCAGTGAATGGGATGATTCACTGACAGAGAAAGTGGCACAGGCACATGCCGATCCTCAGGTACAGCTCGAACACCGGCAGCGGCTGGACAGGCTGTATCAGGTGCTGAATGAACTGCCGCCCCGTCAGCGGGAAGCCTTTGTGCTTTACCGGTTTGACGGACTTTCGCAAAGTGACATTGCCGAACGGATGGATATTTCTGTCAGTATGGTGGAAAAGCATATTGCCCGTGCCCTGCTGCAATGTAAACGCGCCATGAATGCCGCAGAGCAGAAGGACGGGGAATGACAGACCGGCGGGAGCAGGACGAACGGGAAGACGCCGCCGCACTGTGGTTTACGCGCTGGCACAGCCAGAGCATGACGGCACAGCAGCAGCGGGAATTACAGGCATGGCTGGCGGCTTCCCCGGAAAACCGGCAGGCGTTTGATGATATGGCGCTGCTGTGGCGGGAGATGTCGGCTCTGCCGCGCCCGGAAATCACAGAGCAGGCACCCGCCCGGGCTTTTCCGCTTCTGCGCCCGCTGCGCCATACCCTCGCCGGACTGTTTATCCTGGTGATGCTGTTTCTGCCCTACAGCCAGTTACCCGCCCTGCTGATGGATAACCTGACGCTCGCCACCGCCGCGGAAAGCAAATCCATGATCCTGCCGGACGGCAGCCGCATTTTTCTCAGCCGTGACAGCGAAGCGGATATTACCTATGAACAGACACACCGCCGTATTTCCCTGGTGCGCGGTACCGCCTTTTTTCAGGTGAAATCCAACCCGTGGCGGCCGTTTGTTATCCGCGCGGACGGCAGAGAGATAACGGTTGTCGGCACGGAATTTGATGTCAGCCGCCGGGGAACGGAAGTGGCGGTCTCTGTGGCAAACGGGATTGTCGCCCTGCGGGATGCGCCGGATGAAAAACCGGTGTATCTGCGTGCCGGGGATAAAGCTGTCAGCCCCGCGCAGGGCGCTGCACTGCTGCTCAGCCATATCCCGCCGGAACAGGCCGGGGAGTGGCGCAACGGACAGATCACCCTCACCGATACCCCGCTGCGTGATGTTGTTGACCGCCTCGCACCTTACAGCAACCACCCCGTCTCACTTGCCGCGAATGCGGCGGATCTGACCGTCTCCGGCCGGGTCACCCTTTCCGAAACCGATGCCTTTTTCACGGCATTGCCGCTGCTGTTACCGGTTGAAGTCACCGAACTGCATGACGGCAGCCTGTTGATTGTGAAGAAAAATAAAAATAAATGAAAAAAAGAATAATTATCAGGTGAGGATAATTCTCATTTCCGCGTCTTCTGATACAGGGGATAACTATGACACTTCCGGAAATGATAAAAATGACAATAAAACCATCACCATTCAGCATCAGGGCGGCCAGTTCTGCCATTGTGCTGGCACTCGGGCTGACAGCGGCACCGGCCGGAGCCGCAGATCTCACGCTTGATCTGCCCGAACAGGCACTGAGCCGTTCACTGAACACCATCGCACAGAAGGGACAAATCCAGTTACTGTATGATGCCGGACAACTCGGCGCACTGCGGGCACCGGCTCTGCACGGCAGCTATTCCGCACAGACCGCCATCCGGACACTGCTGGCAGGCTCCGGCCTGACGCTGGTGCAGCAGGGCAGCAGCTATGTTATCCGCCCGCTGACAACCGAAGCGGAAACCATTTTAATCCCGGAAACCCGGGTTCAGGGCGAACTGGCTTACCATCCGGCCACGGATGTCATGTCTGCCCCGCAATACATTACTGCGGAGGAGATCCGCCAGCGCAATACCGGCGACGGCAACGTCACGGAACTGCTGCGCACCAACCCGGCTGTACAGTTCGCCGGTAATGACAGTTCGTCCCTCAACCAGGGCGAAATCAAACCATCACGGATTTCCATTCACGGCGCATCCAGTTTCCAGAACGCCTATAAACTCGACGGCATCAGTTTTAACAACGATTTCGACCCGGCAAAAGATACCCTGGGTGAAACCTCCACCCGTCTGGACAGCGGCGACCAGGGCATGTATATAGACAGCCGTCTGATCGACAGCGTGACGGTTTACGATAACAACATCCCGGTGGAATTCGGCGGCTTTACCGGCGGCAGTGTGGATGTCACCAGCCGCCGCTGGAACGGCGAAAACAGCGGCCATATGTATTACCGCACCACCCGCTCCTCCTGGAATCATCTGTTTGAGGATTCCTCACAGCCGATTGATTCATCAAAAAATGATATCAGTCACCCGGCCCGTTTCCAGAATGAATATAACAAACACGATTTCGGCGGCTGGTTTGAAGTCGGTGTAACAGAAAACAGCGGCCTGACGGTATCCGCCTCCCGCCGTACCTCCACCATCCCGGCCAATACCTCGGTACTGATGGCAGTGATGGAAGGTGAAGAACTGGTCGGTTATGAGTTTGATAAGCGCAAACGCAACCAGAAACGTACCTCAGACAACCTGTTTGTGAAGTATGCAATGGATCTCTCGCCGGTCACCACGGCGGATATTTCCCTGAATTATTCTGACTACAAGGCGCGTTTATTCGCCTCCAATATTGCCAACTCCGGTTATGACAATAACCACAAAGGGTTAGGTGTGACCGGTGTTCTGAAACACCAGACCAGCCTGGCTGATCTGGAATTCACCCTGGGTTATCAGAAACTGAAAGATAACCGCGTGAATGACGAGCAGAATTTCTATGAAATGAAGAACCGGTCACCGGACGGAAAAACGATTGTTAACACCAAAATGGGCGGACTGGGTGATCTGCGGACCGAGCAGGACAATGTCACCACCAAAGCCGTCGCCCGTTTCCTGCCGTCAGAAGGCTTCGGGATCACACACCGCCCGACACTCGGGATGGAATCCACCCATACCAAAGGCCGCTATATCCGCGATAAGTCGCACTATCACACCAGCGAGGACTATGTCAGCTATGCGGAATGGGGGTTTGAGGATCCGGTAGTCAACAAGCACCGCTTCCTGCCGGGAACCGCCTCTGTCAGTTATAACAACTACTCCCTGTTTGCCGATGACAATATTGAAATCGGCCGCCTGACACTGCGTCCGGGTGTCCGTGTTGACCGGGATGATTTTGTCCGGCAAACCAATATCGCGCCGCGCCTGGCCGCCACTTACGACCTGTTCGGTAATAAAGAAACATTGCTGATCGCCGGTGCCAACCGTTATTACGGCCGCTCCATGCTGACTTATGCCCTGTACGGCGCGCAGAATGCCGGGCTGGAAAAATGCTATATGTGCGGCTTTATGGGCATGGATCCGACCTGGGATAAAACCAATGATTATGAAGGCCTGGATTCACTGAAAACCCCGTATAACGATGAGATTTCCCTCGGCCTGCAACAGGAAATCCTCAGCACCACCTGGCGTCTGACCTATGTCCACCGTGAAGGTTACGATGAAGTCCGCAGCCGCACCAAATACAACAACCTGACCGGGTCAGATAAATACTCCGATAAAGGAAAAATCCGTACCTTTGATAATGCCGGACGCAGCAAACATGACTCCGTTACCCTGGCTGTCAGCAACAGTCAGCCGTGGGAATGGGGACAGGCAACCCATGTCTTTACCTCCTCAATCGTCTGGCAGGATACCAAAACCAACTTCCCGTCTGACCAGGGCTATGCCTTCTTTGAACCGGGCACTGCCATTAACTCCGACAAAGTGATGTACGGCGGCAAAGTGATCGATGTCAGTGATCTGCCTGCCAGTAACTTTAACTCGCCGCTGAAGCTGAACGTTGAGCTGACCAGTGACTGGGATAACTACAACATTTCCTGGTACAACCGCCTGCAATGGTGGGGCGCGCGTAATCAGGCTGTCCGTCATGACAACGAAGTGGTCCGTGATCCGCAGTACGGCGAGTTACGTGTCTATCAGAAAGAGCATTTCGCATCCAAATTCACCTGGGATACCCGCGTGAACTGGAAACCGGAGTTTGCTTACGGCGCGTCTGTCTCGCTGGAAGTGAATAACGTTCTGAATAACAAAAATGTCGCGGATACCTTTATCTACGCCGGTAACAAGGTGATTGCCTATGATCCGGGCCGTCAGTTCTGGTTACAGCTGAATTACGATTTTTAATCTGAGCATGTGAGCAATGTCTCTTAACGTTATGAATAATCAATGAAAACAATAAAACAATTTTTCTGGCTGGTGAAGCCGTTCTGGGGGCGGCGTGCCGCCCTGTTTTGCTGGTTCTTACTGTTGTTGTCTCTCGGGCTGACACTCTCCTCTGTCTGGTTCAATATCCGCATGAACCAGTGGAACGGGGATTTTTATAATGCACTGCAAAAGCTGGACGGCGCGGCGCTGTATCAGCTGATCAAATTTTTCGTCGTGCTGGTCAGCGGGCTGATTCTGGTGGTGGTGCTCGGCACGTATTTCCGGCAGAAACTGGCTATCCGCTGGCGGGAGGGGATGACAGAACAGATCCTCAGCCGCTGGCTGTCGCCGCAGAGCCGCCATTACCTGCTGCGCCTGACCGCCCGCGAGCCGGATAACCCGGATCAGCGGATTGCCGAGGATGTCCGCCTGCTGGTGGAATCCACTCTCAGCCTGCTGATCACCTTCCTGCATTCGCTGCTGACCCTGGTTTCCTTTGCCGCCATCCTCTGGCAGCTTTCCGGCAGTATTCTGCTCTCTGTCGCCGGTACTGACTGGCGCATCGACGGCTATATGTTCTGGGCCTGTATCGGCTACACCCTCGTGGGTATTGCGCTGACACAGCTTATCGGCGGGCCGCTGCGCAAACTGAATATGGAAAAACAGCAGCGTGAGGCGGATTACCGTGCGGCACTGATCACCCGCAGACAGCACGGCGATGCCATTGCCGGACAGCGGGGGGAGTTGCAGGATAAACAGCAATTGCTGGCCCGCTTTGCCCGGGTGGCGGCCAACTGGAATCAGCTGATCCGCTGCGAGCGGAATTTATCCTTTTATACCGTGGGTTATCAGCAGGTGACCGCACTGGCGCCGATCCTGTTTGCTCTGCCGAAATTCCTCGCCGGGGAACTGATGCTGGGCGGATTAATGCAGCTGCGTCAGGCCTTCAGCAGTGTTGCGACGTCACTCGGCTGGTTTATTTTTGCCTATAAAGAGATAGCCGCCTGGCAGGCGACGGTAACCCGTCTGTACCATTTCGTCCGTCTGCTGGAAAATGACGCGGTGTCTGATGTCACCGAAACCCGTCAGTCGGCAGTGCGCCTGGATGTTTGCGCCGATATTCTGCTGCCGGATAATCGTCCTCTGCTGGAGAATGTCTCACTCTCTCTGCACGCCGGAGAATTTGCCATTATCAGCGGCCGCTCCGGACTGGGTAAATCCACTCTGCTGCGCACACTCAGCGGTCACTGGCCTTATTACCGGGGCAATATCAGCCGTGAACAGGATGTAATGTGGGTGCCGCAGTCACTTTATCTGCCGTCCGGGACACTGAAATCCCTGCTCGCCTATCCGCATACCGCCGCACAGTTCACGCCGGAGGCTTACCGCGAAGTGCTGGACGCCACCGGGCTTGCTGCACTGACACCACAACTGGATACCGATGCCGACTGGCGTCAGCGCCTGTCCGGCGGTGAACAGCAGCGGTTGCTGATCGCCCGTCTGCTGCTCAGTCAGCCAAAGCTGATGCTGCTCGATGAAATTACCTCCGCACTGGATGATGACAATGCGGTCCGCATGATCCGTCTGCTCCGTCAGCGTCTGCCGGACAGCACGCTTCTGCTGGTCAGCCACCAGCGTTTTCTTCAGCAGGAGGCAGATCGCGTGATCGCCCTGTCCGCCCCTGCCGCCACCTGCACATCAGGAGTCCGATATGCATTATAAACTGACCTTTGCCGGTGTGGTGCTGATCCTCACCGGCTGTACCGCTGTCAGCACAACCGGCACAGATAACCGTCCGCTGCCGCAGCGCAGTGATTTACAGCACATCCGCCTGGCAAACGGCATGAATGTGTATCTTCTGTCACGCCCGCAGCCCGGCGCAGAGCTGCGGCTGCTGGTGGAAAGCGGTTCATTACAGGAAACAGAAGAGCAGCGCGGTCTCGCGCATTTCACCGAACATATGGCCTTTAAAGGCACCACGCATTTCCCGGACACACAGAGTTTTAAACAGCTGGAAAAACAGGGGCTGAATCTCGGCAGCCATGTGAATGCCGCCACCAGCCTCAATTCCACTGTCTATAAACTGTCGCTGCCGCAGGCCACCCCGGAACAGATTCAGACCGGTTTGCAGGTACTCGCCGACTGGGCACAGGGCATGACCTTTGACCCTGTTGCGTTTGATAAAGAACGTTCCGTGATTATTGAGGAGTGGCGGCTGCGTCAGGGCATCGGCTTCCGCATCAATAATGCCCTTGAGCAACTGCGCTATGCGGGCAGTCTCTATGCGGAGCGTGACCCGATCGGGTTATTGGATGTGATCCGCCATGCACCGGTCAGCACAGCAAAAGACTATTATCAGACCTGGTATCAGCCGCAGCGGATGAGTCTGGTGGTTATCGGACAGTTTAACCGCCACGACGTCAGCAATCTGGCGGAGGCGTATTTTAATCAGCCCGCCAAAGAAGATGCCGCACAGGATGATCCGGCCCGTCAGCGCTTTGCCCCGCACCCAGGACTGCTGGTAAAACCCGTCTTCGATAAAGAGCAGGGACAGCGCATTATGCAGTTCGCGCTGCAGCGGGATATCCGCGCGCCGCTCAATACCCGTGACGGGCAGTATGATGACCTGCTGGATAATCTCTGGGTGACTATCCTCAACCAGCGCCTGACCGCGCTGGTGGATAACGGACAGCTACCGGCTGCCAGTATCAACCCGCAGGGCGCCATGCTGGACAGCCGCCGTCTTCAGCAACTGATGATAGTGCATCCGCAGGGCGGGGATTACCTCGGCAGTATCACCTTATTGTGGACAGAAATTCAGCGCCTGGCGACACAACCCGTCACACAGGCAGAGCTGGACGATGCCCGGCAGAGCCTGCTGGCGAAACTCAGTCAGCAGGCCGCCGGTGAATCCCGCTACGGTAATGATTATCTCGCCGATACCATCACCACCGCACTGGAATACAGAATGCCGGTTCAGGACAAACGTCAGCAGCTCACCACAGCATGGGAACTGCTCAAACCGGTCACACCGGATACGCTGAAAACCCATGTGAGCGGATTCCTGAATCAGGCATCACCACGGCTGGCGCTGCTCGGGCCGGACAGCGAACAGGCCCGTTTTGATGAGAAAGCGTTCACTGACCGCTGGCAGCAGATCCGGCAGTCCGCCCCCGGGCCGTTTTCCCTGACCGTGCGGCAGGTCGCGCTGAATGTCACCCCGGCGGCGGCCGGCAGCATTGTTCAGGAGCAGGCACTGCCGTTACCGTCCACGGAATCGTGGCAGTTATCCAACGGTCTGCGGGTCATTGTGCATCAGGATAAAAGCCTGAAAGATAATATTCAGATCAATCTGCGCATTCCGGGCGGCCGCTCACTGGAGCCGGCCGGACAGGAAGGACTGACCGACTGGGCACTGAAACTGGCGGAAAGCAGCGGTTACGGTGAGCTGAGTGCCCGTGAGCTGACCTTATTCAGCAAACAGCACAGTCTCAGCCTGCGGCCGTACAGTGAGCTGCTGAATCACGGATTCCGGGGTGAAGCCCCGCCGGAAGAACTGGATACCCTGCTGAAACTGCTGCATCTGAAGATCACACAGCCGCAGTTCAGCGGCGAAAAATTACTCCGCAATCAGCAGCTGACACTGGAAAGCCTGAACAGCACTCCGGTGGAGCGCCGCTTCCTGGATGCCATTAACCGTGAAAGTCATACTCACGGCGAACGTCTGGTGATAAATGAAAACGGCGGCTGGCGTCAGTTTACTGCCGCGCAGTTACAGCAGAACCACCGTCTCCTGCTCAGCCCGGTACAGGACATGACACTGGTGATCAGCGGTGCGGCAGATAAAAAACAGATAAAACAGGCTGTTGAGAAATGGATCGCCACCCTTCCCGCTTCCGGGCAGCGCCTGCAGTGGCGGGATCCGGCTATCGCACCCAAAATGCAATCCTTCAGCCGGACTTACCCGATAGCCAGCTCTGATAAAACCATGGTGAGTATTCAGTATGCCGCCCCGGCACAGTGGTCACTGAAAGAAAGCCTGACACTGCAACTGGCCGACAGCATCATCAGCAAACAGTTGCGCAGCGCATTGCGGGAACAGGCGGGCGGTATTTACGCCCTGAGTTTCTCCTCTATGCTGGCAAAACTGCCGTCACCGTACTACAGCGCCCGGCTGAATTTCACCACCGATCCTCAGCGCGCCGCAGAGATGACAGCACTGAGCCGGAATGTGCTGAAAACCCTGAAAACAGACGGTGTGAGTGACAATGCCCTGAAAGAAGCCAGAGCCAACTGGTTACTGGAAAAACAGCAGGTTTACCAGAGTGCGGCTTTCTGGACAGAATCACTGGCTCAGATTGCCGGGGACGATAATGAGTTTACGCGGATAACCGCAGAAGAGGCGTTAGTTAATCAGATAACCGCAGAGGATATAAACCGGGCATTATCCCGCTACAGCGGTGAGAATGAAAAATTATTTATGCTCACACCGCCATAATAATATAAAGCCGCTTAACAGCGGTTTTATTATTTCCGTTAACTGACAGAAATAACAATCATTGTATTAACGAATAATGAGAATATATTTTGTGATATATCTCCGTATTATCCCCCGAATGAGGCAGAGATAAAGAGAAACACAGTTGTTATATTTTCTGCGGGTGCCTGATTCTGTCCGGATCAGGCTATGTTTTCCCTGTTCCGGATAGAAGAAAGCCCCGATTACGTTTTTCAACATAAACCGGGGCCGAATCTCTACCAAACAATAGGGATTTTGCCTCCTTAAATTAAAGGAGTCAAGAGAAATGACCGGAAGATCAATAACAACATTAGCTATAGTTGCAGTGGTATTAATAACTGCTCTTACAATTTCTGATGTTGTAAATTCGTTACTCAATAATCATCGGGTATCCGATTTTTCATTGAAAGGCGGAGATATGCTGGTTGACGCAACATTGTCCTGTAACGATAAATGATGCTGAGGGGGGAGAAATCCCCCCGTTTCTCTCTGTTGCAGGTAACGGTTAATCAGGCACCTTATTTTACTTTATTATTAACATTAATTTTATCCATAACCTACGCTAAAATTCTCAATAAAACCTGTGACTTTAGTTTTAAAATTACGATAGGAAATGGTGTTTCAGAAATTCATACCAGACCTGATAACAGTAAAAAATAAAAAAACCGCTGCAGGGAAATAATACCGGCAGCGGTTTTTATAATGACTGAAATAAATTACTTCTTATCGCCCAGTAAAACAGATTCCAGCGCGATAGTGATCATTTCATTAAAAGTAGTCTGGCGCTCTTCTGCCGGTAAATTTTCACCGGTACGGATATGGTCAGAAACGGTGCAGATAGTCAGTGCTTTTGCACCGAATTCAGCAGCCACACCATAAATACCGGCAGCTTCCATTTCCACGCCCAGAATGCCGTATTTTTCCATCACGTCAAACATTTGCGGATCCGGTGTATAGAATAAATCCGTAGAGAAGATATTACCGACACGCGCCGGGATCCCGGCGGTTTCTGCCGCTTCAACCGCATTACGTACCAGCCCGAAGTCCGCGATAGCCGCGAAATCGTTATCCTTGAAACGCAGACGGTTCACTTTGGAATCCGTGCTCGCGCCCATGCCGATAACCACATCACGCAGTTTGACATCACGGCTGATAGCCCCGCAGGAACCGACGCGGATAATGGTTTTCACGTCAAATTCAGTGATCAGCTCTTTGGCATAAATAGAGCAGGACGGGATCCCCATACCGTGGCCCATCACGGAGATACGGCGGCCTTTATAGGTTCCGGTAAAACCCAGCATGCCACGCACATTGTTGACTTGTTTAATATCTTCCAGAAAATTTTCTGCAATGTATTTCGCGCGCAGCGGGTCGCCGGGCATCAGAACAACATCAGCAAAATCACCGCGTTCGGCATTAATGTGAGGGGTAGCCATAAAAAAATCCTTTCAGTCAATCCAAAGGGAAAGGGCAGACTGAAAGCCTGCCCGAAAAAAAAGACACATTACAGCATGTTTTTGCCGTAATCCATCGGGGATAAATTAAAATAGGATGCAACAGTCTGCCCGATGTCCGCGAAGGTTTCACGGTAACCCAGAGAGCCCGGTTTGACTTTCGGCCCGTACACCAGCACAGGGATATGTTCGCGGGTGTGATCGGTACCCGGCCAGGTCGGGTCACAACCGTGGTCTGCGGTCAGGATCAGAATATCGTCCTCTTTCACCAGCTTCAGCATTTCCGGCAGACGGCGGTCAAACAGCTCCAGCGCAGCAGCATAACCTGCCACATCACGGCGGTGACCGTACGAGGAATCGAAATCAACGAAGTTGGTAAACACGATGGTGTTATCCCCCGCCAGTTTCATCTCTTCCAGTGATGCATCAAACAGCGCATCAATACCGGTCGCTTTCACTTTTTTGGTGATACCGACATGGGCATAAATATCCGCGATTTTACCGATAGATACCACTTCGCCCTGCTTCTCTTCCACCAGCTTCTGCAGCATGGTCGCTGACGGCGGCTCGACCGCGTAGTCGTGACGGTTACCGGTACGTTCAAATGAACCGGCTTTTTCACCGGTAAACGGACGCGCAATCACACGGCCGATGTTGTAACCGCCTTTGGTCAGTTCTTCGCGGGCAATTTCGCACAGCTCATACAGTTTTTCCAGGCCATACGTTTCTTCGTGACAGGCAATCTGGAAAACGGAATCCGCAGAGGTATAGAAAATCGGTTTGCCGGTTTTCATATGCTCTTCGCCGAGCTGATCCAGAATCACAGTACCGGATGAGTGGCAGTTGCCGAGGTATCCCGGCAGATTGGCGCGTTTAACGAGGATATCCAGTAATTCCTGCGGGAAGCTGTTTTCATGATCGCTGAAATAGCCCCAGTCAAACAGAACCGGCACCCCGGCAATTTCCCAGTGGCCGGACGGGGTATCTTTACCGGAAGATAATTCCCCGGCATAGCCGTATGCGCCGATAATTTCCGCATTCTTATCCAGACCTTCCGGGAAGTGTCCGGTGGATTCCTCAGCTGCTTTACCCAGCCCCAGACGGGACAGATTAGGCAGATGCAGCGGGCCTTTACGGCCTTTATCTGCTTCACCGCGGGCACAGGCCTGTGCGATATGACCTAACGTGTCAGCGCCGGTGTCGCCGAAATCAGCGGCATCATGTGCTGCGCCGATACCGAATGAATCCAGCACCATAATAAATGTACGTTTCATACTTCTCTCCTGTGTCAGATCACGTCAGGATGCAGGGCTCCGCGTGAATAACAAAATTGTTCTTATTCGCTGATCCGGCGGTAAATCAGCGGGGTATCTGTAACCGGGCTCTCACTGAGTGTGACTGCCCGGCGCACGGCCTGAGCAGCTTCATTCCACGCATCTTCATTATTGGCGTGGATCATCGCCAGCGGCATCTGTCCGTCAGCAACACTGTTGATCGGCGCGATATCACTTAACCCGACACTGTAGTCAATCGGGTCGCTGGCCTTACGGCGTCCGCCGCCCAGCGAAACAACCGCCATACCCAGTGCGCGGGTATCCATGGCGGTCACAATCCCTTCTGTCTCAGCATAGACCGGTTTACTGAGCACTGCCGATGGCAGATAGTGCGAATAGCGTTCGATAAAATCAGCCGGTCCGCGCTGCGCGGCAACCATCCGGCCGAAGATTTCCGCCGCTTTGCCATTATCCAGCACCTGCTGTAATTTTGCTTCCGCCTCTGTGCGGTCAGCCGCCAGCCCGCCGGAAACCAGCATCTCTTTGCACAGCGCCATAGTGACTTCATACAGGCGCGGATTGCGGTACTCACCGGTCAGGAAACGCACCGCTTCACGCACTTCCACCGCATTACCGGCGCTGGATGCCAGCACCTGGTTCATGTCGGTCATCAGTGCAGTGGTCCGGCAGCCCGCGCCGTTGGCAACCTGTACGATCGCCTGCGCCAGCTGCTCTGATAATTCATAGGTTGGCATAAATGCCCCGGAACCGACTTTCACATCCATCACCAGTGCATCCAGTCCTTCGGCCAGTTTTTTGCCGAGGATAGAGGCGGTGATCAGCGGAATGGAATCCACGGTTGCCGTAATATCGCGGGTCGCATAGAAACGCTTGTCCGCCGGTGCCAGTGAGTTGGTCTGGCCGATAATCGCCACACCGGTCTCTTTGATGATACGGCGGAAGGTTTCATCATCCGGGAAAATATCAAAGCCCGGAATCGCTTCCAGTTTGTCGAGCGTGCCGCCGGTATGTCCCAGGCCGCGGCCGGAGATCATCGGGATATAGCCGCCGCAGGCAGCCACCATCGGCCCGAGCATCAGGGAGGTCACATCCCCCACGCCGCCGGTGGAGTGTTTATCCACAACGGGGCCCGGTAAATCAAGGTTTTTCCAGTCCAGCACCGAGCCGGAATCCCGCATCGCCAGTGTCAGCGAGACGCGCTCCTGCGGGTTCATATCATGAAAATAGATAGTCATCGCCAGCGCGGCAATTTGTCCCTCAGAGACTGAGTTATCACGCACGCCGTTAATAAAGAAACGGATTTCCTCATCAGAGAGCGGGTGTCCGTCCCGTTTTTTGCGAATGATTTCCTGAGCCAGAAACACAGTGAACTCCTTAAAATACCGGATCCGTCCCGGTACCACAGATACCGGGTTAATCAGAAAGCCGGGCGGCAAAAGCGGCCCGGAAAGCGTGATTAATACTTACTGTCAGATTTGGCGTCTGCGTAGCCCAGTGCATTGAGCAGGCTGGCTAACAGGCTGGATGCGCCAAAGCGGAAGTGACGGGAGTCAGCCCAGCCTTCGCCCATGATACGGTCAGCCATCGCCAGATACTGCGCGGCTTCTTCCGCAGTGCGGACACCACCGGCCGGTTTGAAACCAACGGTTTTACCGACGCCCATATCACGGATCACAGTCATCATGATTTCCGCAGTTTCCGGCGTGGCGTTGACCGGCACTTTACCGGTGGAGGTTTTAATAAAGTCAGCACCGGCTTTGATGGAGATTTCAGATGCCTGACGAATTAACGCAGGATCTTTCAGCTCACCGCTTTCGATAATCACTTTCAGCAGCACATTGTGTTTCGCACAGACTTCTTTGCAGGCTTTCACCATATCAAAACCAACCTGGGTATTACCGGCCATCAGTGCGCGGTACGGGAACACCACATCCACATCATCTGCGCCGTAAGCAATCGCAGCATTGGTTTCAGCCAGTGCAATCTCAATGTCATCATTACCGTGCGGGAAGTTGGTGACAGTCGCGATACGCACTTCCGGCGTACCCTGCTCACGCAGAACTTTACGGGCCAGCGGGATAAAACGCGGGTAAATGCAGATGGCCGCAGTCTGGCCGGCCGGGCTTTTCGCCTGATGACACAGCGCAGTGACTTTCGCGTCAGTATCATCATCATTCAGGGTGGTTAAATCCATTAAGGACAGCGCGCGCTGCGCTGCGGCGGTTAAATCGGTCATAAAACTCTCCAACGTATGTCTGCGCCGTTGCCGGGCAGACGCAATATCTGAACGATGCAAAATGTGTTGGCGAGCGGGACTTGGTTCCGTGAAGACGTTGTCTCTCTTGAGATAAGAGCTAACGCTGAGATCCTTCTCACCGCGCTGTAATACAGGTGACTGATAAACAGAATCACCGAATCCGTTACATGGTATCCATGCCGTATTTGAGCATGTCCTGGCGCTATAATACGTGCCTTTCATCACGTTTATATAACAGCATTTACATCAATACATATGATTATGTGATAAAAATCACGTTAATGGCCTGATATGCACAAAATGGCAGCACATATTCACGGCATAGTATAGCGCAGGAAAGGGATAAACAGGGAGAGACAGAAAGACAAGTACACTGAATCAGTGAAGTGCACAGGTGAACCGGGTTCACCTGTGCAGGAAGAGCATTACAGTGCCAGGAAGAAACCGGCGATGGTTGCACTCATCAGGTTGGAGAGAGTACCGGCCATCACAGCTTTCATACCCAGACGTGCCACGTCTTTACGGCGGTTAGGTGCCATACCGCCCAGGCCACCCAGCAGGATAGCAACAGAAGAGAGGTTGGCAAAACCGCACAGTGCAAAGGAGATAATCGCTTTGGTGTGATCAGACAGCGGTTGTAAACCGGCAGCAATCACCTGTGCATCCGGCTTCATGTATTCACCGAAGTTCATGAAGGCAACGAATTCGTTGACCACAATTTTTTGTCCGATGAACGAACCGGCGGTCATAGCTTCACTCCACGGCACACCAATCAGGAAGGCGATTGGCGAGAAGACCCAGCCGAGGATCAGTTCCAGTGACAGCTGCGGATAGTCAAACCAGCCACCGACGCCGCCCAGGATACCGTTGATTAAGGCGATCAGCGCGATAAACGCCAGCAGCATCGCACCCACGTTCAGTGCCAGCTGCATACCGGAAGATGCACCGCTTGCCGCCGCATCAATGATGTTGGCAGGGCGCTCTTCTTCCGCCATACCGGCCATTGCTTCGGTACGGTCATCAAAGTGTTCGGTTTCAGGCACCATCAGTTTCGCAAACAGCAGGCCGCCCGGTGCCGCCATAAAGGATGCCGCGATCAGGTACTCCAGCGGTACCCCCATCTGCGCATACCCGGCGAGAACTGAACCGGCCACGGATGCCAGACCACCACACATCACCGCAAACAGTTCAGAGTTGGTCATCCCGGAGATATACGGACGCACCACCAGCGGGGCTTCAGTTTGTCCGACAAAGATGTTGGCTGTCGCGGACAGGGATTCGGTACGGGAGGTGCCCAGCAGCTTCTGTAAACCGCCGCCGAGGATTTTAATCACAAGCTGCATAATGCCGAGGTAATACAGAACGGCAATCAGCGAGGAGAAGAAAACGATAACCGGCAGAACACGCAGGGCAAAGACGAAACCGCCACCGCCGAATACCTCGAACATTTTGTCGGATACCAGGCCGCCGAAAATAAAGTCCATCCCTTTCTGGCCATAGCCGATAACACTGGCGACACCGTCAGACATTGCCAGGAGGATTTTACGTCCCACCGGGACATAGAGAACCAGCGCACCGATCAGTACCTGAATAATGAAGGCACCGACAACAGTCCGCAGTTTGATTGCCCGGCGATCACTTGAAAACAGCACTGCGATAAAGATCAGCGCTGCCATCCCGACCAGACTCATAAGGAGTTGCATGGAAGTATCCCTGTTCACGATAATGTAGATTAATAGTCCTGCTCCGCATGCAGCTCTGAGCAGGACCCTGTGGCGCTGATTATACCCGGTCAGTCCGGCCAACAATCAACTTGCGTCACAAATAACGACTGAAAAAAGTAACAAAAAATACAAAAATATGATGATAATCACATTATTCAACTATTTTACCCTGAAAAGTCTCCCGCAAAGCCGGGAATTGGCGGGTATTTAACCAGATGACGAACATGAAATAACATCTGCTTACAATTGTAAGTGATTTCAGGTGATTTGGCACACAAAATGCAGGCTTTAACAGGACAAAATCGCGGGAAAATCGATTCAGGAATCTTAATCAGATGATTGCAGCGAAAAAAGTGTACAGCTGTTGCGATAAATCTGAGCAGCAATCTCTTCCGGAGACTCACTGCGCAGTGAACAGAGCACTTCAAATGTACGGACAATCCGCTCCGGCCGGTTCGGTTCACCCTGAAAACCGCTGAGCGGCATATCCGGGGCATCCGTTTCCAGCAGTAACGCAGAGAGCGGGAGCTGCGCGATTGCCCGCCGGGTCTTCTGAGCCCGGTCGTAAGTAATCGTCCCGCCGACCCCGATGTAATAACCCAGCTTCACAAAGGCATCCGCCTGGGCAAAACTTCCTGAAAATCCGTGAATCACACCACGGCGGGGCACCGGGTGACGGCGCAGAACAGCAGCGAGCGTGTCATGGGTTTTGCGGGAGTGCAGAATAACCGGTTTATCTGTCCGTGCGGCCAGTTTCAGTTGAGCAATAAAAAAATCCAGCTGCTTATCCCACTGCGGCTCCGCCATATAGCGATCCAACCCGATTTCCCCCACCGCCACGCATTCTGTCCCGCTTGCGGTGATAAACGACTCAAGCTGTTCCAGATGTTCAGGGGTGTGTTCGGCAATATAAAGCGGATGCAGACCAAATGCCGCGTGCAGGCGGGGAAATGCATCGCCGGATGACCGGCACAGCCCGGCCACCGTGCTGAGGTTCCGATTGCTGACCGCCGGGATAATAATATCGGTCAGCCCGGCCTGTGCCGCTGCGGCTTTATGGCGGGTAAGATCATCCGTAAAAAACGGGAAATCGAAATGGCAGTGGGTATCAATAAATTGCATTTATTCAGTCCGCCGGCTTTTCCGGTGAGCGTTCCGGTGAATGTAATACCGCCGCTGTACCGTCCGTGACCGGCAGTTGTGAGTCGTTGTCGTTGGATGCGGGCGGAACCCTCAGTACGGAACTTCGTACCGGCTCATATGACGCCCAGCGCTCACCGAGTGTTGCCAGAAAATAACGTCCGCTGCGGCGGCCCAGCCGGTAATCCTGCATCAGCGTTTTAACCCGGCTGCCGAGCGCATTGCTTGCCAGCGGTGCATTCGGATAAATTTCAGCAATTTCAACCCCGGCCGGCGGTGACTGAATAAATTTTTGTGTCCGGTAATAGCTTTTGGCATGCTGTTTCATCATGGC
Organism: Morganella sp. HMSC11D09; assembly: GCF_001807955.1. Classification (NCBI taxonomy): domain Bacteria; kingdom Pseudomonadati; phylum Pseudomonadota; class Gammaproteobacteria; order Enterobacterales; family Morganellaceae; genus Morganella; species Morganella sp. HMSC11D09. Next base: position 196,751 of record NZ_KV791647.1, read on the forward strand.
AACCATCCGTTTCAGATGGCTTTTTTCCAGCCAGCGTTCCATCCTTTTCACCCATTCCGGGGTGTAATAGAGCTGTGACGGCACAGTCCGGATCACCACAATCCGGGTCGCGCCCCGCCGCCATGCCTCAATAACCGGCACCGCATCACTGATGCCGCCGTCGTGATACGTGATGCCGTCAATTTCCACCCCTTCACGGTAGAATCCGGGGATAGCGCTGGAGGCTTTGATATATTCCAGCCAGTCTTCGGCCTGCGGGCTGAAATACGCGGCATCCAGATTATCCGCCCTGCTGGCACACATATAAAACTCCTGCCCCTGATCAAAGCGCCGCAGTGCATGCGCAATATTCAGCGGACATTCCGCAGAGGTTGAAGAAATAAGCCAGTCGAGATCGATAAGATTGCCGCCGCGGATAAAACGCAGCGGATTAAAGAATTGTTTGTCGGTGGTGTAGCGGGTAATGACATGACGGGCGTAGCCGCGCTGACCGCACAGATACGCAGACAGGTTCTGCGCACCGGCAGAGGTGCCTATCAGCAAATCAAACGGGTTAAACCCGGCTTTGAGAAACTCATCCAGCACACCGGCCGTAAAAATCCCGCGCTGGCCGCCGCCTTCACAGACCAGCGCCAGTTTACCGGTCGCCTGAAGCGGATCAGGCAACCAGGCCAGCGGTGCGATTTTCCCGGGCGTTACCGGGATATACGTTCCCATCCTGCTCTTCCCCCGGCGCAGATTACCTGCCGGTTATTTATACTGCCCGATACTGACTTCCACGGCACGGACACCGGGAACGCCTTTGGCAATATCGATGATTTTTGTACGCTGCGCATCTGTGGTAACAAATCCGGAGAGATACACAGTACCGTTAATGGTTTTCACGGCGATATCATTGCTGTCAATATCATCCGCACTCAGCAGCTGACCACGGATTTTGGCGGTGATCGTGCTGTCATCCACCAGCAGTGAGGCATCTTTTACCGCGCCGTCAAATTTTTGCTCCGCCTGCTTACCCAAATCTTCCGCAGACTGAGAAGCACTGTCCCACGCCTGGCCGGCTTTCTGACTCAGAGATTCCCCCGCCATGGCGGATGCGCTGAACAGCGCGCCGCTGACCAGCAGGACGGCCAGTGATTTCATGGTATTGCGCATTATTGTATCCTTCTTCATTTTCATGATGAACATCATCTGTCTGTCAGTGTATCTTAACTCCGCCATAAAAAAAACGCGCCGGAGGCGCGTTCTCATTCTGTCAGTGTTCGCGGGTTTTGTGGAAACTCACATCCGGATAACGTTCTGCGGTGAGGTTCAGGTTCACCATAGTCGGTGCGATATAAGAGAGGTTATCGCCGCCGTCGAGTGCCAGATGCAGTTCGTTTTTACGTTTGAACTCTTCCAGTTTCTTCACATCGTCACACTCCACCCAGCGGGCGGTGGAGACGTTAACCGCCTCATAAATAGCTTCGACGTTGTACTCGCTTTTCAGACGGGCAACCACCACATCAAACTGAAGCACACCCACCGCCCCGACAATCAGGTCGTTGTTGGCCAGCGGACGGAAGACCTGCACCGCGCCCTCTTCGGACAGCTGAACCAGTCCTTTCAGCAATTGTTTCTGTTTCAGCGGATCACGCAGACGGATACGGCGGAACAGTTCCGGTGCAAAGTTCGGGATACCGGTGAATTTCAGAATCTCACCCTGAGTGAAGGTATCACCAATCTGAATGGTGCCGTGGTTATGCAGACCGATAATATCACCGGGATAGGCGCAATCCACATGCGCACGGTCGCCGGCCATAAAGGTCAGCGCATCAGAAATCACCACGTCTTTTTTGAGACGCACCTGATGCAGTTTCATGCCTTTTTCATACACACCGGAGACAATGCGCAGGAACGCCACGCGGTCACGATGTTTAGGATCCATATTCGCCTGAATTTTAAAGACAAACCCGGTAAATTTATCTTCTTTTGCTGTCACTTCACGGACATCAGTCTGACGCGGCATCGGTGCCGGTGCCCAGGAAACCAGGCCGTCCAGCATATGATCCACCCCGAAGTTCCCCAGCGCGGTACCGAAGAAGACCGGTGTCAGTTCACCAGCGAGGAACAGTTCCTCATCAAACTCATGGGATGCGCCCTGCACCAGTTCCAGCTCATCACGCAGCTGTTTTGCCAGCTCTTCGCCGACAGCAGCATCCAGATCCGGGTTATTCAGCCCTTTTACAGTACGGACTTCCTGAATGGTATGCCCCTGGCCGGTCTGATACAGATAAGTTTCATCGCGGTACAGGTGATAAACCCCTTTGAACAGCTTACCGCAGCCGATAGGCCAGGTGATTGGCGAACAGGCAATCTTCAGCTCGTTTTCCACTTCATCCAGTAACTCCATCGGGTCACGGATATCGCGGTCAAGTTTGTTCATAAAGGTCAGGATCGGCGTGTCACGCAGACGGGTAACTTCCATCAGCTTACGGGTACGATCCTCAACCCCTTTTGCCGCATCGATCACCATCAGGCAGCAGTCCACCGCCGTCAGGGTGCGGTAGGTATCTTCGGAGAAGTCTTCGTGTCCCGGGGTGTCCAGCAGGTTCACCAGGGCATCGTGATACGGGAATTGCATCACGGATGTGGTGATTGAGATCCCGCGCTGTTTTTCCATCTCCATCCAGTCAGATTTGGCGTGCTGATTAGAGCCGCGGCCTTTGACGGTACCGGCTTTCTGGATAGCCTGTCCGAACAGCAGGACTTTTTCGGTAATGGTGGTTTTACCGGCATCGGGGTGCGAAATGATCGCAAAGGTGCGGCGTTTGGCCACTTCCTGTAAAAATGCATTATTTGACATCTGGGCGTTCTTCTGGGGCTGCGAGGCAGAAACACACGGTTTCCGCCTCTGATTTCTCATTAATGGTGCTTATTTTCGCCCGGTTTGCCCCGTGAAACAACAAAAGCTTGAAAATCCGGCTCCGTCAGTTATCCAGCAGGCAGATACAGGCGATTGCATCGCTCATCTGACAACGTTCCATCAGTGCCAGTAAATCTGCATTAATATCACCCACATGCATTTTCAGTGAGAAATAGGCGCCCAGCAAAAGCTGAACATCACTCTCTTTCAGTACCCGTTCTTCCGTTACCGCCAGCGCCGTCAGATTGGTCCGCAAATAGAAATAATCCATGACCAGCAGACTGAAGTGAGACAAGGCATTGCGGGAACCGGTAACACCACCGGCGAAATTAGCCGCATGCGGAAACTGGCTGTGATACAGCAGATAGGAAAACAGATTACGCAGTGTGTATGGTTGATTCAGACAACTGTTCTGCTGCTGTACTTTCCATTCTGACCGCAGACGCGCCATGTTTTCTTCCGTGCGTACTGCGGTCTGTTGCTCATCCATTCCGAGTTGCTTCAGCGTATTGATATAAGTGGAGAATAAAAAAGTACCACTGCGGGATAACCTGGGAATAAATTTACCGTAAACACTTAATACTGCGGTCTGAAAACTGACCGGGTGCGGCAGTGCTCTGCGCTCTGCCGTCAGTTCTCCGTTTTCCGTTGCATTGAGCAGAAATTCATACACGCCCTGAATACGATCAAAATTCGCTTCAATGTCATAATTGAGCTTACTGATAAACGTCAGCAGCTGCATAACGGCATAGAGGTTATCCTCAAACTCCGGTGACGGTACCTGCACCAGATTCAGACACCAGAGGTACATCAGGTATTGCGGATCAGTCAGCGCCGCATCCTGCGGTACTTTTTTCAGATACTGCTCTTCTTCTGTTAACTGCATGGCATCGGCGGAAAACAGCAACTGACGAACAACCTCCGGGCAGGAAAGTGACAAACGTTTGAACGTCGCATTCTGATATTTTATTTCACTGCGCGGATATTCACGGCAGGTATCACTCATTGCCGAAGGCCCGAGCTTACTGTAAACACCACACAGCCGCTTTTCTGTCAGAAACGGACACTGTTTTTCTTCTGTCAGCCGGATATACGCATATGTACCGGCACGCTCCGATTTAAGAACATGTTCCTGAGAAATCTGTTTAATTTCAATGCTGTCCGCACTGTGATATTTTTTATAGGTTTTCTTATCAATACTGATAAACCAGTCCTGGCAGCAGTGCGACAGGCATTCAGAACCGACGCATTCAAAGCGCCGGATAAACATCGGTGTGATAATTTTATGGATAAACATGACAAGGCGCGCCTGTGATAAATGTATACCATCACAGTAACACGCAGAAAATTGCCGAAAGGGATAAAAAACCGCCGTTTTATCTGACTTATCGCTCTATTACATTTCGCGCTATGACATTCCGAAACTCAGGTAAAGCGCCATAATCACTGCATCCTCTTTACCCTGTGCCGCCGGATAATAGTTCTTCCGCACAGTGACCTCATTAAAACCAAGCGATTCATACAGCGCAATCGCCGGGCTGTTTGATGCCCGGACTTCCAGCCAGAGTGTCGCAATCCCTTTTGCTGTCAGGTCTTCAATCACTTTTTCCAGTAACTGACGGCCATAACCTTTTCCCTGATGCTCAGGTGAAACCGCAATATTAAACAGGGTCGCTTCATCCAGTACCGTCTGGTTGATGGCGAATCCGGCCAGTTCCCCGTCTGCTTCCAGTTTCAGGTTATGGTAACGTTCGCCGTGATTGCTGCGGAATGTGGCTTCACTCCAGGGATAAGCGTGAGCGGCCTGTTCAATACGGAATGCGGCGGAAAAATCAGCGGGAAGCAGCGGTGACAGTCTGATCATAATGATAAATTTGTGTCCATAATCCGCGTTTTGCCTGCGCGTCCTGATACAGGTCGGCAAGACGGGGAGAGTGTAATGAAGGCAGTGAATCCGGCAGTTCAGCTTCCGTTCCCGGCAGCCAGCACAGGCAGTTTGTCTGCGCCGGGATACTCTGTACATTATCCGGTGTGATGCAGTAAACATCATCCGCCGTGATATTCAGGCTGCGGAATATATCGCTGAGTAAATCACAGGTGAGATCTGCCTGCTCATCGGTTATGATCAGCAGACGTGCCGAAGCCGGGATCTGTACAGACAGTTCCCCTTTCAGGCGCTGCGGCTGACGCAGCGTCCATTGGGTGATCCCCATCTGAGCCAGCATTCTGTCTCGTCGCGTCATAATGTATCCCTGAAATAACAAACGACACTATCTTAGCAAAGCGCGCTGCCCGCGCCAATGCTGCCGAATTATGATTTACAGGAGTTAACGGATGTCCATGCTTACCCCGGCCAGTGAAGTGATTTTACGTCATGCAGACGAATTTACCGGGAGCCGTGTCCTGCTTGCCGGGGACATTCAGGATCCCCTCGCTGCACAGCTTTCCGCGCAGTCAGTGTATGTCAGCACCAGCCAGTATCATCAGTGGCAGGTCCTGCGTGTCCCGCTGGGTGATCGCGCCGCATTTGCGCTGACCGTCAGCCCGGAAGCCGCCGCACAATGCGACACACTGATCTATTTCTGGCCGAAGAGTAAACAGGAAGCGCTGTTCCAGCTGACACAGATTTTTTCCTGCCTGCCGGTCGGCAGTAATATTTTTATTGTCGGTGAAAACCGCAGTGGTGTCCGCAGCGCGGAAAAAATGACAGAGCCATTCACAGCACTCCGTAAAATTGACAGCGCACGCCGCTGCGGCCTTTATTACGGCGAACTGACCACGCCGGCACACTTTGCCCTGAAAGAGTGGATCGGCAGTTATACCGCTGAAGGGACGCAAATCGTGACGCTGCCGGGTGTATTCAGCCAGGACAATATTGATGTCGGCAGCGCACTGCTGCTGGAATCACTGAACCAGGCGGTGACCGGCTCTCTGCTGGATATTGCCTGCGGCAGTGGTGTTATCGCGACCGTACTGGCAAAACGTAACCCGGGGCTGACCCTGACGCTCAGTGATGTCTCAGCGGCCGCCCTTGAAGCCGGACGAGAAACTCTGGCACGCAACCAGCTGGAAGGCCGTGTAATCGCCAGTGATGTGTATTCGGATATCAGTGACCGCTATGACTGGATTGTTGCCAACCCGCCGTTCCATGACGGTCTGAACACCAGCTACAGTGCCGCACAGCGCCTTATTTCCGGTGCCAAAGCCCGTCTGAACCGCGGCGGAAAACTGTGCATCGTGGCCAACGCCTTTTTACCGTATCCCGATCTGCTGGACAGCACATTTGGTCAGCATAAGGTTCTGGCGCAAACCGGTAAATTTAAGGTCTACCTGGCTACAAATGCCTAATAAGTAAGCGAAGTCACCAATTTTGATAAAAAAATATTGACGGCGCGGATAAAACCGCTAAAATCCGCCTCCATGCTATCAGTTACAAGATAGTTCTGAATTGCGAGGGTGGCGGAATTGGTAGACGCGCTAGCTTCAGGTGTTAGTGTTCTTACGGACGTGGGGGTTCAAGTCCCCCCCTTCGCACCAATCAGATCTTATCACACACAACTGACAGCAGATTGAATGACAGTACCTGCGAGGGTGGCGGAATTGGTAGACGC